>NZ_JAWXXL010000158.1:0-502 GCF_034334985.1 Acutalibacter intestini | reverse complement strand
GCGTCCTCGTTACAGCCCTTTCCCAGATTCAGACTCATGTAAGACGCCGTTCCGTCACCGATCATCATGCCCAGGGCCAACAGGATGGAGGTGAGCGGCAGGATGATATTGGTAGCGGCGTTGCCCAAGTAACCAACGCCCTGCCCAATGAAAATCTGATCCACCATGTTGTAGAGCGAGTTGACCACAATGGAAATAATGCTGGGAATGGCCTAGCGGATCATCAATTTTCCAACCCGCTCGGTCCCCAGCGGGTTGGCGACTACTTGTTCGTTCATTTCAAATTCCTCCTAATGAATGTGAATGGTTCAGGCAATGGCGTTACCTGTGTAAAGCTGGTAAACAGAGCCGCTGTCCTATGGGGCATACTACAAGAGCGTAACGGGAAAACCGATGCTGAAGGTATTTCTCCAGTTATGCAAAGAGTACTTTTTTCATCGATTAACGGATCAAGCGGAAGGGATGCTGAATTTTGGCAATCCCTTCCGCTTGATTAATAAAA
>NZ_JAWXXL010000157.1:0-505 GCF_034334985.1 Acutalibacter intestini | reverse complement strand
CCTGACTGCGTATCTGCTTGAGCCCTTCTTTTCCCACTTTCCGCAAATCGATATATTCCATATCCCTATTATATCACTCTTCCTCTCTTTTTCCTAGCTTTTTGAGCGGGAGTAATACCCTCGGCCCGGATGCCCTGGTCAACCTCACCAGCCTCCTCACCGTCAAGGGGCGGCTCATCCGCAAGGCCCTGGGTGTGGAGGCCCTCCCGGTGGAGGTCACGCCTGACATAATCTCCTTCCCCTGGTTCGGGGATCGGGACCTCGATGCCGATGAGGTCAAGACCTACACCCACCTGATCGCCGCCCTCTGCGACATGGCTCGAAACCAGAAACGCATCACCGCCAAGGAAAAGTCCACCGACAACGACAAATACGCCTTCCGGTGTTTCCTGCTCCGGCTGGGCTTTATCGGGGCCGAGTTCAAAGACGAGCGGAAAATCCTGCTCCGCAACCTCTCCGGCAACAGCGCGTTCAAGTCCGGCAGCAGAGAGGAGGTGGCCGACCA
>NZ_JAWXXL010000156.1:0-505 GCF_034334985.1 Acutalibacter intestini | reverse complement strand
TTCAACTGTAATGCTCCTGCCTATGGCTTCGAGATGGTAGATGGGAAGATGGTCGTCAAAGAGGATGAGGCGGCTGTGATTCGCCGGATTTTTGACCTTTACCTGCAAGGCGTGGGCAAGCAAAATATTGCGAATATCCTCAATGCGGAGGGTGTTCCACGGCGATATGGGCAGAAAAAATGGCATCACACTACGGTTGACTATGTGGTCAAAAACGAACGGTATATGGGCGATGCGCTTTTGCAAAAGGAGTACACTACGGATACGGTGCCCTTCCGCAAAAAGCGAAATCACGGAGAAAAGGCCCAATATTATGTGGAAAACAGCAACCCACCCATTATCAGCCGGGAGGTATTCCAGGCAGCACAAAGGCTGCAGGAATCCAGAATTACCACAACAAAGAAAGAACACAACTCGATTCTGTCTGGTGTCCTGCGTTGCCCCGACTGCGGGAGCACCTTCCGCCGACAACTGCTGCGTGGAACCGTGTACTGGATGTGCAGTG
>NZ_JAWXXL010000155.1:0-506 GCF_034334985.1 Acutalibacter intestini | reverse complement strand
AGTAATAATAACTATACCACCTATCCCATCGGATTTATCAAGCATGTAAAGCTTAGCGAGGGCAAGCAGGAAAGGATGGCTGAAATCCTTTCTGAGATTACAGGGGCTGACACGGAAACAATTTTACAGGAAGCAGCCGGGATAACGTCTGGAGGTTCCGATAATTACACCTTCCAGATCGGCGGGGACGGGATGCAGCAGGACGGGAACGGCGGCTTTACCATCGGATCGGATGAGAAGCGGCAGAGCAGCCCGGAAAAAAGGACATTCACGGTTCGTGATGACATGGACTATGCCCGGTTCAAGGAACTGATGAGGCAGGCGGACGATCTTTTGGGCGGCGGCTCCAAGTACACGGTGGATTCCCTGATTGGGTACGGGGCGGTTCCCCTGACCTATGAAGAGGCCAGAGAGCGGTACGACCTTGCGGTCAGTTCCGATAAAGTGACCGGCGGATATGCCCGTTTGTTCTCCGATTATGCAGGGGTTATGGTACTGTCGATCCT
>NZ_JAWXXL010000154.1:0-512 GCF_034334985.1 Acutalibacter intestini | reverse complement strand
CGTGGCCATTATCGACCGTGAAGAAACCACCCAAACGCATGACGGCGCCGGCACCGTGGGCGAGGCCCAGGGCATTACCATGGACGCCAACGGCGACGCGGTGATCTACATTCCTGTTAGTAACAACAAGTGGCTGAACACTTCCCACCACACCACCAGCCACTTCTATGCCCGCTTTGCCAATGGCAACGGCCTGGTGCGCGTGGAAGATCCCCAGACCACTGGCATTGAGGACCTGACTGGCGATTCCTGGTCCGCAGGCGGGACTTACGGCCAAGACGAGCCCATCGTCAGCGTGAACAACACCATCCGCTTTGTTAAGGTTGGCGACGTTTGGACCGCTTGGCTCACCGTTATCACCAAGGCCAACTGGGATGAGGACGACAGCACCCAGAACAACCGCACCGCTGGCGACCGTGAGAACGTGTACGCCAACGTGAAAATCGTTCTGTCCGCCAAGGCGGGCGGCGGTTCCGGCAGCTCCGGCGATAAGCCCAAGCTGTACGAGCTGC
>NZ_JAWXXL010000153.1:0-519 GCF_034334985.1 Acutalibacter intestini | reverse complement strand
CTCCAGAGAGAGACACATTGCGGGGTCCAGGGGAGCTTGCTCTCCTGGTAGGGGTCAAGGGGGCAAAGCCCCTTGCAGGGTGTGGGACAGAGTCCCATGACCTTTAGCTAAGAAGCGCATTGCGGGGAGGGGGACCCGCGTGCGGGGGAGGGGTGCTTGCAAGAAAAAGCACCCCTCCGGCACAGCACCGGCGTTTTCCCCGCGAAGCGGGCGCACTAGCCCCGGGCCACGGCCCTTATCAGCCGAAAAAATATTTATGCTGATATGGGCAGGGGCCACCGGGGAAGGCGGCTTCTGACTTTCCGCTGTTTCGGCAGCGTTCCGCTGGCGAAAGGCGCTCTCTCTTGGCGGCGCGGGTCTAGTGCAGCCTCTTTTCCTGGGAGGCCGGGGATGGGTTTGGGGACCCGATTTTCCTTCTTTCGCGCCGCCACGGTCAAGGAATAAGGCCGCAGGGCTCTGCCCCGCACCCCGCCAGGGACTTAACAGCCCCTGGACCCCGCAATGCGTCCCTCACTGAAA
>NZ_JAWXXL010000152.1:0-520 GCF_034334985.1 Acutalibacter intestini | reverse complement strand
AAATGGGCAAAATAACAGAGTTTTTCAAAAGAAAGTCGATAAAGACGGCTTTTACTACGTCTATGCTCGTCTGTATTGTTTCTGCATTGCTGTTATCCTTGGCTCTATCAAGCTGTTGTCAATGGGGGCAGTCCCAAATTTATAAGCAATATCAATTTGAGTTTGGCGTATCCGATCCTGAAATGGTGATTGGATTTGATAGAACAGCCGATGAACAGAAAGGAAGCATATCTTATCAGACGCCACTGAATTTAATGGATCATTTTACGCCGGCAGACCGGACTATATATAATATTCTTGGTTTTTTGAGTATTGGCGTATATCCCATTTGCTTCATTTTCTGTATTGTCGCCACCAGCATTTTATTCTACAAACGGCATATGCAGAAACCTCTCGCCATACTGGATCATGCCGCCGGCCAGATTGCCGATAACAACTTAGATTTCAAAATTGTTTACGATAAAGAGGACGAAATGGGAAAGCTGTGCTCTTCCTTTGAGAAGATGCGGCAGGCATTGCA
>NZ_JAWXXL010000151.1:0-526 GCF_034334985.1 Acutalibacter intestini | reverse complement strand
CCGAACCGCTTGACCGGGCTTCTCTACTGCGCCGACTGCGGCTCTAAACTCACACACCGCTATACCCTTGTGCAAGGGAAATGGATTGAGGACGCTTTTATCTGTTCCGGCTACCGCCACTTAATCCATGACTGCACCATGCACCATATCCCCACGGCGAAGATTGAAGCCGCTATCCTTGCCGTTATCCAGCGGGTAAGCTGGTATGTGCGGCACAATGAAAAAGAATTTACCGAGCGTGTCCGGGAAGCGTCCGACCAGAACCAAGAGAAAACCGTCAAGGAATGTAAGCAGAAAATCAGCAAAGCACAGAAGCGGCACAAAGAGCTGGACGGGCTTGTGAAAAAGCTGTACGAGGGCAACGCCACGGGCAAGATACCCGACAAACATTTTACCCGGCTTCTTGCTGAATATGACGAGGAACAGACCGGGCTTGAAACGTCCATAGCGGAATGGCAAAGGCAGATTGAAAGCTGGAACGCTGATAAGCTGAAAACAGACCAGTTTATCCAGCTTGTGAAACGCT
>NZ_JAWXXL010000150.1:0-527 GCF_034334985.1 Acutalibacter intestini | reverse complement strand
TGGATGGTGGAAACCCAGGATGGTCTTTGTGCCCTTCCCTATGACTACTATCTGCTCGAGGAACTGCGCTGCGAGGGCAACAAGGGCTATGCCCTGGTGACAGTCCCCAACATTTTCATTAGCCGGGACAGCACGGTAATCGAGCTGGGCACCATTGACGACAGCAAGGAGGGGACCCCGGAAATCGGCACCACAGCCACGGTTGACGGTGAGAAGAACAGTGAGCCGCTGTCCGAAGTCACCATTGTGGACACCGTGCGCTACTCCGGCCTGACGGTAGGCAAAACCTACAAGCTGTCTGGTATTCTCATGGACAAGGCAACCGGCGAACCTTTGACCGTGGACGGCAAGCAAGTCACGGCAGAGAAAGAGTTTACTCCCAAGGCCGAGAGCGGTACGCTTGAGCTGAGTTACACCTTTAACGCCAGCGCACTGGCGGGCAAATCCGTGGTGGTGTTCGAGGATTTGTACGAGGGTGAGAGCAAGGTTGCCAGCCATGCGGACATAGAGGACGAGGGCCAGACTGT
>NZ_JAWXXL010000149.1:0-539 GCF_034334985.1 Acutalibacter intestini | reverse complement strand
CAAGGCTGCTGGAGCCACAAATTGCAAAAGTAGACGTGTCAGAGAAAATGCCGTTTTCGACACCTTCTGCTTGATGGCAGATAAGCTGGCCTCCCACCGGCAAGACCTGCTGGGCACGCTCATCCAACAACTGGAGGTGATGCAGAATCATGGCAGCGAGAGCCAGGAAAAGATACGGCAGATAGACAATCAGATAGCTAATTTAAGCGCACAGAATCTGGTGGTTGCCCGGCTCCACACCAACGGCGTTCTGAACGCTACTGACTTTGCGGCCCAGTCCTCGGTAATCAGCAATAAAATCAATGCCCTGCGGCTCGACCGAAAAAAGGCCCTGGCCGAGGACGAAGATGACGAACTGATATACACGCTGAAGTCGCTGGACGATACCCTGGACGGATATGTGCCGGGTACACCATTTAGCCAAGCGTTATTCGAGGAAATTGTCCAGAGCATCACGGTCATGGATAATTCCCGGATGACCTTTCATCTCATTGGCGGGCTGGCCTTTACGGAGCTAATCCCTGAGAATGTGAGGTGTC
>NZ_JAWXXL010000148.1:0-545 GCF_034334985.1 Acutalibacter intestini | reverse complement strand
GGAATGGGGGTTGGGTACCGCCCGCTGAAACAGGCGGAGCAAATACCGGGGCTCCCCGCCAGCCGGTCAAGGGCGTCTACCGGCAGATAGCCCAGGGAGTCCGCCCCGATGATGGCGGCAGTCTCCTCTACTGTATGCCTGCACGCAATCAGGTGGTCTTGGGAGTCGATGTCCGTGCCATAGTAGCAGGGGTACAGAAACGGCGGCGAGGACACCCGCAGGTGTATCTCTTTGGCGCCTGCCTCCCGCAGCAGCTTGACAATGCGCCCGCTGGTGGTCCCCCGCACGATGGAGTCGTCCACCAGCACCAGCCTCTGTCCCTTCACCGCAGACTCTATGGGGCTTAGCTTAATGCGCACCTGGTCCAGACGCTGGGCCTGGATTGGAGAGATGAATGTGCGGCCAATGTACTTGTTCTTAATGAGCCCCATGCCATAAGGGATTCCAGATGCCCTGCTGAAGCCCAGGGCCGCGTCCAGGCCCGAGTCCGGCACGCCAATAACCAGGTCGGCGCTGGCGGGGCGCCGCTCTGCCAGCAGTTCGCC
>NZ_JAWXXL010000147.1:0-546 GCF_034334985.1 Acutalibacter intestini | reverse complement strand
AGTTACACCTTTAACGCCAGCGCACTGGCGGGCAAATCCGTGGTGGTGTTCGAGGATTTGTACGAGGGTGAGAGCAAGGTTGCCAGCCATGCGGACATAGAGGACGAGGGCCAGACTGTGGAGTTTACCGAGCCGAAAATCGGCACTACTGCCACCGTGAACGGCGAGCACACTGCCGAGCCTGTTGGCGAAATTACCATCGTTGACACAGTGAAATACTTCGGGCTGATTCCGGGCAAGGAGTACACGGTCAAGGGCGTACTCATGGACAAGGCTACTGGCAAACCGCTGATGGTGAATGACAAGGAAATCACTGCCGAGGCCACCTTCCGGGCCAGCAAGGAGGAAGGGACTATTGACATTCCCTTTACCTTTGACGCGTCCGCGCTGGCAGGCAAGACCGTCGTTGTCTTTGAAACTCTGTACCGGGACAAGCTGGAGGTCTGCACCCATGCCGATATTGAGGACAAGGACCAGACTGTGACCTTCAGCGAGAAGCCGGAGATTAAGACCACGGCTACCGTAAACGGTGAGAAAAAAGTGGAA
>NZ_JAWXXL010000146.1:0-550 GCF_034334985.1 Acutalibacter intestini | reverse complement strand
CGCCGTTTCGCGGTTCTTGCTTTGCGCTATGCTCCAATGCGTGCAAGGCGAACCGCCGATAAGGAATTTAACCATAGTTTGAATAGCTCCTTTTCTTTAGTCCGTGGCCGTCTGCGCCAGCCACCACGCCGGATTATTCCGGTATGCCTCATTCGGGCAAGTGTCGCAATCTGTGGAAACGCACCCCGCACAATACTGCTTTTGGAAAGCCTGATCCCACGGGGCTTCTAATACGGGCAATTCCCGAAGGAAGGCCGCCAACGCCTGCGGGCTTTCTGTGATCCGTTCATACTGTGTCACGGTTTTAACCTCCCTTCCCAGCCGTGGCCGCCGTCCGGCCCCGCCGCTTGAAATGCTCCTGAACGGTTGCTTGCGCCCGCTCCGCTTTGTAGATTTCCCTTTGCCTGCTGTCCAGCTCCCCAACGTAGCCCCGCTTCAATTCGTTGTAGATCGTCGCCGTATGCACGCCCAGCCGCGCGGCAATTTCAAGCGGGCGATCCCCGCGGGCGTGCCACACTTCGATTTTCTGCCGATCCTCAAACGTCAGGTA
>NZ_JAWXXL010000145.1:0-550 GCF_034334985.1 Acutalibacter intestini | reverse complement strand
CGCCGTTTCGCGGTTCTTGCTTTGCGCTATGCTCCAATGCGTGCAAGGCGAACCGCCGATAAGGAATTTAACCATAGTTTGAATAGCTCCTTTTCTTTAGTCCGTGGCCGTCTGCGCCAACCACCACGCCGGATTATTCCGGTATGCCTCATTCGGGCAAGCGTCGCAATCCGTGGCGGCGCACTCCGCGCAATACCGCTTTTGAAAGGCCGCGTCCCACGGTGCTTCTATCACGGACAACCCCCGAAGGAAGGCCGCCAACGCCTGCGGGCTTTCTGTGATCCGTTCATACTCTGTCACGGTCTTAACCTCCCTTCCCAGCCGTGGCCGCCGTCCGGCCCCGCCGCTTGAAATGCTCCTGAACGGTTGCTTGCGCCCGCTCCGCTTTGTAGATTTCCCTTTGCCTGCTGTCCAGCTCTCCGACGTAGCCGCGCTTCAATTCGTTGTAGATCGTCGCCGTATGCACGCCCAGCCGCGCGGCAATTTCAAGCGGGCGATCCCCGCGGGCGTGCCACACTTCGATTTTCTGCCGATCCTCAAACGTCAGGTA
>NZ_JAWXXL010000144.1:0-565 GCF_034334985.1 Acutalibacter intestini | reverse complement strand
CTCTTAAAGCGCATGAAGGCGCTGCGGGCGGTATGCGACCGGGCCGAGACTATTACGGCCAAGGAGTTCTGGCCCTATCCCAGCTACGGCGATATACTTTTCAGCGTAAGGTAAAAACAGGGCGGACGATTTGAAGGCGTATGCCCAGAGGGGGCTTTACACAGGCGGGGCGCTGAAAACAAACGGCAGGCCCTATCCCCACGCCCGGCCTTTTACGAAAGAAGCCCGGCTATATCGGGCGTTGTTCGAGAAACACGGTACTAGGGCTTGTTTGAAAATAGAGGAAATGACGGATTTTTGTCCAGAATCGGCCAGCTTCAAGGAAAAAACCGCAAGGAATCCTTGCGTATTACGAGGATTTTCGACGCAGAAGAGGACCCCTTCTGGGCAAAAAGACGGTGTTTTCGATGTTTCAAACAAGCCCTAGCCTGGGACCGCGCGCAGGCGGTTTTTGGATGCCCAATCCGGAATGGGAGGGCTGTAAAGTAGACGACCCGTCGGCAAGAGTGCTGGCAAACTATGGGGCCAGCGGAGAATAAAGGAGAGGTGCGTATGAGTATCCATG
>NZ_JAWXXL010000143.1:0-577 GCF_034334985.1 Acutalibacter intestini | reverse complement strand
GAATCGTGAACCGCTTTTCTTTGTTTTGCAGTGCAAATTTTGACACTGCTATAAGTTTCTAAAACAAGTACCGACTATTCATCCTCCCTTCCCAACAGCACGATTGGCTCTATGCGCAAGCCATGATAAACCATAATCACAGAAAGCCCCCACAGCCAATAGAACCCCAAACGGCAAAGTAATGTAAATCACATTCTGAATTGGACTCTCGCTGCATTCGAGATAAACATTAGCTTTGCTATCGCCGTTCTTACAAGTAATATAAGCGCTAAATGTAAAGTTGTGCTAAAGCCCTACACACATTGCCTTACACCCACAATGCTTCGCTCAGAACTTTCTGTCCTTTGACATCTTCAATACATACCATTTTTACCAGCAGCCATGCTCTTTCTTCTTCTGTCATTACGGTTATTTTTTCCGCGGTTTGAGAACCTTGCAAATTACGAATAATGTTATCCAGACATTCTTCTTTGTATTTCGCAGAATCTATTGCTTCCTGCCATGCCTGCCGTTTCTTTTCAAGCATTTCAAGCAATGGTGTTTTCGATGTTTTCCCATCAATGATCATCTTGATCTC
>NZ_JAWXXL010000142.1:0-589 GCF_034334985.1 Acutalibacter intestini | reverse complement strand
TCCGCCGAAAGATAGGAAAGAAGCGGATGGAGGAAAAAACGAATAACCCGAGAGGGATTATGCTGGAGCCGACGCATAAATGAATGAATGTTATGAGAGATATCCTGCGCCGTATAAGGAAGATTCCCAGTATGCACAGAGAGCTTCAGCGCGTGGTTCAGGTATTCATCCGGATTGTATTCCGGTGCATAAGGCGGAAGGAAAAACACCTCAATTTGCGCCTTTTTCTTCTCCAGCCAAGCCTTAACAAGTTTGCCATGATGAACCTTCAGGTTATCCAAAACCAGGAACACTTTCCGCTCAGACGTGCGGATCAAACGCTGCATAAATTGGATCAGCCGCCCCTGGTTCATGGCGTCCTGATAGACCATGAACCTCACATGGCCCTCGCGGCTGATTGCCGAAAGCATATTGACCCGTTCCCGCTTTGTTTCCACCGGCAGAACCGGTGGCCGGCCCTTGGGGGCGAATCCCCGTTCCACCGTCTCACAATTGCTCACCCCGGTTTCGTCCCCCCAATAAACCACGGCGTCTTCCCTTGACGCGCGCTCCAAAATGGCGGGGGCTTCCTCAGTTTTCCACCCTTAGA
>NZ_JAWXXL010000141.1:0-590 GCF_034334985.1 Acutalibacter intestini | reverse complement strand
GCCGCGGCGGGGGTGGAGCTTGACGGCGACATGAAGAAAATTGTTGATGGCGCGATTGAAGCCGCCGTTTTCGCCCTTCCGAAGACGCACACGGAACAGCGTACATAAAGCCCGCGCCCCCGCTGGCCGTTCGCTTCGGCGGCGGGGGCATATTCTTTAAGGGAGGTTGCACACAATGAGCGAAAAGCAGACCACAGCGAAGAAGAAGCCGGGACGGAAGCCGAAGGCAGACAAAACCGCCGAAGCCGATAACAGAAACGGCGGGGCCGTGGGCGAAAGCGGCGCGCCGGATAACGGATCGGGTGGAAGCGGCGAAAATACGGAACAAGCCGCCCATGCGCCGGATCAGAACGGCGATATTCCGGAACAGAGCGAAGAGGGAGCGGCGCAGGCCGCCCCCAAAGCTGGCGGCGGTGGAGCCGCGGAAGAGGAAAAAGCCCCCGCTGCGGAAGGCTGGGCGGTTGCCCGCGTCCTGAAAATTACAAAACCGCTTATGAAGGGCGAAGACGTGAAGGCCCTGCAAGCCGCCTTGATCGCCCGCGGGTATCATTGCGGCGCGTCCGGCGCAAGTGGTGTGTATGAGCGCAACA
>NZ_JAWXXL010000140.1:0-593 GCF_034334985.1 Acutalibacter intestini | reverse complement strand
CCTTATACGGCGCAGGATATCTCTCATAACATTCATTCATTTATGCGTCGGCTCCAGCATAATCCCTCTCGGGTTATTCGTTTTTTCCTCCATCCGCTTCTTTCCTATCTTTCGGCGGAAGAGTAATAACATAAGGGCACATGTTCTGCACCAACTTAGCCAATGCCGGAATGAACCCGAAAGCGTTACAGTATATCATGGGACATTCCAACATCACTATGACGCTGAACTATTACGCACACGCAACATTCGCTTCCGCAAAGGCTGAAATGGAAAGGCTGATTGCAGCATAGCCGCACACGGATTTACGACTTCTTTTACTACCACCCAGAGGGAAAACCTAAAAGGTTTTGAGGGCATATAAGAACTTCTCCCCATATCTAAAATGCCGGGAAAGCCCGAAAATACGGGCTATACCGACATATAAGAACGTCTAAAGAGACAATCTAAATTCACCCATAATTTTAAATAAAAAAAGAGCCAACCACCGAAGTTTCCCTCGGTAGTTGGCTCCTATTGCCCTTCCCCCGCCCCAATTGGCGGGGGGCTGTATGCAATTGTTTCTTTTATCTCCACCACCACATAGCCCCGGC
>NZ_JAWXXL010000139.1:0-595 GCF_034334985.1 Acutalibacter intestini | reverse complement strand
CAAATCTGGTGAAGTACATGGGCACTCGCGAAAGCGTGGAGAGGGTGGCCCAGGGCATTGATAACTCACCCGCCACCGTTCGGCAGCAGAGGTTGGTGCAGGACATCATCAAGTTTGACTCGTCTGCCAAGGACTATGGTGAGTACCATGACTACGAGAGTTCTCCCACCAGGAGCAACACAAGCGAGTTCATCGATGCTTTTATTGAGCGCAACGCTGACCGCATTGGCGAACTGGACAAGCTGGTCAGCTATATGGCAGAGTGCCATGGGGTGGAAAAGCTTGGAAGTCATGGCCTTTTTAGTCAGACCGATGACAAAATAGATTTGGATTCGGTCGCCGAGGAAGTGGGTCAGCACAGGGGGATTATCTGGACACACGTCATCAGCTTACACCGTGAGGATGCGGAGCGGTTGGGCTATAACAGGGCCGAGGCATGGCGTGAATTGGTGCGGCGCAATGTCACCGAGTTGGCCGAGGCTCAGAAAATCGACATCAGTAACCTGCAATGGTACGGAGCATTTCACAATACCGCGCACCATCCGCATATGCACCTGCTGGTCTATTCCAAGGATGCAAAGCAGGGGTGGCTGAC
>NZ_JAWXXL010000138.1:0-601 GCF_034334985.1 Acutalibacter intestini | reverse complement strand
GCTGTCATCAGGTTCACCAGTCTGTTGGCGGCGGCGTCCGGGTCCAGCCGTTTCACCAGCTCCGGCTCTTGGGTGGCAATGCCCCAGGCGCAGCGCCCGGTTTGACAGGTGCGGCAAAGATGGCAGCCCATGGCCAGCATGGCCGCCGTGGCGATATAGCAGGCGTCCGCCCCCAGCGCCACGGCCTTTACCACATCTGCCGCGCTGCGGATGCTGCCGCCGGCCACCAGGCTGACCTGCCCCCGAATGCCCTCGTCCCGCAGGCGCTGGTCCACTGCCGCCAGGGCCAGCTCGATGGGGATGCCCACATTATCCCGAACCCGGGTGGGCGCCGCGCCGGTGCCGCCCCGGAAGCCGTCTATTGCGATAATGTCCGCCCCGCCCCGGGCCACGCCGCTGGCTATGGCGGCAATATTATGCACTGCCGCCACCTTGACGATCACCGGCTTTTGATACCCGGAGGCCTCTTTCAGGGAAAACACCAGCTGGCGCAAATCCTCAATGGAGTAGATGTCGTGGTGGGGGGCGGGAGAAATGGCGTCGGAGCCCTCTGGCACCATGCGGGTCCTGGCCACGTCCCCCACCATTTTTTTGCCGGGCA
>NZ_JAWXXL010000137.1:0-623 GCF_034334985.1 Acutalibacter intestini | reverse complement strand
CAAAACGCCCTTATGTTGCGTGATACCTTCGGATATGACATACAAGAGCAAATGCGCGCCGTCAATATGCTTATGGATCAGTTCGGAATGTCCGGCGAAGACGCGTTTAACCTGATTGCACAGGGTGCGCAAAACGGCCTTGATAAAAACGGGGACTTGCTGGACAGTATCAACGAATATTCCGTGCATTTCAAAACGCTTGGACTTGACGCGGAAGATATGTTTAACAGTTTCGCAAACGGCGCAAGTGCTGGCACGTTTTCCGTTGACAAGCTGGGCGACGCTGTAAAGGAATTCGGGATCAGGGTAAAAGACGGATCGGACGGCACCATGCAGGCGTTTGCCGATATTGGAGTAAATGCAGAAGAAACGGCGGCGGCTTTTGCCGCTGGCGGGGATCAGGCGGCAAAAGCGTTTGAAGACGTGACAGCCGCCCTTTTTGCTATGGACGATCCTTTAGCACAGAACACGGCGGGCGTTGCCTTGTTCGGGACAATGTGGGAAGATTTAGGCGTTGAGGGCATGAAGGCTTTAACAAACCTGAACGGCGAAATTAGCACCACAACGGACGCGCTTTCCGCGATAAACGCGGTGAAATATGATGATTTTGGATCGGCAATGTC
>NZ_JAWXXL010000136.1:0-627 GCF_034334985.1 Acutalibacter intestini | reverse complement strand
TTATGAATTGATGGTGCTTTCAAAGGTGCTTGGCGTGTCTATGCAATGGCTTGTAGGGCTGGAAGAATGAAAAAGCGGCGGGAAAACCCGCCGTTTCTGCATTTTTTCGCATTTATTTTCGTGTCCCATATTGACATACTAATATTAGTATGGTATAATCCCATAAAAGGAGGCGTGAAGCATGGCAGAAAAAAGGAAAACCCATACTTCAACAGAGGTAAAGCGGCGGTATAACGAAAAAACATATACCCTTATTTCAACAAGCGTTCCGAAAGATAAAGCGGCGGCATTCAAGAAAAAGTGCGCGGAAATGGGAATACCGCAAGCACAGGTTATCAAACGGGCAATAGATAAATTTTTAGAAGAGTGAAGGCGCAGGGGGCGGGAAACCGCCCCCGTTTTTCTGTTTTATGGAGGTTTACAAGATGGGACACTATTTCAGCCATTTAACAAAAACAGACCGCTACAAGCTGGAAGCCGCATTGCTGGCCGGGGAAAAGCCGCAGGTGATCGCGGATAGATTGCACGTACACGTTAGCACCATTTATCGGGAAAAGAAGCGCGCCCGCATGGTGCAGTTGACAACCGATCTTGTAGAAGTGGATCGCTACAATCCGGACGAAGCAC
>NZ_JAWXXL010000135.1:0-656 GCF_034334985.1 Acutalibacter intestini | reverse complement strand
CGGGGCGGCATTGCCGTTGAAAAGCGGGACAGTATCACCGGTAGCACGCCCCAGGGCAACGCGGATTTTTCCGGCATCCAATTTGAAATCATCAACGACAGCAAGAACCCGGTCATCGTGGGCGACAAGAGCATTGCCCCCGGCGAGGTTACCCTGACCCTGACCACCGACAGCGAGGGCAAGGCCAGCACTGCTCCCGATGCTCTGCCATATGGGACCTATATCCTCCATGAAAGCGCCACCAATGAATCCATGCTCAACACGGCTCCCGACCAACAGGTGGAGGTTACGGAGAACGGCAAGATTTACCCCTTCTTCATGGACAATGAGGTGGTTCGCGGCGGCGTTCTCATTGAAAAGCGGGATTTGGAATCCCTGCTGCTGACCCCATTGGGCATGGCAAGTCTGGACGGTACGCTCTTTGAGATTACCAACAAGAGCCGCAACGCCGTGTATGTAAACGGTGCTCTGTACCAGCCGGACGAGGTGTGCCTTACAATCGAAGTGAAAGATGGTATAGCCCAATCCGATGTGCGGGCCCTGCCCTATGGCTCGTATGAGTTGGCCGAGAGCAAGCCCGGCACCGGCTATCTGTGGACGGACAAGACCATCCGGCCCTTTGACGTGCTGATTGACGGTTCTGTCAAGGAGTACCG
>NZ_JAWXXL010000134.1:0-662 GCF_034334985.1 Acutalibacter intestini | reverse complement strand
CTATGCGACAACGTGTTAGGGCCGCGGGTTTTGCCGTCCTTCATCAAGGATAATTACGCGTCGCAGGAAGGCAAAGGAACACACTTCGGGCTTGAACGTCTGGAAGAGTTCATGCGGCGATTTTACCGGAAGAAGGGCGTTGACGGCTGGGTGCTGAAAGGCGACATTCGCAAATACTTCTATTCGATCCGGCACGACGTTTTGAAAGAGCTTGTGCGAAAGTATGTTGACGATCCCGAATGCTTGTGGTTGCTGGACATGATTATAGACAGCACGGAAGGCAACGTAGGAATTCCGATCGGCAATCAATCTTCACAGCTTTTCGCCCTGCTTTATCTTTCGCCGCTGGATCACTTCATCAAGGAAAAATTGGGAGTGAAATTCTATGGCCGCTATATGGACGATTTTTATTTGATCCATGAAGACAAGGAATATTTGCGCTATTGCTGGAAGGAGATTGAAAGACGTGTAAACGAAATAGGGCTTTCGCTGAATGAGAAAACGGCCATATACCCGTTGAAAAACGGGATTGATTTTTTAGGCTTCCATACATATTTGACGGAAACGGGCGCGGTGATCCGCAAGGTGCGCCGGAAGTCAAAGAGCAACGCCCGCCGCAAGGTGAAGAAATTGTGCGGGCTGATGGAGGCCGGAAAGATCGA
>NZ_JAWXXL010000133.1:0-673 GCF_034334985.1 Acutalibacter intestini | reverse complement strand
CTGTGGTCTGGCACTCGTTCATCCAAATCTATTCCAAGATACCAACGAAACGCATTGCTGTCCGCACACCGTACCTCGATCTGCCGCTCCGAGGGGATGCCGTACAAAAAACCCAGCAATAGGTATTTTACTATTACTACCGGGTCAATGGGCGCACGGCCATACCTCCGGCTGTACAAGTGAGCCGTCTCCTCATACACAAACGATAAATCCAGCGCCGCTTCCAATTTTCGCAGAAAATGATTTTCCGGTACCAAATCCTCTATCGTTACCATGTGATATTTTAACTGCATTTCCTTGCCCCCCCCCTGCTCTAATTATACCATATTTCGAGCGATTTGGGGGCACTTTGTCAACAGCTCCACATTGACCCGAAGTACAAAAAACCGGGGAGTGGCACAGCACCGCTCCCCAGCAAATCACAGCTCCACCAGCGCGGAAAGCTGTTTCAGCAAATCAGACAGAGGGCCCCACAAAGCGGAGTAGCTCGATAGCGCTGACTTTCAGATCCTTGCCTAAAATCCTGGTTTCCATAGTGATTCTCCTTTTTTGATTGTATTACTCCCGCTCAAAAAGCTAGGAAAAAGAGAGGAAGAGTGATATAATAGGGATATGGAATATATCGATTTGCGGAAAGTGGGAAAAGAAGGGCTCAAGCAGATACGCAGTCAGG
>NZ_JAWXXL010000132.1:0-699 GCF_034334985.1 Acutalibacter intestini | reverse complement strand
CGCTTCAATTCGTTGTAGATCGTCGCCGTATGCACGCCCAGCCGCGCGGCAATTTCAAGCGGGCGATCCCCGCGGGCGTGCCACACTTCGATTTTCTGCCGATCCTCAAACGTCAGGTATTTGTACCTTCCCGCCATATTTTCACCACCATTCTTCCGTTGTAAGCCGCATGAACGCCCCTGCATATTCTTCTATTCTTGACGGGTGTAAACCGTCGTCGATGTAAGCAAACAGAAGATTGCTAAAACTTCTGTTTGTCCATAGCTTCAAAACTTCCGTTGCCCAGCGTATTGTGCAGGCTTCCAGCCTGTCCCGCCGCTCAATAATTGTAACGGCAGTACAGATTGCAACCGGAACGCGCCCGTACTTTTGCAAGCACTCCCCAAATGCACGTCGCACTTCGGGCGTTGAAAGCTCCTTCTTTGCCGCCTCTACCTTTTTTCTAAATACAAACTTTGCTTCACGGCTTCCGTCACCGTTTGCAATTTTCTTGATCTCACGCGAAAAAGCGCTATCCAGTTTCACTACCGCACCCCCCTTTCAGGTCGGGCGCGGCGGCCTTCCACCGCGCCCGATCTTCTTTTTAGTCGTACACTTTGCAAATGCCGCCGTTGTTCATCAGCCAATGCCAGCCCGCACAATCGAACCGAATAAAATTCCAGTCCGTAGCGTCATAATACGGCGTGCCGATAATCTTAA
>NZ_JAWXXL010000131.1:0-701 GCF_034334985.1 Acutalibacter intestini | reverse complement strand
TTGCGCTTAACGACCTCAACCTCCGCACCAGAAAGATCCTTGATTGAGTTTGCAAATGTTTCTCCGGTGTAGCCTCCATCTGCCATAATCTTTTTGAGCGCAGACAGATGGTCGGTTACATCACAATAATAATCAACCATATCAATTGCGCCGGTTCGATCTGTTACATTGGCGGTCGTCACCATAATTGCGTGGGGTAGCCCCAAAATGTCCACGCCAATATGTAGTTTTATCCCAGATACTTTTTCCCCGCGTCATAGCCCTTTTCTTCTGCGGTATCAGCATTTTGAATGCTTTTGGAATCGACAATTATCATTGTTGTTTGTGCCTTGCGTCCGTTTTTTTCCCGCTCTGCTTCCACCAGTTTGCGTAAAACCCTGTCAAGAACACTGACTCCATTTTCATCTGGATTTGACCATATGTCGTAATGATACCGCACATTTTGCCATTTAGGGAAATCATGTGGGATGGCTCGCCATGTGCATCCTTCTTTCAACAGATACAAAACTGCACAAAATATGTCATACAGGTCGTAGCTTCTGGGATGTGTTAGCTTTTTGACTCTGGACAATTCCTCGCGTATTTCTTCAAATTGTTTCCGACTGATGTCACTTGGATAGCTTTTCCTCACCTGTCTTCCCCCCTCATCCCCTCTATTTTATCACTGGACCGGATGGTTGGCTAGATACTAAACAGGTTCT
>NZ_JAWXXL010000130.1:0-714 GCF_034334985.1 Acutalibacter intestini | reverse complement strand
GCACATCCCTAGTGACATCGACACGCTCCAAAAACAAATCATGCGTCTGTTTGAGGATGTGCTGGATATCGACGACGGCAAGAAGAAACCCGTGAAGGAAAAGCTGAAAGCTTATCTCCGAAGGGAGAAAAACCAACCGCTTTATGCTTACAAGTTCCAGCCTATTTCCACCACCTATGAGCAAACTGGCGAGGGAACCTTTGCAGAAGTTTTGCACCCAACCTCAATCTATAGCCTCGTCGAGTTCTCGATCCGCGAGTGCGTCAAGCGCGAACAGCGTATGCGCATCTGCTCCTACTGCGGCAAATACTTCGCTATCCCCCGGCGCAACACGGCGGAGTTCTGCAACCTCACTGTAGATGAAAACGGTTACACCTGCCGGGAAGTCGGCGCGAGGAAACGCTGGGCAGAAAAGAATAACTCAGATGAGCTGTTCAAGGAGTACCGCCGGGAATACAAGAAACGCTTTAACTGGATTAAGGCGGGGCGGATCAGTCCCGGTGCGTTCTATGCTTGGAGCGCCACGGCAAAGGGCACGCGCGACGAGTGCGCTGCTGGTAAGATGGCCTTTGATGAATTCAAGAAGTGGCTGGCTGAATCGTGAACCGCTTTTCTTTGTTTTGCAGTGCAAATTTTGACACTGCTATAAGTTTCTAAAACAAGTACCGACTATTCATCCTCCCTTCCCAACAGCACGATTGGCTCTATGCGCAA
>NZ_JAWXXL010000129.1:0-736 GCF_034334985.1 Acutalibacter intestini | reverse complement strand
TAGATAGTGTCTACACAAGGTAGAGGAATTGTGATAGAATGGAAGCATCAAAAAAGACAGGAGAGGAAAAGATGGATGCTTCTTATCACAGACACGACATAAGCGATCAAGTGTGGTCGTTGCTGGAACCCCATTTACCAGGACAACGAGGCCAGTGGGGAGGGATCGCCCAGGATAACCGTCGATTTATCAATGCGGTGTTTTGGGTATTGCGAACCGGAGCGCCCTGGCGAGATTTGCCTCCCGATTATGGGAAGTGGGGCAGCGTTCATCAGCGGTTCATTCGTTGGCGCAGAAAAGGTGTTTGGGAAAAACTTCTGGAAATCCTGATAGATGAACCGGATTATGAATGGCTGATGATCGACGCCAGCCATATCAAAGTGCATCCCCAGGCGGCGGGAGCTAAAGGTGGCAATCAGGATATGACCAGGACAAAAGGGGGCTCAACACCAAAATACATCTGGCCGTGGATGCGAATGGTATGCCAGTCCGAGTGCTTATTACAGAAGGTACCCGAGCAGATTGTAAAGAAGCTGTCCACCTGATTGAAGGCATTTCCGCAGAAACTCTGCTGGCAGACCGTGGCTATGACACAAATGATATCCTGGCCTATGCGGTTTCAGCTGGGATGGAACCTGTGATTCCGCCCAAGAGGAATCGCAAAGAACAGCGTGACTATGATAAATATCTCTATAAGCTGCGTCATTTGGTAGAAAACTGCTTCCTTTCCCTGAAA
>NZ_JAWXXL010000128.1:0-744 GCF_034334985.1 Acutalibacter intestini | reverse complement strand
CTGGATCATGCCGCCGGCCAGATTGCCGATAACAACTTAGATTTCAAAATTGTTTACGATAAAGAGGACGAAATGGGAAAGCTGTGCTCTTCCTTTGAGAAGATGCGGCAGGCATTGCAAGAAAGCCATGAAGAGATGTGGCGGCAGATGGAGGAACGCAAAAGGCTGAATGCGGCATTCTCTCATGATTTGCGGACACCGCTGACGGTTCTCAAGGGACAGAGTGAGCTTTTGAGGCAATATGCGCCCAAAATGACCGCAGAAAAAGTGAGTGATACCTCAGAGATGATGCACCGGCATATCGTAAGGTTGGAAGAGTATGTGCAGACCATGGGAGAACTGCAGCGGCTGGAGGATATTGAAATCGTCCGTCAATCCATAACGTTGGAGGCTCTTTGTAAGCAATTAGAGGAAACGGGGGAGGCTGTACGCAATGGGAAAGGGTTTTCCCATGAAGTTATCGGAGACAGGGATTCTTATTTGAATATAGACGCCGCTATTGTAATGCGGGTATATGAAAATCTCCTTGCCAACGCAGTGCGGTTTACAAAGGAAAAGATTAAGGTGTCGGCAGAGTCGCAGGATGGATACCTGTATCTGACTGTTTCCGATGATGGCGCCGGATTTATTACTCCCGCTCAAAAAGCTAGGAAAAAGAGAGGAAGAGTGATATAATAGGGATATGGAATATATCGATTTGCGGAAAGTGGGAAAAGAAGGGCTCAAGCAGATACGCAGTCAGGT
>NZ_JAWXXL010000127.1:0-746 GCF_034334985.1 Acutalibacter intestini | reverse complement strand
GCCGTGCTGATTGACAGGATCAACGGTTGCCGCCGCGCGCCAAGCGCGGATTTCATAACTTCATACTGCTTCAACCCGCCGTCGCCGCGCCAGCTTGCCACTTCGTCATTGACAACCAAATGCGGGTTAAAGCCGTCTGATTTCTTCGCGTTGAAGGCCAGCGGCTTTATAACGGTGTTTGTTTCTTCAACGTAAATATCGGAACGCCGCTTTTTGGACAGCTCCGAAAGCTCTGGTTCCTTCTTTATCATCTGGAAGAAGTTATCATAGACAATGTTTGCTTGTTCCAGCTTCGGCGCAAGGCAGTATATTTTTGCTCCATATTCGCCGTCTAAATAGGCCATGTACGCGATCACCGCCGAAGCAAAAAGCGTCTTTCCGTTCTTCCGGCCTATGACAATGAAGACTTCGCGGAACACGCGCAAGCCGTCCGCGTCCACAATCCCGAAGATCACGGAAACACAAGCCTTTTGCCACACTTCCAGCTTCAAAAGATCGTCCCGGCCCTCGCAATGGTGACAAAAATTTTCTATGAAGCGAATTGCCTTGTTTGCCTTCTTCGCGTTGAAGAAATATTTCCCGCGTTCAAGCCCTGCAATGACAATTTCATAAATCAGCCGAACCCACTTGCCAACCGTATATTTTCCCGTCTGAATGCCTGAAAAATATTCGTAAATGTAGTTTGCAAACGGCATTTATTCGTCCCGTAACGCCTGCAAGCGGCTTTCCTTTTTCTTTTCAGGCGG
>NZ_JAWXXL010000126.1:0-747 GCF_034334985.1 Acutalibacter intestini | reverse complement strand
TTCAGTTCAGCTTTCGTGCGGTCATGGGCGGGCTGTGGCACGACAAAGAAGTCGATGCCCAGTTCTTCCAGCGCTCGGTGTGCCAGGGGGAAGTCATAGGCGGAGTCCGCCGCAGCGGCTTGCAGCGGCACAACATGTTTATGGACGTACTCCAACTGCTCCAAATAGGGCCGTGAGTCATGGACATCCCCCGGCGTCACGGTTACAGCAGTGATGATACCGTAGTCCGGGTCGGTTGTCTGGTGAGACAGATAATAAAAACCGCTGGGCTTGCCGGGCCGCTTCATGTAGCCCGACTCCGGGTCGGTACTGCTCACCTTCTTGCGGGAACTGCGCTTGTCCTTTTTCACCTGCTTTGTCCGCTTCGCCCGGCGCTGCCCTGTCTGCCGTTTCAGCTCCTCCAGTCCCTCCTCCTCATAGGCGTCCAGCCGCTCCCAATAGTTCCCCGCCTCTTCCAGCGCATCTACCTCCTGTTCCGAGGCCCTGGACGCGTTGGCCTTGACATGGGTGGAGTCCGTCACCGCCAGCCGTCCGCTCACCAGACCTTTTTCCACGCACTGGCGCACCACTTCCTCAAACAGACGCCGGAACACCTTCCGAAACGCAGGCTTCCGCCGCCGCAGCTGGCTGATCGTACTGTGGTCTGGCACTCGTTCATCCAAATCTATTCCAAGATACCAACGAAACGCATTGCTGTCCGCACACCGTACCTCGATCTGCCGCTCCGAGGGGATGCCGTACAAAAAA
>NZ_JAWXXL010000125.1:0-749 GCF_034334985.1 Acutalibacter intestini | reverse complement strand
TTTGTGAGAGCAGTTTCGGCAGGAGACAGAAACCGCACCAAATATGCAGAGGGTTGCAAGTTTATCCGGCAAAACAGGGCGCAGGAAACGGTCAAAAAGACAAGCAGGTTAAAGCGCGGTGTCTACCGCGCAGGTGACATCGCCCGGCAGAGCCGGTCGGTAAGGAAAAATCAGGGATTACCGGCCTCTGAAATCAGGGGTCGGTCAGAAAGGAGAGCTTTTGAGCGAGAAAAAGCAAAAATATGCGTACTGGATGCGGCCGTCAATGGTCGAGGAGATAGAGGAAATGCTCTCGGCGGCTAATGCTACCTCGAAGGGTGACTTTATTTGCAAGGCGGTTGAGTTCTATATCGGGTATCTTCGACAGCAGAAAAACATCAATTACTTGGCTCCCATGTTGGCGGGAGCAATCAAGAGCGAGGTGCGTTCCCTCGGCAAAGATGTGTGCGAGATGCTGTTCAAGCTGGCGGTAGAGATGGGGATTATCAGTAACATCACTGCGGCGGTCAATGATATTCCAGAGGATACTTTTGAAACTTTGCGGCTCAATGTCGCCCAGGAGGTAGCGCGGACAAATGGGATTCTGACCTTCGAGGACGCTGACGAGTGGCAGAACGGGGGCGACTGATCACGGCGAAAATTATTGTCACCAGCAGGTATATGAGGAATTCTCCAAAGCGCTCGGCCACAAATCTGGTGAAGTACATGGGCACTCGCGAAAGCGTGGAGAGGGTGGCCCAGGGCATTGA
>NZ_JAWXXL010000124.1:0-774 GCF_034334985.1 Acutalibacter intestini | reverse complement strand
CTCAAAAAAGTGAATCTGACAGAGCACCGGGACAAAAAGGTGAAGGCGCTTTCCGGCGGCATGAAACGCCGTCTTGGAATCGCCCAGGCGCTGCTCAATAACCCCAAGGTATTGATTGTTGACGAACCCACCGCCGGGCTGGATCCGGAGGAGCGTGTCCGATTCAGAAACCTACTGTCTGAGATTGCAGAGGATAAGATTGTGATTTTGTCCACCCACATTGTAGGGGACATTGAGGCCACCTGCGAGGATATCGCCATTATCAACGAGGGTAGAGTCATCTACAATGGCACGGTGGACGCGCTTTTGCAGGAAGCAGAAGGCAGAGTGTTTACCATGACCGCTTCTAAGCGGGAGCTTCCAGAGCTGAAAAGGCAGCTCTCCATCACCAGTATGCACACCCAGGGAAACAAGGTTCACATCCGCTTTATTGCAGACACCTTGATGCAGGGCGCCAAGGCGTGTGAGCCGAATATTGAGGACGCATATATGCTGTATCTACACACCAGCGGCGTTCGTGAGATTTTGGGTGAAGTGGGGGGTGAATGGTAATGCTGTTGTTGCGGGAAATCAAAAAGATTGTAAAATCCATTCCCTACTTGATTTTTGTTGCCGCTGTTGTGATTGGCTTGTTCTCTCAGGGGGTATTCCGCTTTCAAGACGATCTTCTTGAGGAACCACAGCCGGGCGGCAGCTACGGATATAAAAGTGAGGAAATAGCGGAACAGATTATGCCGTCGGCACTGAGAGATTTGTTGACGGAGTTTAGTAATA
>NZ_JAWXXL010000123.1:0-780 GCF_034334985.1 Acutalibacter intestini | reverse complement strand
ACGAGCTGGACATCGACCTGCCCGGTGTCCACAAGGAAAACCTCGCCGCCGAGCTGAAGGACGGCTACCTCTGCATCAGCGCCACGGTGGAGCAGACCCACCACGACAGCGTCCAGAACAAACGGTATCTGCGCCGGGAACGCTTCATCGGCTCCTGCCGCCGCAGCTTTTATGTGGGGGACAAGGTCAAACAGGAGGACATCCACGCCAAGTTCGAGGACGGCATCCTGCGCCTGTTCATCCCCAAGGTGAGCCAGGTGGCCCAGATTGAACAGAAGAACCTGATTGCCATTGAGGGCTAAAAAAATGTCCCTGGTTTCGCCGTGAATAGCGCAACCAGGGATGTTTTAAATTTAACGATAGCCCCAATAAAAGCACGATAACCAATAAATCCACGATAACCCTATATCCAATGCCCCAGAAACGCAAAAAAGCCCGCCGCTGGTCTGGAAATTTGTCCAGTCAGCGGTGGGCCTTTTTTCAAAAATGTTTGAGGAACAGCCGTTTTCAGTGACTTTTGGTAAAAATCAAGGACGGTTATCCCGATACCCATTGTATCAGAATAACCGTCCTTAGATGTGAGGCGGATACGAAAAAGATATTTTCGCCAAATTTGTGTGCGTATCCGAACTCTCACGCTTTTTCAATAGCCTGCTCAACTTCCAACCCTCCCACAAATATTACCTTAATCCTTTCCTTCGACTCCACCACCACGCACTCCAGCACCTGCCGTACCAGTCTGTCATCATACATCATTGGATGATTCTCCAGCCCATCCAG
>NZ_JAWXXL010000122.1:0-809 GCF_034334985.1 Acutalibacter intestini | reverse complement strand
ATGTAAGTTGTAATATTAAATGCGAAAGGACACGAACCCGCCCGAAGGGGCGCGGAACGATCCGGACGCATTTATTTTTTTACCATAAACAGGCCGGAAAATCAAGGGAGGGCGCAAAAATGAAACACGTTACTTTTGAAGAATACGAAGCCGCAAAAGCCGAAGTTCTCTATGGCGTGCAGTACAAAGAGAATTCCACGCTTGAAGGCAATGTGATCCGCAAGACCTACGCCACGGAAGAAAACGGCGTTTTCTATGAAGTGAACGACGGCGGGCGCGTGGAGTTTTGGAGCGACAAGCACCCGGAAAGCCGGATTTATGACGAAAACGAGCGGGCGACGGAAACCGCCGCGGAAGAGCCGCCGCATTATGGGGACTTGCTGGCGCAGAAGATCAGAAGCGAAACAACGGATTACAGCAAATTGAACGAGTTTGAAAAATTCGTGCTTGATCGCGGGTACAACTACCAGACCGAAGCAGAATTGAAAGCCGGGTATGATCGGTTGTGGAAAACCCGCCGGGGCATTCTTCTTTCGGAAGAAGAATTTTTGACGGAAGCAGAGCCGAAGGACAAGGGCGCGGCGGCAGACGTTTACAGCGTGCTTGTTGCGCTGGTAGACAAAAAGGCCATTACTGCAAGCGACGTTTACCAATACGCCCGTTACAAGTGGTGCTTGCGTGATCCTCTTGCGATCGTCGCATATCAGGAAAGCCGCGAAAAGTGGATCGTGAATAATTGCGCCGAAGCAATCACGGAAGAGGCCGCCCGCGTGAAGGTGTGTGAAGAATTCGGCTTTGAGGCAAGCCGC
>NZ_JAWXXL010000121.1:0-813 GCF_034334985.1 Acutalibacter intestini | reverse complement strand
GGGCGCGGGCTTTATGTACGCTGTTCCGTGTGCGTCTTCGGAAGGGCGAAAACGGCGGCTTCAATCGCGCCATCAACAATTTTCTTCATGTCGCCGTCAAGCTCCACCCCCGCCGCGGCGATAAACTCATACACAAGCCGCGTTGCTTCGTCCTTCCGCTGTGCCTCTTCGATCTTGCTTGTTTTATAAAGCTGTTCCGCGGCCTCTGCCGCCTTCTGCGCCCACCCGATCACGCGGTCAATAAAAGCGATTGCCTCATTGCCGGGAAGGAAGGTCTTTAAGGTGTCAACCACACAATCCGCGGTGTCAATCACCGTCCCCGTGCCTGCCAGCACGCCGGAAAGGTCAATACCCTTCTTTACCAACCGCGGGATCACCACGGCCAGCCCGCCGAATACCGCCAGCACCGCGGCCAGCACCACCAGAAGAATCATTGCGTTGTTCATGTTTTCGTTTCCTCACTTTCTTTTATTTATCCGCATACGCTCATACAAGCGTAAGATCGGCCAGCTTGACGGCGGCCACCACCACGCCGCCGAAGGTGATAACGGCCCGATCGCCGGAAATTTCTTTCACGGTATGATCGCGGCCATAGACGAAAGAGGCAAGCCCGCCGCCCGTGTAGGTTTTCGCGCCCTCCTTCACTCGCACGGTGCTTCCCGCGGTGATCTGCGGGGTGGGCGCGGCGGCCTGCCCCTTGCTTTCCTCCACTATAAACGCGTCCGCGAAGCCCGCGGCCTTTGCCTTCTGCAAGCAGGTTTCGGCGTTGGCCTTGACGCTGTACGCGCCGATCTGGACGCGGTAAAGCGTCTT
>NZ_JAWXXL010000120.1:0-828 GCF_034334985.1 Acutalibacter intestini | reverse complement strand
GGTTCTAACCCCGGAAGAGCAAGAGAATGTCCGGAAGACAATTGAGGAGAGAGTGCCGGAAGAATTCGGAATCACCGGCAGGTTGTGGACATTGGGACGGACGCGGGAATATATCCAGAAGGAATTCCACAAAACGATCAGCGAGCGTACGCTGTCGGATTACATGAAGCGCTGGGGCATGAGCTGCCAGCGCCCGGTGAAGCGTGCGCGGAGACAGAACCCTCAGGGCATCTAAAGGTGGAAAAGCGAGGAATATCCTGCTGTTTTGAAACGTGCGAAAGCAGAAAACGCCATCATCTATTGGGCAGATGAGACTGGGGTAAGCAACTGCGAAATAGTAGAACGCGGCTTCTCACCTAAGGGTCGTCCTCCCGTGCTGCCAGTGGAGACGAAGCGGCAGAGGGTCAATATGATCTCTGCCATCAGCAGCCAGGGCAGCGTCCGTTTCATGGTTTATCAGGACACCATGAACCAACAGCGGCTGATCCGTTTCATGCAGCGGCTGATTCGCACATCAGAGCAGAAAGTGTTCTTGATTCTGGACAATCTGAAGGTACACCACGGCAAGCTTGCTGCGGCCTGGCTGGAGAAGAATAAGGAGAAGATAGAGGTGTTCTTCCTGCCACCCTACGCGCCGGAATACAACACTGATGAATATTTGAATCACGCTTTGAAAATTTCCGTTCACTCGGGACAGCTGCCCTATACTGTGGAAGATATTTCCCACAAAATCCAGTCATTTATGCGCAGATTACAGCATCATCCCTCTGCCGTTTCCAGTTTCTTCCTTCATCCTTCACTTTCCTATCTTTGCACGCAGAAGTAATA
>NZ_JAWXXL010000119.1:0-851 GCF_034334985.1 Acutalibacter intestini | reverse complement strand
ACTATCATATGGGCGGCGCTGTTGGAGTTGTCCTCGCTGTCATACTGGTCATTGACCGCGATAAACCGAACGTGGTGCAGAGGGAAATATTTTTCCAAGTAAAACCCGGAATCAATGGCATTACGGCCCAGCCGCGAGAGGTCTTTTACCACCACGCAGTTGATTTTGCCCTGCTCGATGTCCTCTAGCATTTTCTGAAACCCTGGCCGCTCGAAGGTCCTGCCCGTAACGCCGTTGTCAGTATAGACCTCAATAATCTCAATGTCCGGGCATAGGGCCAGGTAAGCCTCCATAATCTGCCGCTGAGTTTCCAGAGAATCGCCCCGGTTGCTGTTAAACTCCACGGAAAGCCGCACATAGAGCGCCGCCCGCCAGAACTTGGCAGCAGGAAGGTTCTCAACCTCCGTGGTCCGATTTTTTCTGCTTTTCCTTGCCACTCAGACCGCCTCCCTTCCCTGGGAGAAGCGGCCAAGCTCCTGTTCATACTCGGCCTGATAGCGGTAGGTAATGTCAAGTTCCTTCTTGCCTAATACCCGGATAGACTGGATCAGCGCAATAACCGCCCGCCTGTCCAGTTCTTTCATAGTGGAAAACTGCTTGAAATGCTGCATCCACCGCTGGCGGTTGTCGCTGTTGTGCATAGCGTTTTCTACACTCTGGCGCAGGGTATTGATGGCCTCCTGATACTGCTCAATTTGGCTGGAATAGCCAGCTTTCCACTCCCGGTACTCCTGCTTAGTCACCAGTCCGTTGATGAATTTTTCGTATAGCGACCGCTTGAACTCTTTCGCCTTATCTAGCTGTACCTCGTTCTTGAGTATTTGCGCTGTGTAACCGGCCACAAGCTCCCG
>NZ_JAWXXL010000118.1:0-864 GCF_034334985.1 Acutalibacter intestini | reverse complement strand
CGAGCCCACCCCGAGCCCGACGCCCAGCGAGAAACCGAGCCCGAGCCCGACGCCGGACTTTGACGTGCTTGAGAAGTACCCCGACCTGGCTGGCATTAGTGCCGGAACATTGGAAGAAATCTCTCGTGCCGTACAGGCAGGCCTGGTGAATGGTGTTAGCGCCAACGAGTTCGCTCCCAAAGCCACCATGCCTCGCTGGCAGTTTGCCGTGCTGATTGCCCGTGCGAAGCTGCTGGAGGAGGGCGTAACTGGCACCACCGCCGAGCTAAATGCCATGCTGGTGGAGCGCTATGGGACTGACTTGCCCTTCAGCGATACTGAAAACCTGTCTGACTACCGCAAGGCCGCTATCGCCTACTGCTTGGATAATGGCTATATGGAGGGTATTCCTGGCAACAAGTTTGACACTTATGCTCCCATTACCCGTCAGCAGGCTGCCGTGGCTATGGCACGTGTGGCTGGTCTGACCATGGACAACACGGATGTATCCATGTTCAAGGACGGCGACAAGATCGCCAACTGGGCTAAGGCCGGTGTGCGTGCCGCCTATGATGCGAAGCTAATTAATGGCCGCACCGACGGTACTTTCGACCCGAAGGCCAACCTGAACCGTGCCGAGGGTGCTTGCCTGATGACTCGTAACTTCCTGAAGGACGACGAGCCGGAGAATCCGGATGACGGCGATGAGCCCAGCAACCCGGACGATGGCGATGAGCCCAGCAATCCCGACGACGGCGATGAGCCCAGCAATCCTGACGAGGGAGACGAACCCAGCAACCCCGACGAGGGAAGCGAGCCCAGCAATCCTGATGAGGGAAGCGAGCCCAGCAACCCCGACGAGGGCGGCGACACTAGCGAACCCAG
>NZ_JAWXXL010000117.1:0-940 GCF_034334985.1 Acutalibacter intestini | reverse complement strand
GCGGCAGAAGACGAAATGCAGGGGACGGAATACACATACCGCGTTGACCTTTATTCAAAGCGGGATTATATAGCCTTGTTGCGCCGGACGAAGCGGGCGTTGAAGGCCGCGGGCTTCTATGGGATCGTGATTGATCCGGAAGCCTACGAAACGGACACGGGCTTTTATCACGTCCCCATTGAATGCAGATACTACGAAAAAACGGAGGTATAAAAACTATGGCAACTATTGGTTTGCGTGATCTTTACCGTGCGCCGATCACGGTTGACGAAAGCGGCAAGGAAACATACGGAACGCCCGTGCGCATGGCGAAGGCCATTAGCGCGGAAATGTCCGTAGAGGTAGCCGAAGCGATCCTTTACGCCGACGATGGCGCGGACGAAGTGGTAAAGGAATTTGTTTCCGGCGAATTGACGTTGAACGTAAACGACCTTATGCCCGCTGACCTTGCGGCCATTTTGGGCCAGACGCAGGACGAAGACGGCGTCGTATACGCGGGCGAAGAGGACGAACCGCCCTATATGGCGATCGGCTTCCGGGCAAAGAAGGCCAATGGAATGTATAAATACATTTGGCTTTACAAGGTGAAATTCGCTATTCCTTCTGAAAGCTATAACACGAAGGGCGACAGTATAGAATTCACCACACCGGAGATCACGGGGCAGTTTATCAAACGGCCTGATGGCAAGTGGAAGGCCGAACACGTGGCCGTTCCTACGGAGCAGGCGGCGGCAAGCTGGTTCAGCGCAGTTCGGGAGCCGAAAGAAGAAACGGCGTAAAAAAATTGAAAAGGAGGTACGGGGAAGCCCCTTCGCGGGGGCTTCCCTTATTTTATTATGAGCGCAATTAAAGACGGGCGTTTGCCCATTGAGCTGAACGGCAAGGAATTCCACTTGCTGTTTTCCCTGAATGTCCTTGACGAAATGCAAGACCGCTTCGG
>NZ_JAWXXL010000116.1:0-965 GCF_034334985.1 Acutalibacter intestini | reverse complement strand
ATGGACATGATGACAAACAAAGTCTTGCGCAGGTGAGGCGAGCCGCGTTTGCCGATCCTGCCCTTATTGGACACTTTGGAACCCGAATCGTCCCTGCCCGGGTCGATGCCTGCAAAAGCCACCAGCGAACTCTTTTGTGCAAAGCGGCGCACATCGCCAATCTCCGCCATGAGCTGGGGGCCCACAGAGGGGCCAACGCCGGTCATGGCCATGACGGTCTCATACTCAGGGAGCTGAGCGGCCAATCGGTTCATTTCCGCACGGAAGACCTCAGCAGTGTGCGAGATGGTATTAAGCTGCGTTATGGCCTCTCTCACCAGCAGTTTCGTGGTCTCCGACTTTGGAACCAGCGGAAACAGTGTCCGAGCATTCTCGTGGATTGCCGCAGCTTTTGCCGTACTGAAATTGTAGCCATGGCGCTTGCACCACTTCTGGTATTTCACGGTAAAAGCGTTTAGGCTGAGCTTTGCAACGCAGTCCGCGTGCCAGAAAGCATTAGCAAAATCCACCCATTTCTGGCTGCCGTCCGAGCGCACAGGGCTGCTGAACAGAGAACGCACACCCGGATAGGATTGCTCCATTAGGGCGATCAGATTGTTTGAACAGGCGGTGCGGTTCTTGCTGGCCAGTTGGAACTGGCGGTTAAGGGTTTTGAGCTGATATCTTATGGTGTCCATGGGATTATATTGCCGCAATTCCTCCCAATTGTCAAGGGTATATCTGGCAATTTTCTTGGCGTCCGCCTTGTCAGTTTTGACGCTGCGCAGAGAATTGTCGCCATAGTTCCTGAGTAACAAGGGATTGACCGCTGAAACCCACAAGCCGCTTTTGTGCAGTACATTGGCAATAGATTCATAATAATTGCCGGTGTGCTCCATAACTACCC
This sequence comes from Acutalibacter intestini, assembly GCF_034334985.1. Classification (NCBI taxonomy): domain Bacteria; kingdom Bacillati; phylum Bacillota; class Clostridia; order Eubacteriales; family Acutalibacteraceae; genus Acutalibacter; species Acutalibacter intestini. Next base: position 79 of record NZ_JAWXXL010000116.1, on the reverse strand, counting down.
TGACTTCACCATCCAGGGCGCCCAGCTTCTCTAAGAGGCTGGCAAATCCCTGGCTGTTGTGCGTCACATTGAACGGGCG
>NZ_JAWXXL010000115.1:0-973 GCF_034334985.1 Acutalibacter intestini | reverse complement strand
TTCCATACATATTTGACGGAAACGGGCGCGGTGATCCGCAAGGTGCGCCGGAAGTCAAAGAGCAACGCCCGCCGCAAGGTGAAGAAATTGTGCGGGCTGATGGAGGCCGGAAAGATCGAGCCGGACACCGTGAAGCAATCATACCAGAGTTGGCGCGGCCACGCGGCGAAGGGGAATTGCTATCACTTGATCCGCAACATGGATCAGCATTTCAACAAATACTTCAACAAGGCCGCCGCCGCGCTGAAAGAGCGTGACGGCGGTTCAATTTCAGAAAAGGGGGAATGAAGGAATGTCAAAGGCTTTAAGTTCGCTTGCCGTGGGCGCAACGATCGAAGTTCCCGTAAAGGCGGCGTTTCAATCCTATTTAGGGAAAACGGTTGTTTTCAAGGTAGCGGACAAAAATCATTCAGGCTATCCGGCAAATTCGGTAACGCTGATAACTGACAAAATCCCGTTTTTGCTTGCCTTTGACGCGATCGAGGCAAGCAACAGTGACAGCAACCGCAGAAGCTACGGCAACAACCGCTATTCGCTTGCAAACCTTCTTCAATGGCTGAACAGCAATGCGGCGGCGGGAAAGTGGTACAGCGCGAAGCACAGCGCGGACGCGCCGCCCACGGCGGCAAACGTGTGGAGTAGTCACAACCCATATTCCGACAAGGCGGGATTCCTTGCAATGCTTGATGAACGCTTTGTTGCCGCCCTGCTGGAAACGACGGTAACGGTGGCAAAAAACACCGTTACAGACGGCGGGAGCTACGAAACCGTAAAGGCGAAAATGCACCTTCCGTCAACTACGGAAGTAGGGCTTGCAAACGAAAACAACATTGCCGAAGGCGTGAAGCTGGCCTTGTTTTCTGACAACACAAGCCGCCTTGCATACCCGACAGCGGAATGCGTGTCAAACAGCACCTACAAAGACAGCAATTTGAAGACTTCGGCGGCGTGGTATTACTGGCTTCGCACGCCG
>NZ_JAWXXL010000114.1:0-999 GCF_034334985.1 Acutalibacter intestini | reverse complement strand
AAATGTCAAGAGTAAATGCGAAAAAATTTGAAATATTTTTTTCAGAGGGCGGCGACGGCTTCACGGAAGAGCATTTCAGACGTTTTCCAACCTAAAATTTTGCGTGGATAGTTGGCAATCCAGCTTTCCGCGCGCTTTACTTCTGCGGCGGTCACTTTCCCGAAGTCCGTTCCTTTCGGGAAGTGCCGCCGTATTATTTTGTTTTCGTTTTCATTGCTTCCCCGCTCGTAACTGCTGTATGGGTGACAATAGTAAACCTTCGTGCGCTTGCCCTTTGTCAGCACGGAACGTTCCAGCCGTTCCACGTCCGCAAATTCCCCGCCGTTGTCAACGGTGATCGTGCGGAAGATCAACCGGAAGAGGCGCGAACCGAAACGCCTTTCTATGCGGTCAAGGGCGGCAACCACGCTTTCAGCCGTCCGATCCGGCATTAGCTCCATAATGGGAAGACGGCTTTTCCGTTCGGTCAGCACAAGAAGGGTTTTCTTGGAACTCTTCTTTTTTGAATATACGGTGTCCATTTCCCAATGTCCCACGTCTTCCCGCGCGTCCACTTCGGCGGGGCGTTTCTCTATGCTTTCGCCCTTCGGGGCGCGCTTCACGGTTTTAACCGTGCGATATGGCCGCTTGCGCTTCGGCTTCTCCGGCAAGTCCGCGTTTGTCAGGCGAAGGAATACGCCCTTTGTTATGTAGTTGTAGAATGTGCCTACACAAATAGAAGTTGAAAATTCTTTGCCTTCAATCTCAATGGACGCAAGAGCGGCGGCGGGGGAATACCCTTCTTCCACTACCTTCTTTTCCAGATAGTCCGCAAGGGCGCGATCGTTCCCTATTTTCAGGTCTGCGCCCTTCTTTGATAGGTTTTCGCGGTAACGCCTGTGTGCTTCGTCCGGATTGTAGCGATCCACTTCTACAAGATCGGTTGTCAACTGCACCATGCGGGCGCGCTTCTTTTCCCGATAAATGGTGCTAACGTGTACGTGCAATCTATCCGCGATC
>NZ_JAWXXL010000113.1:0-1018 GCF_034334985.1 Acutalibacter intestini | reverse complement strand
CGGGTTTTGGCCAGAAAATCGAGCAAAAAGGGGCAGAAACGCCTAGAAATGGCTAGAAAGATCGGTTCACCACAGCTCATAACCCGAAGGTCGTAGGTTCAAATCCTGCCCCCGCAACCGTCCCTAATTTTGCCCTAAGCCGCCGAAAATGGCCGTTTTGCTAATACTTTCGAGAAAAGCCCCACCGATGGCTGGATGAATTTCCAGGCCAAAGGGGGGCTTTTTTGCGTTTCTGGGACTTTGGAGGTGAGGCTATCGACGGTTTATTGGAGCTACCGTCAAACCTCCCACAAGAAACATCCCTGGCCACGCTATTCGCAACAAGGCCAGGGACATTTTTTTAGCCCTCAATGGCAATCAGGTTCTTCTGTTCAATCTGGGCCACCTGGCTCACCTTAGGGATGAACAGGCGCAGGATGCCGTCCTCGAACTTGGCGTGGATGTCCTCCTGCTTGACCTTGTCCCCCACATAAAAGCTGCGGCGGCAGGAGCCGATGAAGCGTTCCCGGCGCAGATAGCGTTCGTTCTGGACGCTGTCGTGGTGGGTCTGCTCCACCGTGGCGCTGATGCAGAGGTAGCCGTCCTTCAGCTCGGCGGCGAGGTTTTCCTTGTGGACACCGGGCAGGTCGATGTCCAGCTCGTAGCCCTGGTCGCTCTCCTTGATGTCCGTGTTCATCATGCCCCGCAGGGTATTCGCGCTGAAAGCGGACTCGGCCAGCTCATCGAACATATCCTTTGCCATCAGATAAGGGGTCAGCATAAAATTTCTCCTTTTAGACTTACGGTTTTTACACCGCGCTTGGTTTGTGGTTATGCCCATAGTATAGCCGCCGAGATTAGCACTGTCAATGGGAGATTGCTAATTTATTGTTTACATCTTTTTATAAGCTATAAAGAAATTTTATTAATCAAGCGGAAGGGATTGCCAAAATTCAGCATCCCTTCCGCTTGATCCGTTAATCGATGAAAAAAGTACTCTTTGCATAACTGGAGAAATACCTTCAGCATCGGTTTTCCC
>NZ_JAWXXL010000112.1:0-1035 GCF_034334985.1 Acutalibacter intestini | reverse complement strand
TTTCGCTCTTGGAGCTGTAAATCAGACCATTGCCTACCCATTCTAACAGCTTTGGCATGAGATGTCCCAAGCCTGTGGCTGGCTGCCACATATATGGGGCAAATATATTGTAACAGGAGCTGGTGCACATCAACATAAACCGGACGCAGAGAATCACTCTGCGGCTCAGCGAGGCGGAGTGCAGAGGAATCACAAGGAAAGCCAAGTCCTGCGGGCTGAGCAAGTCGGGTTATATCCGGCAGCTCATTGTGGGATATGAACCCAGGGAATCCCCACCCGCTGATTACTTTGCCATGATCCGCGAGCTAAAGGGGATTGGCAACAATCTGAACCAACTGGCATTTGTGGCAAACGCCACCGGCCTGATTGACGAGACCGCTTACTATGAGAACGTGATTCACCTGCGGGACAGCCTGCGGCGAATCGAGCAGGCGGTAGTGGGTACAGCGGATGGCGCAGACGAAGCTATGGCCGATTAAGAGTAACCTGGCCCGGTCCATCTGTTACATCATGAACCCAGCAAAAACCCAGGAGGGCAAGCTGGTGTCAGGTGTGAATCTCTTTATTCCGCCCAATGACTGGCAGGCACCTACCAATCAGATGTTGAGTACCAAGCTGCGCTTTGGCAAACAGGGCGGCAGGCTGGCGTACCACTTGGACCAGAGCTTCAAGCCAGGGGAGGTCACGCCGGACGTGGCCCACCAGATCGGCGTGGAGCTGGCAAAGGAACTGTTTGGGGACAAGTATGAGGTAGTGGTCGCCACCCATACAGATAAAGACCATATTCACTCGCACATTATCCTCAACTCGGTTTCCTTTGTAGATGGGAGCAAGTTCCACCAGCCCAATGCCATGTACTACGACCGAATCCGCAAGCTGTCCGATCAGCTATGTGCGCGATACGGTCTTTCTATTATAAAGACCTGCTAATAAAAGTCAAGAGCCAAATTGAAGGTAAGCGGGATTTTATAGTCGCCGCAAAAAGGGTACAGAAAACCAAGCCACCGCCATTGAAAAATTTTGGCGCTGGCCTGT
>NZ_JAWXXL010000111.1:0-1047 GCF_034334985.1 Acutalibacter intestini | reverse complement strand
GCAAAAGAGGAATCCCTGACAGATGTTAATCTGACAATTAACAAGGGTGAAACCATTGCAATTGTGGGACATAACGGAGCCGGAAAATCAACTCTCGTGAGACTGATTACAGGTATATATCAGCCCACCGGTGGCAGTGTAACAATAGACGGTATACCCACAAAGGATATTAAGTCATCGAGCCTTTACGGACTTATGTCCGGTGTATTCCAGAAATTCCAGAAATATCAGATGACTCTTCGTGAAAATGTTAGGATTAGCAATCTTGATGCGGAAAGGGAAGACGGAACTCTGCTGGAAACCTTAAAGAAAGCAGATGTGGATATGGAATCACAGTTTTATCCCGACGGTTTGGAAACCATGCTTTCCCGTGAGTTTGACGGCGTCGACCTTTCAGGCGGACAGTGGCAGAGGGTATCTATTGCAAGAGGTATCAACAGAGACAGTAAGGTAATCGTCTTGGACGAGCCTACTGCAGCAATTGATCCCATTGAGGAGACAAAGATATATAAGAAGTTCAAAGAGATATCCGATGAAAGAACAACGGTGCTTGTAACTCACAGACTCGGAAGTGCCCGAATTGCAGACAGAATCGTTGTTATGGAAAACGGCCGTGTTGCAGAAATCGGAACCCATGATGAGCTGATTCATAAAAAAGGCGCATATTATGTTTTGTTCATGTCACAGGCACAGTGGTATGAAAATCAGAATGCTTAATAGGAACGTATAATATGAAGAAAACAGCTGTTTTTTTCCCGGCAGGCTGCCCGCTATCATACCAGAAGCCTCACAAATTAATACATTAGAAGAATAGGCGCATAAATAATACTTAAAAGAGGAGGATTTTATGAAAAATGAACTCATGTTGATTGGTGAAATTGCAGACTTTTTTGGAATTTCAAGAAAGGCAATGCGTTTATATGAAAAGAAAGGTATTATTAAGCCGGTGAAAGTAGATACCACGAATGGATACCGCTACTATTCAGCAGAACAGGTTCAGCAGTTAAATGCACTGATAGAGTTAAAAGCACTAGGTTTTTCTCTTGA
>NZ_JAWXXL010000110.1:0-1049 GCF_034334985.1 Acutalibacter intestini | reverse complement strand
TGATTCTCCAGCCCATCCAGGATAGTAAAAATTTCATCCAGCCGGGACTCTGCATTCTCCTTTTCCTGCTGTGCATTGTCAAGTTGAGCCAACTGTTGCTCCAAGCTGTTTTTCTCAGCCATGAGCGCTGTGGCCTGATGCTCATCGAATTCCTCAACTGTGTCGGTAGCTATAGCCTGGAGCATAGCCTTGAACTTGGCATCGATTTCCGCTATCCTTATCTGGATATCCAGGCTGTTGTCCTCACTACTATCGTTTTTCAGGCCCATACCGATATGCAGTTTCAACGTACCCAGCACATCGGCACCCTGCTTTGCCGTGCGCATGATTGCTGCCATGACGGCCTCCTGCAACACACTTTCCTCCATCGTGGGCGAGTGGTGGCAGTATTTCTTGCCGAAGTCCAACCGGTTGATGCACCGCCAGACGGGCTTCTTTTCGCCCTTGACCGTCCAGGTGCATCGGCGGTAAGGGGTGCCGCACTCACCACAGACCAGCAGTTCTGTCAAGGCATATTTACTGGAGTATCGGCCCTGCTCGGTCTTGGTGCCCTTTTGTTTGACCTTACGCTTGCCGGTGCGCCGCGCCAGTTCTTCCTGCGCCCGGCCAAAGGTGGCAGGGTCGATAATCGCCGGATGATTGTTCTCTACATAATACTTGGGGCGCGCCTGCCCATCGTTGCGCTTGACCTTCTTGCTCAGGCAGTCCACATTTGAACATATCCATCGTTGCTGGCACTTCTTGAACCGGCTGTCATGCCGTCGAACCATCTCGCCGCCGCACTCTGGACAGGTTACCGACACATCTATATGGAAAATTTCACAGGTGCGGTCGGTACCGTGCTGGGTGTTCTTTTGGGCTTTCATCTCGACCATGACCTGGTGCGTTCCCTTATCAATAATTGCTGGAAAATTGTCCTTGCCGGTATATCGCTTATCCTCAATCAGGCGCATAATGCGGGACTTATTCCAGCCGGTAATGCCGGGCTGGTACTCTATATTTTCATCGTTCAGGCGGTTGGCAATTTTCAACAGGGAGCAGCCGTTTTG
>NZ_JAWXXL010000109.1:0-1052 GCF_034334985.1 Acutalibacter intestini | reverse complement strand
TTGGTTGTCAATGACGAAGTGGCAAGCTGGCGCGGCGACGGCGGGTTGAAGCAGTATGAAGTTATGAAATCCGCGCTTGGCGCGCGGCGGCAACCGTTGATCCTGTCAATCAGCACGGCGGGATATGAAAACGACGGGATTTTTGATGAATTGATGAAGCGATCCACGGCCTTCTTGAAGGGCAATAGCAAGGAACGCCGCCTTTTGCCGTTCCTGTACATGATTGACGATGTGGAACGCTGGAACGATATTGAAGAGCTGAAAAAGGCAAACCCGAATATGGGCGTTTCCGTGTCGGAAGACTTCTTCCGCGAGGAAATAGCGGTTGCGGAAATGTCCGCAAGCAAAAAGGCCGAATTCCTGACGAAATATTGCAATATCAAGCAGAATTCTTCTATTGCGTGGCTTGACGCGCACATTGTGGAGGGTTCGGCGGCAGAAATCACGCTTGCAGACTTCCGGAAAACCTATGCCGTGGGCGGCATTGACCTTTCGCAAACAACGGACTTGACGGCGGCAACAGTGATCGTGGAGCGGGGCGGGAAACTGTACGCGTTTACACAGTTCTTCATGCCTGCAAACCGCGTCGAGCGGGCAACGGCGATTGACGGCGTGCCGTATGCCCTATTCGTGCAGAAGGGTATTATAACGCTTTCCGGCGAAAATTACGTTGACTATAAGGACGTGTATAAATGGTTTGTTGAGTTGAAGGAAAAATACGAAATATACGTTCTCAAAGTAGGCTATGACCGATACAGTGCGCAATACCTTGTTGACGATATGCGAGCCTATGGCTTCCACATGGACGACGTTTTTCAAGGGGAAAATCTCGCAGGCGTGATCCGTGAATTTGAGGGCATTTTGCTTGATGGCAATTTCAAGATTGCGGATAACAGCTTGTTAAAGGCGCATTTTTTGAATGTGGCCTTAAAACACAACATGGAAACGCGGAAGTTCCGTCCGGTTAAAATCGAACAGCGGGCGCGCATTGACGGCTTTGTGTCCGTGATCGACGCAATGACCGTCCGGCAAAAATACTATAACGAAATCGG
>NZ_JAWXXL010000108.1:0-1052 GCF_034334985.1 Acutalibacter intestini | reverse complement strand
TTGGTTGTCAATGACGAAGTGGCAAGCTGGCGCGGCGACGGCGGGTTGAAGCAGTATGAAGTTATGAAATCCGCGCTTGGCGCGCGGCGGCAACCGTTGATCCTGTCAATCAGCACGGCAGGATATGAAAACGACGGGATTTTTGATGAATTGATGAAGCGATCCACGGCCTTCTTGAAGGGCAACAGCAAGGAACGCCGCCTTTTGCCGTTCCTATACATGATTGACGATGTGGAACGCTGGAACGATATTGAAGAGCTGAAAAAGGCAAACCCGAATATGGGCGTTTCCGTGTCGGAAGACTTCTTCTGCGAGGAAATAGCGGTTGCGGAAATGTCCGCAAGCAAAAAGGCCGAATTCCTGACAAAGTATTGCAACATCAAGCAGAATTCTTCTATTGCATGGCTTGACGCGCACGTTGTAGAAGGTTCGGCGGCAGAAATCACGCTTGCAGACTTCCGGAAAACCTATGCCGTGGGAGGTATTGACCTTTCGCAAACAACGGACTTGACGGCGGCAACGGTGATCGTGGAGCGGGGCGGGAAGCTGTACGCGTTTACACAGTTCTTCATGCCCGCAAACCGCGTCGAGCGGGCAACGGCAATCGACGGCGTGCCGTATGCCCTATTCGTGCAGAAGGGTATTATAACGCTTTCCGGCGAAAATTACGTTGACTATAAGGACGTGTATAACTGGTTCGTCATGCTGAAAGAAAAATACGAAATATACGTGCTTAAAGTGGGCTATGACCGTTACAGTGCGCAATACCTTGTTGACGATATGCGCGCCTATGGCTTCCACATGGACGACGTTTTTCAAGGGGAGAATCTGGCGGGCGTGATCCGCGAATTTGAAGGGATTTTGCTTGATGGCAATTTCAAGATCGCGGATAACAGCTTGCTAAAGGCGCATTTCCTGAATGTGGCCTTGAAGCACAACATGGAAACGCGGAAGTTCCGTCCGGTTAAAATCGAACAGCGGGCGCGCATTGACGGCTTTGTGTCCGTGATCGACGCAATGACCGTCCGGCAAAAATACTATAACGAAATCGG
>NZ_JAWXXL010000107.1:0-1056 GCF_034334985.1 Acutalibacter intestini | reverse complement strand
TGAGGATCGGCGTGACCATCTCGCACTTTTCGCTGTCCGGCCCCTCGATGCTCACGTCCCGCTGGAACTTCCACTCGCGGCCCTGGGCGTCCCAGGCCGACCAGGTGTAGTAGCCGTTGCGGTAGGCGGTGTCCTCGAACCGTCCGGTGCCGAAGAACTCGGCGGCGAGCTTGGCGGCGGCGTGGCGGGTGATGCTGTTCATCTCCACCTCGACCCCGATGGTCTGCATTTTCATCTCGGCGACCTGGTTTTTCATTTTCTCGTTCATGGTGCTGACCTCCGTTTTTTGTGTGTCCGGCGGGGTGTTTCCCCTTTCGGTAGTGACATATTCGCTCTAAAACGGAGATATAGCAAGTCAATTCGCACCTATAAAGTACACGATCATTCGGGGCTGGAATTGTGTAGTCTATAGCTCGGCCTGCACCAGCGGGGCCAGATTTTCACTCTCGCCGGTCAGGATGTCCAGCATGAACTTGGCTCCGGTACGGAACCCGTCCAAGTAGCGTTCCTCCGCCGTGGTGGTGCTGGTGGTAAGCTGGGCGGACACCAGCCGCTCCAGCGCGGCAAGGCACTCACCGTCCAAGTGTTCCCGGAGGAACGACTCGGCATCGGACACCTCCTGCACCGCCTTTTTCAGTTCCGAGGTCTGCTTAATGGCGGTGGCATCCGGGGAGAGATTGCCCAGGTAGAACTCACGGATGATGCTCCGCATTTCACTCCACCACCTTTCTGCACTCGTCCACACCATACAGCACATGGAGGGAGCCACCGCCGTCCCAGGCCACCATGATGGAGCCGGAGTCATCCACTCCCCGGACGATCCCCTTGGTGCCGATGGGCGGGGCGTGGGGATCGTCCATACGGAGCAGCTCCACCCGGCATCCCACCGGGTACTCCTGGCGGATGTGCTCCACCGTTTCCCTACGCGGAAACTTTATGGTCGGCCACCTCCTCTCTGCTGCCGGACTTGAACGCGCTGTTGCCGGAGAGGTTGCGGAGCAGGATTTTCCGCTCGTCTTTGAACTCGGCCCCGATAAAGCCCAGCCGGAGCAGGAA
>NZ_JAWXXL010000106.1:0-1065 GCF_034334985.1 Acutalibacter intestini | reverse complement strand
AAGGTGATTGAACTTGCTATTCCGTTAGCAAGACCTACTATCCCCGAAGTGGCGCGCAAGTGCTATGAGGGAGCGGATAGGACAAGGTAGCCCACCCGAAAGGGAGAAGCTGGAACCGTGAGGGGACGGCGAAGCTGTTAGCACAATACGGCTTGGGAGCTGGTCCCCGGCAATATGGCTAACAAATGTGAACCGCTGATAAACGTCGTTACGCTGAACAGGCCAAAGATGCTGACTGGCCTGAACCAAAATGGTGCGCAGTCGGATATCCTCTTTTCGAGTGGGGATACACGGACACAAGACTGCCGGCGGAGAGGCGGAGCCTAAGTTGCCGTTTTATCAATTATGCGGAACGTGGTAAGCCCGTATCCTCCCCACGATACGCGGGAAAGCCCACCGTAAGGTGTGCCGTTGGGGGTGCGGGTAAAGGAACATGGAAAAAGCGAACGCCGCTCTGTAATGGGGCGGATAGGGGTTGAACTGAATAGATTACGGTAACATTACCCCACGCAAAAGCGGGCAGACTTCCATGCGGTCTTTCTTTACAAGAGAACTTACAGAATTTTCGAAAGGAGAAAAGCAAATGGACAGGGAACTGTGTGCATCTCTTGACGGCACAACCGCATGGTCTGAAATTGACTGGGACTATGCGGAATCTACCGTTAGAAAACTGCAGGCGCGTATTGTAAAGGCTCAAAAGGAAGGCAGGACCGGCAGGGTGAAAGCCTTGCAGCGACTACTGACCACGTCTTTTTTTGCCAAGGCTTTGGCTGTAAAAAGGGTGACGGAAAACACAGGAAAACGAACTGCCGGGGTAGACAGTGAAATATGGTCTACACCCAAAATGAAGTATGAAGCAATTTTCAGACTGACGCAAAAAGGTTACCATCCCAAGCCGCTCCGGCGGATAAATATTCCCAAAAAGAACGGCAAAATGCGTCCCCTCAGTATTCCCACCATGCTGGACAGGGCCATGCAGACGCTCTACCGTTTTGCACTGGAACCGCTGGCAGAAATGAGTGCTGACCCTTGCTCCTTTGGGTTCCGCCCGGGGCGCTGTCCCCA
>NZ_JAWXXL010000105.1:0-1163 GCF_034334985.1 Acutalibacter intestini | reverse complement strand
TCTTATGGAATTGTGGGTAACTCTGTTTGCAGGACGTGGGAAAGCTGCTCTTTGCTTTTCCATGTGCTGTGAACAGAGTTATCCATGATTCCATAGCCTGTTATGCACATTTCCACAATGCGCCCTTGCTTTTCCGGCTCTTGATGTTCAGACGGGGAGGCTATGCGGTTCTCTCTGCTTCCTGGTTTTTCCTGTGGTATGCTTCCCTCCTTGCGGCAAGATACTTCTCATAGCGTTCCACCGCTTCGGGGTTTCCAGTGGCGGCTTCCTCATACATTTTCTGCCGGGATTTCTTGGTGGCTTCGGAAGCATACGCCCGCTTTTTCGCAAGCTCTGCCGCCGCTGCCGGGTCGGTTTCGGCTTGCCGTACCAGCTTTTCCCTTGCTATCTTTTTCCGGCTCTTGTGGGCTTCCAGACGTTCCGATTCCTCCGGCGTTAAGGCTTCCCCCTCTTTTTGGGCGGCGGCAAGCTCTTTGAGCGTCCTTGTCTTTGGCTGTCCGGCTTTCTGCCTTTCGCGCCATGCCTTATGCTGTGCGGCTTTTTTCCGGCGGTATTCCGCAAGCCGTTCCGTTTCCTCCGGCGTAAGCTCTGCCCCGGTCTTTTCCAGTTCCATAAGTTCCTTTATGGATTTTTTCTTAGGCGGCTTGGGCGGCTCTGTGGCTTTTCGTTTCTCCCTCCATTCCTTTTGCCACTCCCGGTTATGTGCAAGCCGTTTTTCCTCCGCTTCCTGTTCCTCCGGCGTGAGAAGCCCCGCTTTTTTCCTTGCGGTAAATTCCCGTTTCTCTGCCTTGCGCTTCTCATACCGCGCCTTTTGAAGCTCCTTTGAACGGGCTTCCTTTGCCACCTGTTCCTCCTGCTGGCGGCGTTGTTCCTCCACCTCTGCCGGGGTGACGATATGGGCGGGTACTTCAAATGCGCCGATAAAGTTTAAATAAATGTCTATCCGCTGGCGGCGGTCATTCCCCCGCCCCTCGCCCTCATGCACAATCACTTTCTCGATAAACTCGTTGAGCATGGGCGTTGTCAATTCGGAGAAGTCGGTATAGCGTTTCACAAGCTGGATAAACTGGTCTGTTTTCAGCTTATCAGCGTTCCAGCTTTCAATCTGCCTTTGCCATTCCGCTATGGACGTTTCAAGCCCGGTCTGTTCCTCGTCATATTCA
>NZ_JAWXXL010000104.1:0-1207 GCF_034334985.1 Acutalibacter intestini | reverse complement strand
TCGACAAATGTCGGAGACTCTGGAAAAACTGCGAACGTAAATTACAGAACTCTTTTCAAATGTTTTCTCTTGCCTTTATTCGTCTGCTCTTAAATAGATGCTAAACAGATTCTTAGGAAGATGTGTGCCCAGGTTCTTGCTTTCATGCAGGAAATAAGGTAGGATGGGTTTTCGCGTACACCGGAGACGCCCTTTTCATATTGGGCTTCCATGTATCCCTTGATGTATGCTGCGATTTCATCTTCCCGCGCTGCCTGCGGTTTGACCAGATGCTCATTGCGGTAATGAGATTCATGAAAAGTGGGTTCAAACTCATCCCCAGTTTCTTCCGCATGGAAGCCCATTAAGTGCTGCACTTCTGTTGGAAGTGTTAGGACATCTTCGATTGTAATGCCGACCAATTCGGGGCTGTCGTTTAGGTGGGCGAGTTTGAGCGCTGCCCGCTCAAGGACAACCAATACGTCCAACTGGCCAGTACTTTTTACCCTGAAAACCCGCTTGCTGCCCCACAAGCCAAATAAAATGATTATCATATTAAAACCTTCCTTTCGGAAAATTATTTTGAACCGCGAACTCAAACCGGAGTGGCCACTTATCCGGGTGAGCTCTTGTTCTGAGAATATGATAGCACAGTTACCCGGCAAATTTTTTGGGTATCCTTTTGGGGATATTTATCTAGGTGAAAAGGAGTATATAATACCAAATCCGAACTAGGAAAAAGATAAAAAACGGCGTGAATTCAGCAAACATCACTGATTTTGCGCCGCTATAAAAAGATAATTATAGATTTTTCACAAATGAGCTGGCCGAGAAATTATTACTTTTTTTGCTGATTTCTAGACTCCTGGCGCGCCTTTTTTGCGCTAGACTGCATGTCTTCGAACATTTTCCTACAAAACCTAACTGAGTGTAAGTAGTAATTGCAAAGGATGAAATCATAAAATCAGTTGTCGGATGAAGTATTAAGAGAGTATCCAGCAAGCTCTATCAGCCTACGGCTGACTTTATATGGAAGATGTAGGGCGATACATATGTCGACTACGTTGTTTAACCTAGGCGTCTGTGAAGTTTCTCGATAGTTATTTATTGTATTACTCCTCCGCCGAAAGATAGGAAAGAAGCGGATGGAGGAAAAAACGAATAACCCGAGAGGGATTATGCTGGAGCCGACGCATAAATGAATGAATGTTATGAGAGATATCCTGCG
>NZ_JAWXXL010000103.1:0-1241 GCF_034334985.1 Acutalibacter intestini | reverse complement strand
GACTACATCACTTCTGGTTGGGATACCTACCAGGGCAAGCGCATCAGCGCGCTCACCAGCGCCGGGGCCACCATCAGCATCCCCGAGCAGAGCACCGCGGTGCACGGACCCTACTGGCAAGTCATCCCCACCGCTACCAATGACGTTGGCCGTTTGGAGAAACGGGAGATTGATAACGTGAACATTGCTGGCCACAAGTTTAATCTTCAGATTTCTTCTGGCGGCAAAACCGCGATTATCACTGTAAACATCAAGAAAGCGGCCCACTATGTGCCCGAGATGACCGGCTTCCGGCTGTATGACGCGAAGAACGACGCTTGGTATGAGGGTGTTCAGACCAGCTACCGTGGCGACCACTTTGTGGTAACTTTGCCCGCTAACCTGGGTACCAAGGTTCCTGTGGCCTCTCGCATTCGCGGTGAAGGCAGAAACATGCACTTAGGTGTTTCGCCCTCTAACGCTAATAGAGTTTTCTTGACTGACGGCAGTGAGAATAATGATGCAAAGTGGACCATTGACTTTAGTGGCCTAACTTCTGAGCAGGATTTCATTAAGGCAGTGGCTGATGTACGTGGTGCAACGGCTGCTGAAATTGAAATCGAAGCCATTTATAACAGCAGTAAGCTTAAACTTTTTGTTGACAAGAACAACAATGATACTCTTGACTCTGGGGAAGAAGTTGGCTATGTGGACTTCGGCAGTTCTAATACCGATGCCGCTAACCTTCCCGTTAAGACGCTAGATGCTAGCGCCAAGACCCTGGGCACCGTGAAGGTTACCGGTAGTGGCAAGGTAAAGAATTATACGAGCCCGGGCGCACATGCGTCCATTCCTACCTCGCCTGCTGTGACCGGTACCACCGGTGGAGCATGGACATACTTTGTGAGTGGTGGTACTGGTGAGAATTGGAAAGGTGGTTCTGCAACGGCCACTTTGAAGGCTAATGTTTCCGACTACACTACCGCTACACCCACTGGCCTGACCTATAGCTGTTCCATTGGCTACACCTATGACAACGTAGATCTGGGCGCTTGGCTGGAGGGCCTGCGCGTGTATGCCGAGATCGGGAACGGCACCTATGCCACCCCCGGCGGCAAGGGCTTTGGCGTGACCACGAATGCCTTCGGCATGAACGGAGACGCCAACGGAAACGGCCGTAAGGATTCCTTTGAGTATGCCGAAATCGAGAACCACATCACCACGGTTAAGGACATTTGGACCGGTAACTACACCGTTGACAA
>NZ_JAWXXL010000102.1:0-1283 GCF_034334985.1 Acutalibacter intestini | reverse complement strand
TTTGTGAGAGCAGTTTCGGCAGGAGACAGAAACCGCACCAAATATGCAGAGGGTTGCAAGTTTATCCGGCAAAACAGGGCGCAGGAAACGGTCAAAAAGACAAGCAGGTTAAAGCGCGGGGTCTACCGCGCAGGTGACATCGTCCGGCAGAGCCGGTCGGTAGGGAAAAATCAGAGGTTACCGGCCCCTGAAATCAGGGGTCGGTCAGAAAGGAGAGCTTTTGAGCGAGAATAAGCAAAAATATGCATACTGGATGCGGCCCTCGATGGTCACAGAAATCGAGGAAATGCTCCCAGAAGCAAATGCCACCTCAAAGGGGGACTTTGTTTGCAAGGCGGTTGAGTTCTACATCGGGTATCTTCGGCAGCAGAAAAACATCAATTACTTGACTCCTATGTTGGCAGGAGCAATCAAAAGCGAGGTGCGTTCCCTCGGCAAAGATGTGTGTGAAATGCTGTTCAAGCTGGCGGTAGAGATGGGGATTATCAGCAACATTACTGCGGCGGTCAATGATATTCCAGATGATACTCTGGACACTTTACGGCTCAATGTTGCGCAAGAGGTAGCGTGGACAAATGGGATTCTGACCTTCGAAGATGCCGATGAGTGGCAGAATAGGGGTGACTGATTACGGCGAAAATTATTGTCACCAGCAGGTATATGAGGAATTCTCCAAAGCGCTCGGCCACAAATCTGGTGAAGTACATGGGCACTCGCGAAAGCGTGGAGAGGGTGGCCCAGGGCATTGATAACTCACCCGCCACCGTTCGGCAGCAGAGGTTGGTGCAGGACATCATCAAGTTTGACCGGTCGGCTAAAGATTATGGCGAGTACCATGACTACGAAAGCTCTCCCACCAAGAGCAATGCCAGCGAGTTTATAGACGCCTTCATAGAGCGCAATGCTGACCGTATCGGTGAATTGGATAAGCTGGTCAGCTACATGGCAGAGCGCCCTGGAGTGGAAAAGCTGGGACCACATGGGCTATTCAGTCAGACCGATGACAAGATAGATTTGGATTCCGTTGCAGAGGAAGTAGGTCAGCACAAGGGTATCATATGGACACACGTCATCAGTTTGCACCGCGAGGATGCGGAGCGGTTAGGGTACAACAATGCTAAGGCGTGGCGGGAATTGGTAAGGCGCAACGTCACCGAGTTGGCTGAGGCTCAGAAAATCGACATCAGTAACCTGCAATGGTACGGAGCATTTCACAATACCGCGCACCATCCGCATATGCACCTGCTGGTCTATTCCAAGGATGCAAAGCAGGGGTGGCTGAC
>NZ_JAWXXL010000101.1:0-1322 GCF_034334985.1 Acutalibacter intestini | reverse complement strand
TGTTTTTACCTTACGCTGAAAAGTATATCGCCGTAGCTGGGATAGGGCCAGAACTCCTTGGCCGTAATAGTCTCGGCCCGGTCGCATACCGCCCGCAGCGCCTTCATGCGCTTTAAGAGCACGTCGCGCACCGCATAGCCCTGCTCCTCTACCGTGCCAGAGAGCGCTCGAACCGCTTCCTCCAGCTGGCCCGCGCGCTGGGAAATCTCATGGGCCAGCGGTGAAAGCTCCTTGATTAAATCCTGCTCATAGCCGCTGTCCAGCCCGGCGTCAAGGGATTTCTTGGCCAGGGCGGCCTCCAGCAGCTTTACGGTATAGGCCTCTACAGCCGGGGCAATCTGGCGGCGGGCCATGCTGACCATCGTGTTTGCCTCAATGGTAACGGTCTTGACATAATTTTCCAGCATAATCTCACAGCGGGATTCCAGCTCCGCCCGGCTGTACACCCCCTGGGAGGTAAGCATCGCCACGTTTTTTTCGTCCAGCAGGTGGGGCATGCAGTCCGGGGTGGTGGGATAGTTCAGCAGGCCGCGCTTTTTAGTGGCCTGCTCAATCCATGAACCGTCATAGCCGTTGCCATTAAAGATAATCTTCTTGTGGTCCTTTATGGTTTTGCGTATCATCTCATGCAGGGCGGTCTCAAAGTCCGCCGCCCCCTCCAGCCGGTCGGCGTATATCCTCAGGCTTTCGGCTACAGCGGCGTTCAGCATGATGTTGGCACAGGCAATGCTGTTGGAGGAGCCCAGCATACGAAACTCAAACTTGTTGCCCGTGAAAGCAAAGGGCGAGGTACGGTTGCGGTCCGTGGTATCCCGGTTAAACTTGGGCAGTACATCAACCCCCAGCTTCATCTGGGTTTTCTGGGCCCCGGCATAGGGAGCGCCGGTCTCTATGGCCTCCAGAACGCCGTTAAGCTCATCGCCCAGAAAGATGCTGACAACCGCCGGAGGGGCCTCGTTGGCTCCAAGCCTGTGGTCGTTGCCCGCGGTGGCCACGGCTATGCGCAGCAGGTCCTGGTAGTCGTCCACCGCCTTGATCACCGCGCAGAGAAACAGAAGGAACTGGGCGTTCTCATAGGGGGTCTCCCCAGGGGAGAGCAAATTTACGCCCGCGTCGGTAGAAATGGACCAGTTGTTGTGCTTGCCGCTGCCGTTTACCCCGTCAAAGGGCTTTTCGTGCAGCAGGCACACCAGGCCGTGCCTGGCGGCCACCTTTTGCATAACCTCCATGGCCAGCTGGTTGTGGTCCGTGGCCACGTTGGTGGTGGTATAGATGGGGGCCAGCTCGTGCTGTGCGGGCGCCACTTCGTTATGCTCGGTCTT
>NZ_JAWXXL010000100.1:0-1324 GCF_034334985.1 Acutalibacter intestini | reverse complement strand
GGCGAGCTGCAAACCGGTGATTCCATTCCCTCCATGCGCGCTTTGGCGAAGTCCATTCATGTAAGTGTTACATCCGTACAGAAAGCATATGAAGACCTGCAGCGGGACGGCTTCATCGAAACAACGGTGGGGCGAGGGAGCTTTATCACGGCAAATAACAAGGACTTCTATCAGGAGGAGCGGCAGAGGCAGATGGAAGAACACCTGCAGGAAGCGGCGGAAATTGCCCGGACCAGCGGCATCTCGCTGGGAAAAACCATAGAATTGCTGACGATGTTCTATCAGGAGGAGGAATAGACGATGGATAACATTTTAGAGGTCAGAAACCTAACGAAACAATATGCGGATTTCACATTGGATCATGTGTCCTTTTCAATTCCGAAAGGAACGATTATGGGGCTGATCGGTGAAAACGGCGCCGGCAAGAGTACCACAATCAATGCTATTTTGGATCTGATTCATAAGGATGACGGAACGGTGACCTTCTGGGGGCAGGAACTGTCCTCTGCAAAGCAGCTGAAGGAAGATATCGGTGTTGTATTTGACGGGATCAATTTCTACGAGACGCTGACAGCGGCCAAGGTGGGAAAAATCTCTCAGACAGCGTATAAGCAGTGGGACGACCGCCCGTATCGAGAGTATCTGAACCGCTTTCAGCTTCCTGCGGATAAAGAGATTAAGACTTTTTCCAAGGGAATGAAGATGAAGCTTTGCATCGCAGTGGCGCTTTCGCACAGGCCGAAGCTGCTGATTTTGGATGAGGCTACCAGCGGTCTTGATCCGGTGATGCGGGACGATATTCTGGACGTTTTCCTGGAATTCGTACAGGACGAGGAACATTCTATTATGATCTCCTCGCATATCACCACCGACCTGGAAAAGGTTGCGGACTCTATTACGTTTATTCACCAAGGAAAAGTGCTGTTCTGCAAAGCAAAGGATGAGCTTCTATACCACTATGGCATAATCCGCTGCGGAGCTACTGCCTTTGACGAAATTGACAAATCAGAGATTCTTGCGTATCGGAAAGAAGATTACCAGTGGAACGTGCTGGTAAAGGATAAAGAAAAGGCAAGGCGGCGATATAAAAACGCAGTGGTGGATGATGTCGCTATTGATGATATTTTGCTTTTGTATGTGAAAGGAGAGAAAATAAAATGAAAAGCTTGATTTTGAAAGACCTATATAATATCGGACATAACATGAAGTCTATGCTTTTGGTTTTGGTCATCTTGGCAGTCGGACTGATTTCTTCCGCTGGCACAGAAAGCTATGTGGTTGCCAGCGGCGTGATCTGCGGAACGATGGTCATCACAACATTTTC
>NZ_JAWXXL010000099.1:0-1327 GCF_034334985.1 Acutalibacter intestini | reverse complement strand
TTCCCTTATTTTATTATGAGCGCAATTAAAGACGGGCGTTTGCCCATTGAGCTGAACGGCAAGGAATTCCACTTGCTGTTTTCCCTGAATGTCCTTGACGAAATGCAAGACCGCTTCGGCGGCTTTGACACGCTGGCCGAAGTGCTTTCCGGCAAGGAAAGCATTAAAAATCTTCGGTGGCTTCTTACCCTGCTTCTGAATGAGGGTGCGGGGGACGATGAAGAGCCGTTGACCGAAAAACAGGTAGGCCACATGATCCACACGGGCAACTTCGACGAAGTGCGCACGGCGATTTTCCGCGCCTTCGCTATGGGCAACAGCGGCACGGCAGAGCCGCCCGCCGTGAAAGACGAAGAAGACGAAGACGGCGAAGAGGAAAAAAACGCGGCGGCGGGCAAGGCTTAATTGACCTTGCCCGCCTGCTTTATATCGGGGTTACGCTTCTACGCTGGCCGGAAGCCGACGTTTGGAAAATGACACCGTACAAAATTCTGACGCTTTTTCGCATTCACAAAGAATTTAATCCGGATCGCTTCAAGCCGGAAGAAAAGGAAGCGGACATTGACGACGTGTTAGGGGGGTTATAAGTGGCAGGCAAGGAAGATCAGATCAAAACAGAAATAGCCGTTGAAGGTGAAAAAGAATATAAGGCGGCTTGCAAAGATATTAGTTCTTCTTTGAAGGCCATTGCGTCCGAAATGAAGGTTGTTTCTGCAACCTTTGAGGGCAACACCGACAGCATAGAAGCAATGACGGCAAAACAGGACGTTTTGAACAAGCGGCTTGAAGAGCAAAAAAGGGCGGTTGCGGCGGCAGAAGAACAGTTGCAGAAATACCGGGACGCAAATATGGGAAGTTCGGACGCAGCCCAAAAGCTGGAAATATCCCTGAATTACGCAAAGACGGCCATGATAAAAACCCAAAACGAGATAAACAGCCTTGACGGGCAGATCAGCGAAGCAAATAACGCTTCTAATGATTTTTCGGATGGGTTGGAGGAAGTGGCCGGGGAAGCGGAAAAGACGGGCGGCGCGCTGGAAGGGCTGGGCGGCAAAGTGTCTTCCGTGGCGGGTGCGCTGGGAACGGGGCTAAAGGCTATCGGCGTAGGCGTTGCCGCAATCGGAACGGCGATCGTTGCGGGTATTGGATATGCAACGGGCTTCGCTGATGAAGTCAAAAGCGCAATGAACGATTTTGAAGCGGCGACGGGCATTGCGGAAGCGGCGGCAAAGGGTTTTGACGAAGCAATGTTGAACATCTACAACAACAACTTCGGGGAAAACATGGAGGACATAGCCGCCGCAATGTCCACGGTGGCGCAGACCGC
>NZ_JAWXXL010000098.1:0-1364 GCF_034334985.1 Acutalibacter intestini | reverse complement strand
GCCTGGGCCGTGGTGGAGATGGCCTCCCACAGCCCAGAGAAGAAGTCGCCGATACCACCCCAGATGGTCTGGGCCAAGTTGACGATGGCCTCCCATGCTCCCTGGAAGAAGGAGGACAGCGCCTCCCACACAGCCACCGCAGCGGCCTTGATGTTCTCCCAGAGGTTGATCCAGAACTCGCGGAAGCCCTCGCAGTTGTTCCAGAGGGCAACGAAGATGGCGATGAGGGCGGCGATGGCGGCGACCACCAGGCCGATGGGGTTTGCCGCTAAGACAGTGAACAGCCCGGTGGCGGCGGTTTTCACCGCACCAATGACCGGGCCAATTTTGGACACCACCGAGAGGATGGTGCCGACCGCCGAGATGACCTTGCCAATGACGATCAGCACAGGCCCCACAGCGGCTACGATCAGCCCGATGGTGACGATGGTCTGCTTGGTGCCTTCATCCAGGCTGTTCAGCCAATCCACAAAGGACTGGATGCCGGAAACGATGTTCTTGATGACCGGCATGAGCAGTTCCCCGATGGAGATGGCGAGGCCCTCCAGCGCCGACTTCAGAATGGTGAGCTGACCTTGGAGGTTGTCCAGTTGTGTGTCCGCCATCTGCTGGGCAGCGCCGCCGCTCTCGGTGATGGACTGTTGGAGGGTGTCCCAGCTCTCGCCAGTATTGGCGAGAAGGGCGTTGACGGCGGCGAGGTCGGTCTTGTTGAAGATGGTGGCGATAATGTTGGACTTCTCGGCGGAGGTCATGCCGTCCATTGAAGTGTTGAGGTCGCCCAGCACATCGTTGAGGGAGCGCATATTTCCCTCGGAGTCGTACACATCCACGCCAAGCTGCTCCATGCAGGCCGCGGCCTTATCGGTGGGGTTTTGCAGGGAGAGAATGACATTGCGCAAATGCGTACCGCCCTCGGCCCCCTTGATGCCGTTGTTGGCGAGGATGCCGAGAGCGGTGTTTAGTTCGGCGGTGCCGCCCTTGACGGACTTCGCCGTAGCGCCGATGGTCAGGATGGCATCGCCAAGCTGGGCCACCGAGGTGTTCGTGGTGGACGAGGTCTTTGCCATCTGGTCCACCATGGTGGTGGCCTCGTCTGTACCCATGCCCAAAGCGGACATGGCGTCTGTCACCATGTCGGAGGCCGAGGCCAGGTCGATACCGCCAGCCGCCGCCAGGTTGAGGACGGTGGGGAGCGTGTCGCACATCTCCTGGGTGTCATATCCGGCGAGGGCGAGGTAGTTCAAAGCCTCGGCGCACTCGCTGGCGGAGAAGGCCGTCTCGCTGCCCATCTGCTTTGCCAGGGCGGAGAGGGTGTCCATGGTGTTCACGCTCTCGCCGTTGACCGTGGACATGGCGTCCTTGGT
>NZ_JAWXXL010000097.1:0-1440 GCF_034334985.1 Acutalibacter intestini | reverse complement strand
GGAGATAAGCTTTCAGCTTTTCCTTCACGGGTTTCTTCTTGCCGTCGTCGATATCCAGCACATCCTCAAACAGACGCATGATTTGTTTTTGGAGCGTGTCGATGTCACTAGGGATGTGCCGCAGCTGCTTGTGGGGCAGATGCTTCTGGATATCCTTGTCAGGGTGCTGCTCAATATAGCGGAACCGCGACTGCCAGTCAAGGCGCAGAAACTCGAAGTAGATGTGCTCCTTCGCCAGCTTTTTCAACGTGCTCATCACAACGGCCTGAGAATCGAAGTCGGATTTCTGATAAAAGTTCAGCAGAGCGGCATCCATTTTCTTAAACAGATCCTCCATCGGCCAGATGTCCAGATAGGTGAAACGCAAGAGGCTTTCCAGAAATGGGAAGTCTTTTTCTATTGTCCTTGGGCGTTCTAGCGTCAAATCCTTGTAGACGAAATACTCCCGGCTCTCCGCAAAGTAAGTGTAGAACTCATAAGCCGCCATGTTAACCGTTCTCCTTCACAAATTAAAAATATTTTTGAAATTGTCCTTGACAAATGAATTACCATGTGTTACCATAAGGCAGTTGGCAAATTAAACTTCCTGTAAAAGTAAGTCTACAACAGGAGAGCGGAAAAGTCAAGACATTTTTTAGGAGGTGCCAAGTGGTTCAATCCAAGTTCAAGAGTTATGACGAGCTGCCACTGTTTCTCAATGCGAAAACAGTGGCAGAAGTTTTGGGGATCTCGATGGCAGGGAGCTACGAATTGTTGCACCAGGAAGACTTCCCGGTGCTGAGAATCGGTTCTCGCTTGGTGGTTCCCAAGGAGAAATTTCTCTCGTGGATCGAGAGCCAGACAGGAGGTGCACAGCGTGAATAATTTTCTAAGAGCATCATGTAGCGGAGCAAAGAACTTCTTTCCTCTGCCAAATGCAATTTTCAGTTTGGGATTGTCGGCTGGTGAACTGGCTGTCTATGCTTACCTCATGCACTGTGAGGACAGAAGGTCGCACCAGTGCTGGCCTAGTTACAAAACTATTTGCAGGGCTGTCGGAATGAGCGAGAACACGGTGAGGAAGTATGTGCGGGAACTGGAGTACAAAACGCTCATCCTTACGGAACATACAAAGTACGAATCTGAGAGTGGACAGGTTCGCAACGGCAATTTGATTTTTACGATTCTCCCCATCCAGGGAGCAATCAAGTACCACAACGAGTGCCAGTTATCGAGGTAGGCATTTGTGGCCCCTGTGAGGGCCGTGTCAGGCGGTTTGGGCTGGATACCGGGGAAGTAGCGATAACCGGCCTAAAACAGCCGTGTGGGGCATTTGTGGCGATTTGTGAGAGCAGTTTCGGCAGGAGACAGAAACCGCACCAAATATGCAGAGGGTTGCAAGTTTATCCGGCAAAACAGGGCGCAGGAAACGGTCAAAAAGACAAGCAGGTTAAAGCGCGG
>NZ_JAWXXL010000096.1:0-1509 GCF_034334985.1 Acutalibacter intestini | reverse complement strand
TAGAAGCCCGCGGCCTTCAACGCCCGCTTCGTCCGGCGCAACAAGGCTATATAATCCCGCTTTGAATAAAGGTCAACGCGGTATGTGTATTCCGTCCCCTGCATTTCGTCTTCTGCCGCGTCCCTATCTTCCGAAGAAACAAGCTGATACGTGAAGAATGTGCCAGCCTTCCCGCGGTAAAGCAGGCGCGCCACATTCGGGCAAAGGGCGGCAAGCGTGGATTTTACCAGCGCGTCCACGGTGTCAATCATCCTTGCTCCTCCTCCCACGCTTTCCGCATTGCGTCTCGAACTTCCGGCGTTGCCTTTTGATTAGAACGGGTAAACCACGGGCGCGCGGGCATATTGGATCGCCCGTATTGGTGGACAAATCCCACCGTGGCGTTACGCTCCCCGCGGCGGTTTGTCCCGTGTGGATATACCTCCACGCATTGCGCGCTGTCCTTCTGCCTTATCCTTGTTTGTTTAATGGAATTTGCAAGATCACCCGTTGCCCTTTCGCCCCGGAAAGTGCTGCGGATTTCCTCTTGCTGTACCCTCACCAGCACCGCCGCGCCAGCTTTCAGCATTTTCGGAACAGCTCTTGCCGCCCGTTCACTCTGCCGCATAAGCGCGGCTTCTGCCGCCTCAATGCCGCTAACTTCAAACCGCGCCACCGTCCCCGCCTCCTTCCTGTTCGCCGCTATCCGGCTCTTCGTCTTCCTGCACTTCCGGAAGATCGGAAAGCGTCAATTCCGTTATGTCCGTATTCTTCGGATCGCGGTATGTCCGCAATATCCGGTATCGCACGCCGTCCACTTCGGCCAGCTTTTGCCCGCCGTACTCTTCCGTGTATACGTCAACCTTCAATTCCGCGGCGTAACCCGCAACCGCGGCTTTGTAGAACTCCGAATAGCCCACGGATTTCTTGTTGCCAAAAAGCACCGTGCGCGTTTCCTTCGGCTCATTCGGGAAGCCGTTTGCGTTCACCCGCTCTTCGGGGGCTTCCAAGTTGATCAAGGTAATTTCATCAATCCACCGCATGATAACCCCCTGCCAAACTCAAAGAACACTTCAAGTAATCATAGGCGGCGCGGTATTTCTCGCTATCGTCGCTATACCCGAAGTTTGCCTTTGCGTATAGGATAATCGCCCGCGCGATAAGAGGATCACCCGCCGAAGGCGGTTCACCTTCGGCGGGCGGCTGTTCCTCCGGAACGTTCACACCAACAAGGCGCAAATCAGCCTTGCAAGCATCAATCAGCCCTTGCACTTCTTCGTCGAAGGCGGTTGTTTTCACACGCAAGGCGGCCTTCACCTTGTCCAGCATTTCCCGTTCACCCCTTCCGCGTTAGGTGCCGGAAGCCGCGCCGGACGCAATGGTAACAAGGGAATTCTTGTCAACAACCTTTCCGTCAACAAGCATAATCGCCTTTGTTACCTGATCGTCGGTTTCGTTGTCCTCATACTTCTTCACGGTCATAGTGTAGTTGGTGTTCAGCACGTAGTCCTTGAAGTTGAAGAGGAAGGC
>NZ_JAWXXL010000095.1:0-1531 GCF_034334985.1 Acutalibacter intestini | reverse complement strand
CCGGTGATAGAGGGGATCTTTCTGGTGGGAATTGGCTCTGACTGGACCAGCTCGAAGCGCTCTTTCAAAAAAGCCTCGCAGAACTTGCGGGTATCCCTGCAATCAAAAAACATGTGCAGGGCGTAGAACTCCCGGTAAGCCGGGTAGATGCCGTACCCGGCAAAGCCGCCGCCCAGGCCGTTGGAGCGTTCGCGCATGGGGCGCATGGCCCGCGCCACAATACTGCCCGGCATTCTGCGGCCCTCTTTGGAGATAAGGGCCGCAATGGCACAGCCAGAGGGGATGCGGACCTGACCTTCGATTTGCATAGTACCATATCCTTAATAAAAATTTTCAAAAAAAGAGCGCCCGCCCCGGGCGCAGGAAGTCCCTGGACCGGAATGAACGCCATTGCTCATTTGAAGATATTATATGCGATTTCTTGCAAAATGTCAAGGGGCAGCTAAAAAAACTTAGGATTTCCTTAAAAAAATGAAATATCAAAAATAAATATTGCAAAACAGGGGTTGACAAACCGCCCCGGCTGGCGTATAATGGGGCACGGCAAAGGCAAGGGCGTCTTTTCTGGGAGCGCGGACAGCGGGTGCTCCGGGGGGAGCGCCCCTGTCTTATTTTTTGTAAAAGAGGATGTGCGTATTATGAAACTGGTTCCGGAATATTTCGGCAGCATGGTCTTTGACGACCGGGTGATGAAAGCCAACCTTCCATCTGATGTATATAAGTCCCTGCGCGGGACGATTGAGCGGGGCGCCAAACTGGACCCCGGGGTGGCCGACGCCGTGGCCAACGCGATGAAGGAATGGGCGGTGTCTAAGGGCGCCACCCACTATACCCACTGGTTCCAGCCCCTGACCGGCGTTACCGCCGAAAAGCACGACAGCTTTATCTCTCCCTCCCCCGATGGGGGCGTAATCATGGAGTTTTCTGGAAAGGAGCTGATTAAGGGCGAGCCCGACGCCTCCTCCTTCCCTTCCGGAGGTCTTAGGGCCACTTTCGAGGCCCGGGGATATACTGCCTGGGACCCCACCTCCTACGCTTTTATAAAGGGGAAAACCCTGTGTATCCCCACCGCTTTCTGTTCTTACGGCGGCGAGGCGCTGGATAAAAAAACGCCCCTGCTGCGCTCCATGGCGGCCCTTAACCGCCAGGCCATGCGCATTATCCGGCTCTTTGGCAACCAGGAGGTAAAGTGCGTGCGCACCTCGGTAGGGCCCGAGCAGGAGTACTTCCTCATTACCCAGGAGATGTATGATAAGCGCCCGGATCTGCGTTTCACCGGCCGCACCCTCTTTGGCAAGCGGCCCCCCAAAGGCCAGGAGATGGACGACCACTACTTTGGCGTAATAAAGCCCCGGGTGGCGGCCTA
Organism: Acutalibacter intestini; assembly: GCF_034334985.1. NCBI lineage: Bacteria > Bacillati > Bacillota > Clostridia > Eubacteriales > Acutalibacteraceae > Acutalibacter > Acutalibacter intestini. Next base: position 165 of record NZ_JAWXXL010000095.1, on the reverse strand, counting down.
TATGGAGGACCTGAACGACGCGCTGTGGAAGCTGGGAATACTGGCTAAGACCGAGCATAACGAAGTGGCGCCCGCACAGCACGAGCTGGCCCCCATCTATACCACCACCAACGTGGCCACGGACCACAACCAGCTGGCCATGGAGGTTATGCAAAAGGTGGCCGC
>NZ_JAWXXL010000094.1:0-1590 GCF_034334985.1 Acutalibacter intestini | reverse complement strand
CAGGGAAGGCGGCTTGCTTTTTGCCATCTTGTTTCGTGCGTACACCATGCCCGCGTGATCGTACTGCATAATCACGTCGGACAAATCCGCGCCCGCAAGGGCGTTCCGGTCTACCACTTCAAAATATTGCACCCCGTCGTATTCATACAGCAAATACGGCGTGTCAAAGGTTGTGGCGAAGCCTTCAACGTAAAAATCCGTGTCAAACCTCTTCGCCGTCCCCGTCGCCGCCGTCGCCAGCGGTAACGCCATCTGCCGGTATTCCCGATCCTTCACTATCGGCACTTGTGGCCCCCTCCTTTCCAAGCTGTGAAATTTCTGTGTACTCTTTGCGGATATAGTATTTTTCGCCGCCCTCTACGTGCGCCATGTTCCAAATGTCCATAACGCCGTTTCGGTTCAGCAACCCGCGGTCAAAAAGCTGTGTGGAAATATTCAGCTTCGTTTGATTGCTTGCGTATTGAAGCCTGTTCGCCGTGAACGTGATTGCGTTGCCGTGGGCGATCTCCCGCGGCGTAAAGGTCATATTCGACATAACAAGTGAAAGTTGCAGGGCGAACGGCTCAATTTTACCTTCATAGTACGCGTTCCATTGGTCTTCGGTATACCTGTTTTGCAGGATTTCAAGACAAGTCCCGAAGTAGTTAAACACGTTTTCGTTGATCTGTTGCATTTGAAGGGCGTTCACCGTGAAGGGCTTGCTATCAACCTGTTTCACGTCTGCAAATTTCTGATCGTAGATAATCATGCCGCTTTGATTGTCCGCGGAAAGGTTGTCTTCTGTGAAGCGTTTGCGCTCCTTCGCTATGTCTTCCGGCGCAAGCATATTCGCAATTTTCGCCAGAAAGCGAATAGAAGCCGAATTCTTCACGCCGTTTATGATCCCCTGATTTTGTGTGTGGATCAACTGCATTGTGGGGCGCAAGGCCGCGTTTGTTTCCCCGAAAAAATCATCTGAATACTGAAATTGTGTCAGCACGCCCACGCGGTCAAACTCGATCGCCGCCCGCTGTCCGTTTGAGAACGTATAGCGCAAATATGGCACACCGCCCACGTCTAACACTTCGCAATTCTGCGGCAATAGGGGATAATACCCCACAAGGCCGCCGAATTCGTCTTCTATTGGCACAATGAAGGCGGTGTTGTTCACCGCAAGGATCGTCGCCATGCGATAAATAAACTTCGTTGTGTCCTGAAACGGGTTAGGCTTAAACTGCAACGTGCGTTCAAGGTGCTTCTTCGCGCTCCCCGATATTTCCGGCTTCAATTTACTGCAAAAGGACGCGAACGAATGAATAGCCGCCCGCGTGATCTCCATTTCGTAGACGCTTTCCGGCGCGTTTGTGAAAACGGGCGTGTACCCGTTCAGCATTTTGAAATAGCCTGTTGGCACAAGATCGCTTTTCGGCTTCCGGAAAATAGTTTCAAACACTCCCATTTGACAAATCACCCCGCATTTTTCAACATTACGCCGATTTCGTTATAGTATTTTTGCCGGACGGTCATTGCGTCGATCACGGACACAAAGCCGTCAATGCGCGCCCGCTGTTCGATTTTAACCGGACGGAACTTCCGCGTTTCCATGTTGTG
>NZ_JAWXXL010000093.1:0-1612 GCF_034334985.1 Acutalibacter intestini | reverse complement strand
CTATTACAATATAATTTGGTTGGGACCCTCGGCAGCCAGCCGGGGGTTTCGTCCGTCTCGTGCCAAAGCTACAATAAGAGGAGCAACTGGCTGGCCTTCACCTCCTTGGGCTTTGAAGTCCGATGTAAAGACTGTCAGCCATCCTCTTGTTGCAGCGTTCGGTTTAAGCAGGTTGAGCCTTGAGTTCGCGTCACCCAATAGATTGAATCGGCAGCGAGAAAAAGATGGGTTCCGGTTGCAAATTTTGTATTGGGAGAATGAACATGAACTGTGTAGGTGTTGATGTTTCCAAAGGCAAAAGCATGATTGCCGTCATGCGTCCTTTGGGAGAGCTGGTGATCCCGCCCTTTGAGGTAGGACACACCGGCATTGAGTTGTGTGAGCTGTCGAGCCGGTTGAGAGAACTGGGCGGCGAAACCCGCGTGGTGATGGAGGCTACGGGGAACTACCATTTGCCGGTGGCCAGCTTCCTCTACGATTCCGGGTTTTACGTTTCCGTGGTGAACGCCATGCTGGTGCATGGTTACGGGAACAACAGCCTGCGGCGGGCCAAGACCGACAAGAAGGACGCGATCAAGCTGGCCAACTACGGCCTCGACCACTGGCTGGCACTGCCCAAATACATCCCGGAGGATGAAGTGCGGCTGATGCTGAAAACTACATACCGCCAGTACCAGCAATGCGCCAAGGTGCAGACCATGCTCAAAAACAATCTGATTTCCTTGCTTGACACCGCGTTTCCAGACGCAAATCGCCTGTTTTCCAGCCCCGCCAGGGCGGACGGCAGCGAGAAGTGGGTGGACTTTGTGGCTGCTTTCCCGCACTGTGAGTGTGTCTGCGGGCTGTCCGAAAAAGCGTTTACAGCCAAGTATCAGAAATGGTGCAAGAAACACGGTTACAATTTCAGTCAGGACAAAGCACTGGACGTCTACGCCTCCGCCTGTGGACATTTCAGCGTCATGCCCAAGACCGATACGGCCAAGTTCCTGGTGGAGCAGACGGTATCCCAGCTCCGAGCCGTTTCCGCCGCCTTGTCCGCGCTTCGGAATGAAATGCAGTCCCTGGCGGCATCCCTGCCGGAATACCCTGTTGTGATGGGGATGTTCGGCGTTGGCCCGGCCCTCGGCCCTCAGCTCATGGCGGAGATCGGCGATGTGCGCCGCTTCTACTCCAAGAAGGCGCTGGTGGCCTTTGCGGGTATCGACGCTCCGCCGTACCAGTCCGGCCAGATGGAAGTCCGCAGCCGGAGCATCTCCAAACGTGGCTCCTCCGCCCTGCGCAGAACGCTGTTCCTGGTGATGAGCGTGATCCTCCAGCGCTCCCCATCTGATAACCCGGTGTACCAGTTCATGGACAAGAAACGCGCCGAGGGCAAACCTTATCGTGTTTACATGATGGCCTCCGCCAACAAGTTCCTGCGTATCTACTATGCCACCGTGAGGCAGTACTTGGACAGCCTCGAAGCTTAACACTCTATCTCAGATCCGCCTATCACAGGCCAGCGCCAAAATTTTTCAATGGCGGTGGCTTGGTTTTCTGTACCCTTTTTGCGGCGACTATAAAATCCCGCTTACCTTCAATTTGGCTCTTGACTTTTATTAGCAGGTCTTTA
>NZ_JAWXXL010000092.1:0-1633 GCF_034334985.1 Acutalibacter intestini | reverse complement strand
CCCTGCCCCATTTTGACCTCAATGGCCGCCCCGGCGTTCAAATATCCCTTATGTACCCCAAACCGCCCAGAGGCCACCTGCACGATGGTGTTGGGCCCATAGCGGTAAAAGTCCTCATGCAGCCCGCCCTCGCCGGTATTATAGAGGACCCCCAGCTTATCCGCCGCTTTTGCCAGGGCGGCATGGGCGTTATAGCTGATGGAGCCGTAGCTCATTGCGGAGAACATCACCGGCATGGACAGTTCCAGCAAGGGGGGCATGGCGGTATCCAGGCTTCCGTCAGGCCTTCTTACCACCCGCTCCGGCCGCCGGCCCAGGAAAACCTTTGTCTCCATTGGTTCCCGTAAGGGGTCGATGGGCGGGTTTGTCACCTGGGAGGCATTGAGCAGGATTTTATCCCAATACACCGGCATTTCCTTTGGGCTTCCCATAGAGGACAGCAGCACGCCGCCGGTTCTGGCCTGCTTATAGATTTCATGGATCACGGACTGCCGCCAATTGAAGTTGCCCATGGGGGCATAATCTGAACGGACAATTTTCAGCGCCCGGGCCGGGCAGAAGCTGACGCAGCGCTGGCAGTTGACGCATTTTGTGTCGTCAGCCGTTATGCTTTTGCTCCTGCCGTCTTTGGCGTGTACCTGATGGGAGCACTGTTTTACACAGGCGCCGCAGCCCGTGCAGCGGCCGGCGTCCCGCCGGACCTCATATTCCGGATAGATAAAGTCTATGCCCATCAGTACGCCCCCTCCTTTACTCTCACAATCACCGGTTCGCCGCCTGCCGGAGCCCAGATATGCTCCGCCTCTGGCTCCATCATCCGCACCGCCGCCTCCTCGCTGGCAATGAACACCCTGTCGTCCTTTTCGCCTACCACCATGGAGCGCAGCTTTAGCCGGTCATTCAGGGCCATCAGCCCGCCTGTGAACCCCAGCACAATGGAGAAGGGCCCGGTAATAAGCAGGCTGGGGAACATGCTGCGCAGATAAACCAGCTTTTCTCTGTGCTCCGCCTGATTCTCGATCGTGCTCCAGAAAGGGGCGGCAACCACCGACGCGGCCTCCTTAAGGCTCAACCCCTGTACCCGCAGCAGGTAGTCCATCATATAGGTAATGACTTCCGTGTCTGTTTGTAAAGTGCACGGATACCCAAACATTTCCATATACCGCCGGTTGGCGTCATAAGAAGAAATCTCCCCGTTGTGTACCACCGACCAGTCCAGCAGGGTAAAAGGGTGCGCCCCGCCCCACCAGCCCGGAGTGTTGGTAGGGTAGCGCCCATGGGCGGACCAGGCGTAGCCGGCGTAGTCCTCCAAGCGGTAGAACGCCCCGACCTCCTCGGGATATCCCACGGCTTTGAACGCGCCCATATTCTTCCCGGACGAGAACACAAAGGCCCCTTTTATTTCGGTGTTTATTTGCATCACGGTGCGGGCCACAAACTCTTTCTCGTCCAGCCGCAGGCTTTTCAGCAGGGAGGGAAAGGGCGCGAGGAAGTAGCGCCAGATGATGGGCTCGCCGGTGATAGAGGGGATCTTTCTGGTGGGAATTGGCTCTGACTGGACCAGCTCGAAGCGCTCTTTCAAAAAAGCCTCGCAGAACTTGCGGGTATCCCTGCAATCAAAAAACATGTGCAG
>NZ_JAWXXL010000091.1:0-1763 GCF_034334985.1 Acutalibacter intestini | reverse complement strand
TCTGCTCCGATGGACAGCGTGCGGTAGGAATTTTTCGTTTTCAACGGAGCCTCCACCACTTCCCCATCAATCCTGGCTACCTGCCGTTTCACTTGGATAACACCTATGTCCAGGTTGATATCGTCCCACTTCAGGCCCAGCAGTTCGCCACGGCGCAAGCCTGTTGCCAGCTCCAGGTAGTACATCTCGAACACGCCGCTGTTCTTGGCCTCGCGGAAGAAGGCGGCTAATTGGTCGGCGGTCAGCGTTTTCATCTCTTGGTGCTCAACTTTTGGCAGAGCGCAACCGTCTGTGGGATTGGTGGAGATGAGTTTTTGACTTTTGGCAAGTTCCATCGCTGACGATATCACTTGATTTATATTTCGTACCGTTTTGGCACTCAGGCCCTTGGGCTGCTGTTGAGATTCTGTACGCTCCACCCTACCGCTGGTCAGCAGCTTTCTGTAAAGTGCCTGCACTTCCAGGGTAGTCAGCTTGCTGAGCGGTATCTTGCCAATGCTTGGCTTGATGTGATTTTCAATATAACCCTTGTAGGTTTTGTGCGATGAAGGGCGCACTTTGATTTTGGCGTAGTTCTCATACCATACGTCCATCCACTGCCCCACCGTGTACTGACCGGCTTTGACCACGTCCAAACCTTTGCTATCCTCGATGGCCCGGGCAAGTTTTTCCTTGACTTCCGCCTGGGTTTTGCCCAGCACGTTCCTGTAAATCACCTTGCCGGACTCGGGATCGCGACCAGCCGTATAGCGCCCCTCCCAGCGACCGTCCTTGCGCTTGCGTATGTTGCCCTCGCCATTTGCTCTGCGTTTTGCCATATCTTGGCCCCCTTTCTTGACACCAACATTACCACATAATCCCCGCCAATGTCCACTGACATTTTTCTTACTTTTTCTGGTTTCGTCCAAAACCCTTTTCTTTGTTTATGCAACGCAAATTTTGAGGGCCTACATCCTCATTGAATAACTTTCATCATCTATATCCTGCCGGACGCTACGCTCCGTTTTCAGCCCATGCGCCTCCTTCTTCTGCTCGATTTTACTTCTGAGTTTACTGTCAATCTGAGTGTTCAGCCGGGCAATTTTCTTATCATAACTCTTGGAGATTATCTTACACAGCGCGCCGACCACCGACTTCATCGCTGACCCAACATCATAAGTTTGAGAGTGTTCTGCATCCATAATCCTCATAGCCAGCACAGCACTCCTAACAATCACGTTCTTAATGCTACGGAACTCAGGGTTACCTTCCAGAGGAATATCGGGCTTTTTCTTTTCATGATAGAGTGATAACTTCTCTCGGTTCACCTTATTCCACTCAGAATTGAGCCTTGCAATGTCCCTGTCCTTTCCAAGCTCCACCACAATTTTGTTGACGGTATCCTTTACATCTTTCGGCAGATAACCATACTGCTTGCGCCCCTTGCAGATCTTTAGCTGGGAAACCAGTTTCAAAAATAGCATTTCTGTTTCGGAAGTGGGCGCATATGAATCACGAATTTTAGCAAGCAGCCTTTCAATTTTCTCTCGGCTCTCCTTCTTCAGCCGGTCACGAAGGCCTGTTTCCATCGTGAACAGCTTGTACTGCTCCAGCCGAAAGATGTCGTTACCCAGCGCACTTCGCAGTTCATCGATCCCTTTTTTCGTCAGCCACCCCTGCTTTGCATCCTTGGAATAGACCAGCAGGTGCATATGCGGATGGTGCGCGGTATTGTGAAATGCTCCGTACCATTGCAGGTTACTGATGTCGATTTTCTGAGCCTC
>NZ_JAWXXL010000090.1:0-1799 GCF_034334985.1 Acutalibacter intestini | reverse complement strand
CGTAGCAAGCATAAGATTGCGTTTTATTAGGAAAGCACACTGTCAAAAGGATTTTATGCTTTGGCGGGGGTCAGCCCGCCTCGGCGGTGTCAGTGGTGTTGATTTCAATGTATTCGGCAATCCGGCGGAACTCGTCCGCAAACTTAAAATGAACGCTGATATTGCCGTTTTCGTAAACCTTGATATGGTCTACCAATTCAATCAGGATTTCGCGGGTCAGCTTTTCGATGTTCTGATATTTCGCAAAGGCTACCAGTGCGGGATGCTGCTGGTCAACGCCGTTTGAAAGCTGTTTCCGTTCAGCCGTCAGCCGGGCCAGCAAATCCGAGAGCCCGGCGGCCTGCCGCTCATAATCGGTTTTCATTTCCCGATATTCCTGCTGGGAGATTTCCCCGTCTTTCCAGTCTTGATACAGTGACTGCTTGTAGCGGGTGATTTTCGTCAATTCCTTTTCCTTTGCGGCAATCTGGTCGTTAAGGCGGTGGGATTGACTTTTTTTCAGCGGGGCCGCATTGATACGGGCTACTATTTCCGAATAGGAAACGGCGGTGCTCACTTGATACTGAATAGCGAACAGAACGGCGGCCTCCAGACGGTTGTGCTTGATAGAGTGCATGGTGCAGGCTGTCCGGGAGCGTTTCTTGTAAGTGGAGCAGGAATAATAAACATTCTTCCCGCTCTGGCTCCGGGTCACGGCCTTGCCGCAGTCCGCGCACCTCAGAAAACCGCTGAATAAATGGAGCTCCCGCTTTTTAGGGGCTGTCCGGGTGTCACGTTTCAGAAGTTCCTGTACCCGGTCAAAGGTTTCGTGGGTGATGATGGCCTCGTGGGTATCGGGGACGCGCACCCATTCTTCCTCCGGCACAGCCTCAATCTGGTGTACCTTGTAGCTTTTCACCCGGCGGCGGCCCTGTACTAAATCCCCGGTGTAAATAGGATTTCTGAGAATATCCGTTATAATCTTGTTCCCCCACATGGGAGCGTCCGATATAGCCGGGGAGTAGGGCAGGCCCTTTAGCTTTCTGTATGCCGTGGGGCTGGGTATGCCGTGGTCATTCAGATACATCACAATTTGAAGTTTGGCCGTACCTTGCAGGCACATCTCGTAAATCTTTTTGACGGTTTCAGCGGCCTCCGGGTCAACGATTAGCTGGTGCTTGTCTTTGGGGTCTTTTATGTAGCCGTAGGGAGCAAAAGAGCCTATGTACTGGCCGTTGCGCCGCTTGTAATCGAAAACCTGCCGGATTTTCTTTGAGGTCTGATAACAATACTGGTCGTTCATCACGTTTGTTATCGGAACGATGATGCTGTTCACGCTATCCGGATTTAGGTAGCTGTCTACGCCCTCGGCCAAGCTGATAAAGCGGACGCCCATCTGCACAAAGAGGTTGTCAATCAGACTGCCAGCATCGCTGTAATTCCGGGCGAAACGGGAAAGGTCTTTCACCACAACACAGTTGATTTTCCCGCTCATCACATCCCCTAAAAGTCGCTGGAAACTTTCGCGCTCCGTATCGGTTCCCGTGTGGCCGTCATCAACGTACTCGGTGTAGCTTTCAAATTCTTCCGCATGATTAAAATGAAAATCGTTGAGAATGTCGCGCTGGTTTTTCACGCTGTTGCTATCGTCAAGGCCACGGTTGATTTTCTGTAAATCCTCTCGGGAAAGCCGGATGTAGCCGCCCATTTTCCAAAGCCGGGCTGTATAGGTAGGGGCCAAAGTCTGCTGATACCCTCTGTTTTTTGTTCGTGCCATTGTTCCTCCTTCCCTATCACATTACACTTATATTATAACTCTG
>NZ_JAWXXL010000089.1:0-2002 GCF_034334985.1 Acutalibacter intestini | reverse complement strand
GCAGGATATCTCTCATAACATTCATTCATTTATGCGTCGGCTCCAGCATAATCCCTCTCGGGTTATTCGTTTTTTCCTCCATCCGCTTCTTTCCTATCTTTCGGCGGAGGAGTAATATCAAAAAGGATTTGGAGAATGCCACAAAGCCGTTTTACAAAACGGTGCGGGAAACAGATAACGAGCATTTCGGTATGGGGCGGTTGTTACTGCGGCATTCAGGCAGTAATTCTTCCAAACCAAGACCAAACAGTTCTGAAAAAAGTAAAACAGTCTCATTGCATGGACTGGTAAAAGTAATTATAATAAAAGCAGGAGGTGTCAGATATGGCTAATGAAGATAAAAAAGACTTCAATGCGATGCTGCATGACAACAAGGATATGCCAAAGATTCAGACAATCACAGATCAGAAGAGCATTGAAAAATATAGCGGGGACAAAATGTACTTTGCACCGCCAATTGATTACGATAAGGTAATGAAAAGAATCCCATATGGAAAAGTGATTACCCTGGGAGAGATTCGTGAATACTTTGCGAAGCTCAATGAAGCAGATTTTACAGAGCCGATAACGGCAGGAATTTTTGTGTCAATTGCAGCTTGGGCGAGCTATCAGCGTTCTGAGAATGAAACGCCTTATTGGAGAACCTTAAAAGCAAATGGGGAGTTAAATCCCAAATATCCCGGCGGCGTCGAGGCACAAAAAGAGAAGCTGGAGGCAGAGGGGCATACAATCATCAAAAAGGGCAGAACCAATATCCGGTACTTTGTGAAGGATTATTCTGATGTTCTTTTTGAATTAAATAGAACATAATTCTATAGATATTCCATTTGTACAGGTATAGTTATCTCGTCCAAATAAAATCATTTTTATTTTGACAGGCAGTCCTCCGTTATTGGTGGCTGCCTGTTTTGCATATAATACGGAAATTTATTCCACAAAATATTTTTGACGAGTAGACAAAAAGTTGAAAATCTCCTTTTATCCTATACCTGTCAGATGGGAAACCCATCTGGAGAAAGGAGCTTTTTCAAATGAACCATTCTATAGAAATCAAAGGGTTGAATAAATTTTACGGAAAGAAGCAGGCGCTTTTTGATGTGAATCTTTCCATCCAACAGGGCATGTTCGGTCTGCTGGGGCGCAACGGCGCAGGCAAGACCACCCTGATGAAGACGCTGGCAACACTGCTGCAAAAGAAAGACGGAGAGATTACCGTGTGCGGCGTTCCCATAGAAAACGCCCAAGAGATCCGCAGGATTACCGGGTACCTGCCCCAGGAGTTTTCCATGTACCCATCCATGAAGGTGGGGGAAGCCATGGAATATCTGGCAATCCTGTCAGGACTCAGCGGTGCTGAGAGAAAAGAACGGATTGACGCACTCCTCAAAAAAGTGAATCTGACAGAGCACCGGGACAAAAAGGTGAAGGCGCTTTCCGGCGGCATGAAGCGCCGTCTTGGAATCGCCCAGGCGCTGCTCAATAACCCCAAGGTATTGATTGTTGACGAACCCACCGCCGGGCTGGATCCAGAGGAGCGCGTTCGATTTCGAAACCTGCTGTCTGAGATTGCAGAGGATAAGATTGTGATTTTGTCCACTCACATTGTAGGGGACATTGAGGCCACCTGCGAGGATATCGCCATTATCAATGAGGGCAGAGTCATCTACAATGGCACAGTGGATGCGCTCTTGCAGGAAGCAGAAGGCAGAGTGTTTATCATGACCGCTTCCAAGCGGGAGCTTCCAGAGCTGAAAAGGCAGCTTTCCATCACCAGTATGCACACCCAGGGAAACAAGGTCCACATCCGCTTTATTGCAGACACCTTGATGCAGGGCGCCAAGGTGTGCGAGCCGAATATTGAGGACGCATATATGCTGTATCTCCACACCAGCGGCGTTCGTGAGATTTTGGGTGAAGTGGGGGGTGAATGGTAATGCTGTTGTTGCGGGAAATCAAAAAGATTGTAAAATCCATTCCCTACTTGATTTTTGTTGCCGCTGTT
>NZ_JAWXXL010000088.1:0-2386 GCF_034334985.1 Acutalibacter intestini | reverse complement strand
ACTGGGGCGTGCGCCCGCTTTGTAATCTTAATTCTTCAATCTTGGTATCTGACAGCACCAACGCAAAGGGGAATTATGAATTTCAATGGAACGCCGCGCCGTCTACGCCGTCCGGCATTTCCGTTCCGGCGAATTGTTACAGCGGGCAAAAAATCGCGGTATCGTGGGGAGCTTCCACCGATCCGGAGGGCGACGCGATCACCTATATTTTGGAGCGCGCCATAAACAACGGGAGCTATACACAGGTGGCGGAGACAGCCGCCCGCACATTTGAAGAAAATGTGCTGACAAGCTGGAACACGGTAAAATACCGCGTGAAGGCGCGGGACAGCGTGGGCAACGAAAGCGCATATATCACTTCCAGCACGTCTGCGGTGATCCACAATCAGCCGCCCACAATATCCGGACAGAACGCCGATCTTGGAGTGAAGCGGGAGGGCTTTTCTTACGCCTACACCGTGGACGATCCGGACGGCGACATAGTGACCGTAGTTGAAAAGGTGGACGAAAAGACCTTGAAGACGCACACGCCCACGCTTGGGCAGTCTGTAAACCTGACGTTGGCCGGAAACGATTTTACATCGCTGACAAATGGGTTGCATACAATCACGATCACGGCCACAGACAGTGCAGGAAATGAGGCGGTGCGCACACTGACCTTCACAAAGGCGATCAATAGTTTTGTAATCTACCTTTCCGCGCCGCTGGAAGCGGTGCAACAGCCGCGGCGGGCGAATGTGGTTGTTACGCGGAACATTCCAGCGGGCGGCACGTTCAAAGTGGAAGTGACGAACAATCCCTTTGATCCTTCCCCCGCGTGGGAGGATTGCACGAACGCGGTTTTGCAGGGCGTGGCGCACGTCTTCGAGAACACGGAAAATGCGGCGGTGCAGTACGGCCTAAACGTCCGCGTGACCGTGGGCCGCGGCGAAGCCCTTTCCGAATGCTGGGTATCTTCGATTGGGGGTAATTTTGAATGAGCGTGACACACAGGCCGGACAAGCCGGACGGCACGGCAGAATTGAAGAAGGAACTTCGGGAAGTGAAGGCGGCGGGCGACAGCACCGCCGCCCTTCTTTCCCTTTCCTTCAAGGCGCAGATCGTGGGGGATCGCGCCGCAGGCACGGGGGCCATTTCTGACGAAATGATCCTTGCTTCGGCGGCAGTGGTGGATTATCCGGAATTCATAGATAATCACGCCTATAACACCATAGGCGAGATTATAAAGGCGGGTGGCCTCTTGTATGAGATCGTCGCCCCGCACACGTCCAATGCCGCCGCCTTCCCCGTGGCAACTACCTTCGCGTACTACCGCCTTGTGGAGTTGGCGCACACGGGCGCGGCAGATGATCCGATCCCATATCCGGAAACCGCGGGCGTGCTGGTGGACGTGAAGAGCGGCCTATATTACATCTACAAAGGCGCGGTTTACAAGGCGGCGGGGGATATGCCGAATTGCGTATACCCGCCTGACACGCCGGGTATGTGGCAATGGGAGCGGGTGGAAAGGGGGTGAAATCGTGGAACAGCTTTTAACGGTGCTTTCGGTGGTTAGTACGGTTTGCGCAATCGTCTTCGGCTATGCCGCCTTCGCCCGCAACAGGAAGAGCGACACGGAGAGCGAAGCAAAGAGCGACGCGACGGTATTAACCGAAATCGGCTATATCAAAGGCGGCATTGATGATATTAAGGCCGAACAGCGGGAACAGCGAAAGACCAACACGGAGTTTATGGAACGGCTGGTTGCCGTGGAAGCGTCCGCGAAGCAGGCGCACAAGCGGCTTGACACGCTGGAAAATCACGTAAACGGAGGCTAAAGCAAAATGAGCAACAGCAATTTGATTTGTTATACCAAAATTTCACCGAACAAGACAAGCCCGCGCAATCACAAGATCGACACCATTTCTATTCATTGCATGGCGGGCGATCTTTCCGTTGAAACGTGCGGGAACGTCTTTGCGCCGTCTTCCCGGCAGGCTTCCAGCAACTACGGGATCGGGAGCGACGGGCGCATAGCAATGTATGTTGAGGAAAAGGATCGTTCGTGGTGTACGTCTTCCGCGTCCAATGACAACCGCGCCGTTACGATCGAGGTTGCAAACGACGGCGGCGCGGAAACAGGGTGGCACGTGTCCGACAAGGCATATAAAGCCCTGCTTGACCTTGTGACGGATATTTGCCGCCGCAACGGGATCAAGCGGCTTCTTTGGAAGGGCGACAAGGCGTTGATCGGACAGGTGGACAAGCAGAACATGACCGTTCACCGCTGGTTTGCGGCGAAGGCGTGTCCTGGCGATTATCTGTATAACCTTCACGGGCAGATTGCCGCAGAGGTAAACAAGCGGTTAGGCGCGCAGGAGGAAACGCCCGCCCCCGCGCCGGAACC
>NZ_JAWXXL010000087.1:0-2990 GCF_034334985.1 Acutalibacter intestini | reverse complement strand
GTGCTTCGTCCGGATTGTAGCGATCCACTTCTACAAGATCGGTTGTCAACTGCACCATGCGGGCGCGCTTCTTTTCCCGATAAATGGTGCTAACGTGTACGTGCAATCTATCCGCGATCGCCTGCGGCTTTTCCCCGGCCAGCAATGCGGCTTCCAGCTTGTAGCGGTCTGTTTTTGATAAATGGCTGAAATAGTGTCCCATCTTGTAAACCTCCATAAAGCAGAAAAACGGGGGCGGTTTCCCGCCCCCTGCGCCTTTTACTCAATCTTCCCTTCCCTTGAACTAATAGGGTAATAGCTTCTTTTTGTTGGTGAAAACCATTCGTATTCCCGCACGCCTCCGGAAAATTCTTCCGCATAGCTTTCGCTATTTCGTGAACAAAATACCACGGCTTTCTTTTTCTTCGTGTTTGTGGTGTCGCTATAAACGACAAATGTTATTGTTCCTACCTCTGCTATAAAGCAGTCCCTTATTGAAGTATTCTTGAAAATTACTTCTTCTTCCGGCTTTCTTTCAACTGATATAATTTCAACATATCCGGCAACAGTCCCTGCGCGCGGATAAGCTGAATATATCAATCCGTATTTTTCCCCAGATTCAAAGCGGATCATTTTTTGTTCTCCCTTCGTACACCGTTAAAAGCTCCAACACGTCCGGATCGGTGATTAGATCGGACAATGTGCAATTCAGGGCGTTGCACAACTTCAAAAGGGTTTGCAGTTTCGCCGCGTTTAAGTCCTTCACGCCCTGTTCGTAATACTGCACCATGCGGGCATTTAACCCCGCCGCCGCCGCAAGCTGTGTTTGTGAAATTCCTGCGGCCCGCCGAAGCGTCTTCAATCTATCGTTTTTGTAGGTCACTTTAACGTCAATCGTCATTTCGCGCCGCCCCCTTGACATTTTCGCGTTTTATCGGTTATAATAAAGGGGCGGTAGGTGGGGAAGCCCACCGCCCAGCCTATTTACTGTTTGGGTTTTTGATTAGGCTTTATGGTAATTGTGATTCGTTCCACCGCTTCACTCTGTAAAGCCTTCTCAAAAACTTCAAGCAGTTTTTTTATCTGCTCTTCGCTCATTGGTACACCCCCTTTCTTCCGGGTGTTTCCTCCTTCCTTCATTACTCGGCTTCCCCTTGCCTGTGATTATATTATACACCTATAGGTGTAGTTTGTCAATAGCTTTCAGAAAAATAAATGCGAAAAAATGCAGAAACGGCGGGTTTTCCCGCCGCTTTTTCATTCTTCCAGCCCTACAAGCCATTGCATAGACACGCCAAGCACCTTTGAAAGCACCATCAATTCATAATCGGTCACAAAGCGCGTGCCGATCTCCATTCTGGAAACGCTGTCCCGCTCCATAATCACGCCTTCGATCTGCAATTTTGCCGCAAGGTCTTCTTGCGTAAGCCGCCGTTTTAGCTGCGCTTCTCGTATTCTGTCGCCTGAAACGTTTTTCTTTCCGTGGTAATCGTATATTTTCACCTGCCTTCGCCCCTTTCTGTGTTAATCATCAGCGCTATTCTTTACTTTAGCGCATTTTTGCGGTATAATCGTGTTAAAGGTCAGAACACAAACCGCGTTCCGGCCTGTTGCCAAAATATGAAAGGGGCTATTCAAACTATGAAAAAAAGCAAACTGATCCGAATTGTTCTTCTGTCCTGTTCGCCTCTCTGTCTGGCCGCGGCAATAATCCTTTTTGCCGAAGGCGACATAGCTTCCGGCGTTTGCGGCCTTGCGCTTGCCGCTGTGCTGATCTTTTTCGGATTGCGGAAGAAGAAAACGCCGCCCGCAATGAAGCCAGAAAGCTCGCCTTTGTCAAATTCCGCTCCCGTCGCGCCGCCTGAACCAGCAAGGCCGAATATCCCCGCGGCTACCATTGCCCCGCCTGCGCCGAAGCAACCGGAAGCCCCGCCCGCGGCAACCCCCGCCGTGCCAGTTCTCCCCGCGGTTTCCGGATATGAGTTGAAGTATAAGTATTCCGAAGTCAACATAGCCGGAAGCGCACATTATGAATGTGACGGGCTTTCGATCGGAAAAATGATTGACTTTGTACCAGAACCCGACAACGAACACGACCCGAAAGCCGTTGCAATTTTCTATGATGGTATCAAGCGCGGCTATCTTCCAGCAAACCAGCTTCAAGCCATGTATCACGACTTCCGCGCCCGTGGGGGCGACGCGATAGGCATTATTACGCGCCTTGGCTCTGGAAGCCTTCAAATGCTTTTGGGTTTTTATGTGAAAACAAAAAAGCCCGCGACGGAAGGTAAAACACTTTTGCAGGACAACAAAAAAGCAAAGGTCTTCCGACTTTCCGGGCGCGTTAGCGACGATATGTTATCCAGCCTATCAATATACGAAAAGGGCGACGGCGTAGAATATGAATTCGATTACACGAAGGGCAAGTATTTAGCCACTATCGGCGGGGATATAGGCTATTTCCCAAAATCAGCCGAAGCACTGCTTGAAGCAGGCGCAAAAGCCTTCATTGATCGCATTGACTACGATAGCGAAAAAGACAAGTACACTGTTTATGTAGCACTTTTCCCAACAGAAGGATAACCCCGCACACAAACGAAAAAAGCCCCCGTGCCAGCCGATAACGGCCAGCACGGGGGCTTCTCTATGCGTTCAGTAAATGGGGCGGGTGTTACCCGTTCCATGTGCCGCCCAACGCGGCCACGGTGAAGCGTCCGGCCCTGCCGTCCACAATAAGACGGTTTGCGGCCTGAAAGCACCGCACGGCATAGGCCGTGTTGCGCTCATACACACCACTTGCGCCGGACGCGCCGCAATGATACCCGCGGGCGATCAAGGCGGCTTGCAGGGCCTTCACGTCTTCGCCCTTCATAAGCGGTTTTGTAATTTTCAGGGCGCGGGCTTTATGTACGCTGTTCCGTGTGCGTCTTCGGAAGGGCGAAAACGGCGGCTTCAATCGCGCCATCAACAATTTTCTTCATGTCGCCGTCAAGCTCCACCCCCGCCGCGGC
>NZ_JAWXXL010000086.1:0-3021 GCF_034334985.1 Acutalibacter intestini | reverse complement strand
TAGAAGCCCGCGGCCTTCAACGCCCGCTTCGTCCGGCGCAACAAGGCTATATAATCCCGCTTTGAATAAAGGTCAACGCGGTATGTGTATTCCGTCCCCTGCATTTCGTCTTCTGCCGCATCCCTGTCCTGCGATAAAACAAGCTGATACGTGAAGAACGTGCCAGCCTTCCCGCGGTATAGCAGGCGCGCCACATTCGGGCAAAGGTCGGCAAGCGTGGATTTTACCAGCGCGTCCACGGTGTCAATCATTCGGCCCCGCCTCCTTGCTGTTTCTCCCATTCCTGCCGCATTACCTCTTGTACCTCTCCCGCGGCCTTCTCATTCGCGCTTGTGAACCACGGACGCGCGGGCATATTGGATCGCCCGTATTGGTGGACAAATCCCACCGTGGCGTTACGCTCCCCGCGGCGGTTTGTCCCCTGCGGGTATACCTCCACGTATTGCGTGCTGTCCTTCTTCTTGACGGACGTTGCTTTGATGGAGCTTGCAAGATCGCCCGTTACTCTGCCGCTGTGAAAGGTGCTGCGGATTTCCGCTTGCTGTGCGTCTACCAGCACCGCCGCGCCAGCTTTCAGCATAGCGGGAACTGCCGCCGTTGCCGCGGCCTCCCGCTTCAAGATTTTATCCTCGAAGCCTTCAATGCCGTTTACTTCAAACCGCGCCACCGTCCCCGCCTCCTTCCTGTTCGCCGCCGTCCGGCTCTTCGCCCTGGTCTTCCTGCACTTCCGGAAGATCGGAAAGCGTCAATTCCGTTATATCCGTGTTTTTCGGATCGCGGTATGTCCGCAATATCCGGTATCGCACGCCGTCCACTTCGGCCAGCTTTTGCCCGCCGTACTCTTCCGTGTATACGTCAACCTTCAATTCCGCGGCATAACCCGCAACCGCGGCTTTGTAGAACTCCGAATAGCCCACGGATTTCTTGTTGCCAAAAAGCACCGTGCGCGTTTCCTTCGGCTCATTCGGGAAGCCGTTTGCGTTCACCCGCTCTTCGGGGGCTTCCACGGCGATCAAGGTAATTTCATCAATCCACCGCATGATAACCCCCCGCCAAACTCAAAGAACACTTCAAGTAATCATAGGCGGCGCGGTATTTCTCGCTGTCCTCGCTATACCCGAAGTTTGCCTTTGCGTATAGGATAATCGCCCGCGTGATAAGAGGATCACCCGCCGAAGGCGGTTCACCTTCGGCGGGCGGCTGATCCTCCGGAACGTTCACACCGACAAGGCGCAAATCGGCCTTGCAAGCGTCAATCAGCCCTTGCACTTCATCGTCGAAGGCGGTTGTTTTCACACGCAAGGCGGCCTTCACCTTGTCCAGCATTGCCCGTTCACCCCTTCCGCGTTATACGCCGGAAGCCGCGCCGGACGCAATGGTAACAAGGGAATTCTTGTCAACAACCTTGCCGTCAACAAGCATAATCGCCTTTGTTACCTGATCGTCGGTTTCGTTGTCCTCATACTTCTTCACGGTCATAGTGTAGTTGGTGTTCAGCACGTAGTCCTTGAAGTTGAAGAGGAAGGCGAAGACGGTTGCCGCGGCCATGCCGGAAGTGAAGGACGGCACATAATCGCAACACACCACGGGGCGGCCCAACAGCATTCTTTCCGGCCTGCCCGCGATCCCGTAATTGGTCTTGCCGATCGGCTGTCCCACTTCGTCCACCATGCCCGCGTATTGCATGAAGGTTTTTTTGCTCATGCACCACACCGCGCCGTTTTCGTATGCCTGCGGCAACGCGCCTTCGGCGGCCACAAGGTCAGCATACGCGGGCGCGCTGGAAGTCAACGCCTGCCCTTCGGGGGCGGTTTCGGAAAGAATGCCCTTCGGCTTCCCGCTCCCGTCGCCGGAAACAATGGCCTGTTCCGTGGCCTTCGTCATAGCCTCCACAACGTTATTGGTAAGCGTCGCTTCAAACGCGGACAAGGCCATAACGTCCACTTCCAGCGACACGGCCACGGCGCACCGCAACTTGTGATAAGCGAAGGTAATGCTTCCCGTGGCCTTCTTCTGCTTGTCGCTCCCCGCGCCCTCTGCAACCCACGTCGCAACGGGCTTCGCGCTGGAGGTCGGGATAGAAACGCCGCCCTTGTAGGCCGTGCGCGTCACCAGCGGAAGGATCATGCCCACGGCTTCCATTTTTTCAATGATCTTGTTCAAGATCGTTGTGGGGATCACTGCGCCGTTGTCCGCGGTTTTAGAAACGGCGTTTGCGCGGAACTCTGCCGGAATGGGCGTGCCGCGCAAAGCGTATTCCATGAACGCGCGGCGGTATTCCATGCTGTCCAGCGGGTCAGCTTCCCCGCGCTGTTCACCGCCAGCAGGGGCGGCGGGGGAAGGGAAGGAGCGAACCACCGCGCCGCCGCTTGTGCCTTCCGCAATGGAAGCCAGAAGGGAAGAACGCTGTTCGGCGGCGGCCAGCAGGCCCGCCCTCTCGGTTTTCAGATCGTCAACCTCCTTCGTGAGCGCGGCCAACTGCTCCGCGGTCAGCTCCGCGCCCCTCTCTTCGATCTCCTTCTTGATCGCCGCAAGGCGGGCTTCGATTTCCTGCAATCTCATGTTGTCATACCTCCAATAAAATTTTTAGTTTCAATAGCTGTGCCTGCCGCGCTAACGCCTCCCGCCTCTCTGCTTCGATCACTCCGTCGAAGTAGGAACGCGCGGCAATATCGGTATCGGCGTTCGCGGGATAAGACACCGCGGAAACGTCGTAAACCTTTTTGATCCGCAAGATTCTTCGCGTGTGCGTGTCTTTGTTGTATGCGTCCTCCGCAACCCTGAACGCCCACGACATTTTATAAATCAACCCTGCGTCGATCGTGCCGTAAAGTTTCCGGGCCTCTTCGGTAAGGCCCAAATTTGCGGCAACAAAAAGGCCGCTTTCCTGCGGTTCAACCAACAGGGAAGGCGGCTTGCTTTTTGCCATCTTGTTTCGTGCGTACACCATGCCCGCGTGATCGTACTGCATAATCACGTCGGACAAATCCGCGCCCGCAAGGGCGTTCCGGTCTACCACTT
>NZ_JAWXXL010000085.1:0-3266 GCF_034334985.1 Acutalibacter intestini | reverse complement strand
TTCCCTTATTTTATTATGAGCGCAATTAAAGACGGGCGTTTGCCCATTGAGCTGAACGGCAAGGAATTCCACTTGCTGTTTTCCCTGAATGTCCTTGACGAAATGCAAGACCGCTTCGGTGGCTTTGATACGCTGGGCGAAGTGCTTTCCGGCAAAGAAAGTATTAAAAATCTTCGGTGGCTTCTTACTCTGCTTTTGAATGAGGGCGCAGAGGATGGCGAAGAGCCGTTGACCGAAAAACAGATAGGCCACATGATCCACACGGGCAACTTCGACGAAGTGCGAACGGCGATTTTCCGCGCCTTCGCTATGGGCAACAGCGGCACGACAGAGCCGCCCGCCGTGGAGGACGAAGAAGACGAAGACGGCGAAGAGGAAAAAAACGCGGCGGCGGGCAAGGCTTAATTGACCTTGCCCGCCTGCTTTATATCGGGGTTACTCTTTTACGCTGGCCGGAAGCCGACGTTTGGAAAATGACACCGTATAAAATTCTGACGCTGTTTCGCATTCACAAGGAATTCAATCCGGATCGGTTCAAGCCGGAGCCGCGGGAAGTGGATATTGACGATGTGTTCATGGGGCTATGAATAGCTGGCGCAAAATCCTTCGTTTTAAAAATCAGCATAGTTCTTTACTTTAACACGCACTTCGACTATAATTATGTTAAAGACCAGAATTCATGTGCATTCCGGCCTTGTTGCCAAAGACAAAACACGAAAGGAGCTATTCAAACTATGGACAGATCAAGGCTAATCAAAATTGCGTTACTGGTATGTTCGGGATGTTTCCTAATTGCGGCAATAAGCCTTTTCGCAGAAGGCGACATTGCTTCCGGCGTTTGCGGCCTTGCGCTTGCCGTGGTGCTGGGAGTTATCGGATTTAGGAAAAAGCGGGGGGAAAACGGAATTTCATATTCTGGAATCCCCAAAGACCTTACGGCACAATCTGAAAAGCGCGAAACTCCACACAGCCAACAGCACAGTACAGCCGCACAAACTTCTTTTGCAAGAACATATAAAGTCTACATTGAAGAGGGCGGCAAACGTTATCACCGCGACGAAAAATGTTCCGGAATGAAAAATCCTAAATATGTAACTTTGGAATATGCCCTAATGCAAGGCTATACAGAGTGCAAAAAATGTTCACGAATTAAATAACAACCGAAGGGCAGAAGCCCCCGCATTAACTGGAAACAGTTGTGCGGGGGCTTTTCTATGCCCATTTTACTGTAAGAAGGAGGGAAAGGCGATGGCAGGCAAGGAAGATGCCATTAAGACAAAAGTTGTCGTTGAGGGCGAAAAGGAGTATAGAGAAGCCTGCAAAGGAATAAATGCTTCCCTTCGGGAAATTGGTTCGGAAATGAAACTCGTTTCTGCTGAATTCGAGGGAAACGAAAAAAGCATTGAGGGCTTGACCGCAAAACAGGACGTTTTGAATAAACGGCTTGAAGAGCAGAAAAAGGCCGTTGCCGCCGCAGAAGAGGCTTTAGGGAAAATGCGGGGCGCATTAGATAAAAACGATCCCGCGCTCCTGAAAATGCAAACAAACCTAAATAACGCAAAGGCCGAAATGGTTAGAACCCAAAACGAATTAGATAAAACATCGATACAACTTGAAGCGGCTAAAAAAGCAGGAAATAATTATTCTGATTCTGTGAACGAAATTGACCGCCATTTGTCCGCGCTTGGAGCGGAATTGAAAACCGCGGCTTCTGAAATGGGGATTACTTCTAACAAAACGGAAACATTGGCAAAAAGCGGTAAAATTCTTTCACAAATTCAGGAGCAACAGGAGGAGAAAATTGAGCAACTAACAAACGCATATAACCGCGCCGCACAGGAAACGGGCGAGTTTTCCGAAGAAACTGTTTCTTTGAAACAACAGCTTGAAGGGGCGCGGCAAGAATTCAACTCGACACAACAGAAAATAAATGAATTGAATTCGGAGCTTGCGAAAGAAGCCACGCAAGCGAATGAAGCGGCAAAAGCATTCGTGCAATACCAGATTGCCGCAAAAGAGATTGACGGTACTTTAGGGGATTTGGCCGCCGAGCTAAAAATGGTAACGGCGCAATACGCCAACAGCGAAAACAAAATTGAAGGGATCACCGCGAAACAAGAGATTTTGAACAAAGCTCTTGTAGAGCAAAAGAAGAAGGTTGAACAGGCAGAAGCCGCCTATAAAACAGCGGTTCAACAGCAAGGGGCAATGTCCGAAGAGGCGCAGACGCTTCAAAGGGCTTTGACCGAAGCCCGCACGGGTATGTATGAAACCGAAAATCAGCTTGACGCGCTGAACCGGGAGCTTGAAGAAGGCACTAAGAAAAGCGCGGATTTTAGCGGTGCTTTTTCCGCTATGGGAGCCGGGCTAAAGGCTATCGGCGTAGGCGTTGCCGCGATCGGAACGGCGATCGTTGCGGGGATCGGATATGCAACGGGCTTCGCTGATGAAGTCAAAAGCGCAATGAACGATTTTGAAGCGGCGACAGGCATTGCGGAAGCGGCGGCAAAGGGTTTTGACGAAGCAATGTTGAACATCTACAACAACAACTTCGGGGAAAACATGGAGGACATAGCCGCCGCAATGTCCACGGTGGCGCAGACCGCAAAAGACCTTGATCCGGCGAACATTGAAGCAATGACGCAAAACGCCCTTATGTTGCGTGATACCTTCGGATATGACATACAAGAGCAAATGCGCGCCGTCAATATGCTTATGGATCAGTTCGGAATGTCCGGCGAAGACGCGTTTAACCTGATTGCGCAGGGCGCGCAAAACGGCCTTGATAAAAACGGGGACTTGCTGGACAGTATCAACGAATATTCCGTGCATTTCAAAACGCTTGGACTTGACGCGGAAGATATGTTTAACAGCTTCGCAAACGGCGCAAGTGCTGGCACGTTTTCCGTTGACAAGCTGGGCGACGCTGTAAAGGAATTCGGGATCAGGGTTAAAGACGGTTCGGACGGCACAATGCAGGCGTTCGCAGATATTGGGGTAAATGCAGAAGAAACCGCGGCGGCCTTTGCCGCTGGCGGGGATCAGGCGGCGAAAGCGTTTGAAGACGTGACAGCCGCCCTTTTTACTATGGACGATCCTTTAGCGCAGAATGCGGCGGGCGTTGCGTTGTTTGGGACAATGTGGGAGGATTTAGGCGTTGAGGGCATGAAGGCTTTAACAAACCTGAACGGCGAAATTAGCACCACAACGGACGCGCTTTCCGCGATAAACGCGGTGAAATATGATGATTTTGGATCGGCAATGTC
>NZ_JAWXXL010000084.1:0-4163 GCF_034334985.1 Acutalibacter intestini | reverse complement strand
AAGGAATTTCCTCCCCGTCATAGAACACCCGTCTTTCTGTATAGTCAATCGCCAGCTTATCGGCAAGCTTCACCTTGGGGGTGTCCCCTCTGCGGCGTTCCCGTCTGATGTGTGCGGCAACCCTAGCGCCAAGCTCATCCAATGAAAAGGGCTTTACAATATAATCATCCCCGCCCATACCAAAGCCTTTGACCTTATCGCTGTCCTCCACTCTGGCCGTCAAAAACAGAATCGGGCAACTGACAAACCCCCGTATCCGGGCACAAACCTCCAGCCCATCTATATCGGGCATATTGATATCCAGCAGAATAAGATCTGGCTGCATTTCTGGCTTTCAGATTACGCCGCAATTTTCAACATTTTATCTACTATTCAGCGAAAGCTACACTTATTCAGCTATTTGTCAAAGCATTCGTCTGATTATACCACGTCCTGCGGGTGAAGTACATATTTTAAGTATGCGGCAAAGAAGACCGCTCCATACAGCGCGGCCTCCTGCAGCTTTACTGACTGGAATTCACCTCGACACGACTCGCAAACAGCTGGTTATAGAAGTGATTTCCTTCCAAATAATTGACATACTTTATGAATTTCACTTGGACAATTGTGCTGGTCTCCCAACCGACTGCTTCAGCGTTCGGTTCGTCAGCATTATATTTGAACATGTCTCTATTGTCTAAGCGAATCTCTGATTCTTCATCAAAGAGAATGGTCAACTCCGCTTTCTCTGGAAAAACACCATTATCTCCCGGATCCGTGACAATCGCCTTAAATCCTTCGCCCCGCCATTCCACAATTTCCACATACATCCCCGCTTCCTGCGGTAACACAAGGACTTCTTCGATTGTATAATCGCCTCTTGGATGAATATTTTTGCCGTTTAATAGCGGGGAAGCAAGTGCAACACAGGTGATAAGCAGTCCCAAAAACATTACAGCAGGGAAGTTTACAGACTTTTTCTTTCTTCTTCTCTTATTGTGTTGTTGGATCATGATAAAAAACCTCTTTTAAATATGTATTTTCAAATTTAAGAAAGCAACGCAAACAGTGAAGATATTCTCCGCTGCTTGCCCCGCTTCCTCAAATCAGAATCATCCTGATGTCTGTATTCTTATGCGTCTTCCTGTATCTCTCCGGCACAACATTTATTGCGCACTGATTGTATCTACGATGGACATATCTCGGATTTTCTTGATAGGCCCTCTGATTGCCAGGATCACCGCAACTGCCACCACTGCAAGAATCACGGCAAACTCTGAAACAGGAACGCTCCAGGGATCTCCCCAGTGGAACCCAACCAGCTTGTCGAACAAAAACTTATTGCATAGCAAGCCTAGAATACCGCCGCAGATACAGCCAGTCACCGTATATGTGGAGGCTTCTGCCACAACCATTTTTACAAGCTGCTGGTTGCTTAATCCAATCGCCCGGAACGCACCGTACTGTTTCATCCTCGCCGCCACACTCATGGCAATACTGTTGATGATATTGAATATCGTAATCAATGCAATAAGAACCAAGAATCCATACACAAACAGGCCAAAGCAATAATAAGTTCCGCGCGTATTGCTGTTGCCCATGCGGTCATCCGAAAAGGTATAGGTTCCGCCCGCCATCTTACGGATTGCACTTACATCATTCTCTGTGGCGCCCTGTGCAAGCTGCATATCAATAATCGTATAATCGCTCTCCCCGGTCAGCTGCCGAAAAGTCTCTTCTGAGCAGATAAGTTTTCCCACGTCCGCCCTGTTATTAAATGGGCAATCCGAACCGTGCTTCGCCCTTGCCATATGTTTTGCATAAATTTTGTACTTTTAATATTTCCATGATATCAGTACCTCCTGTAATTACAGAGTATAGCAAAGGCGGCTTACATTCAGGTGAATTTCAGCTTACGAGTCTGTAAGGAAGGAAATCGTAAAGGTCGTTCCTTCACCAAGTTCGCTTTTTACCGAAATCACACCTTTCTGTCCCTCCACAATGGCTTTTGCAAGCGGAAGTCCTAATCCCACCCCTTGTGTATCCAACGATTTTTTACTGCGATAAAAGCGCTTGAAGATATGATGGATGTCTTTCGGTAAAATTCCGCTTCCGTTATCCTTAATCTGTATTCTAACCATCTGTCCTTTTCTGTTCCCTGCTCCTGCGTCTGCTCTCGTTTGACCTTTCCAACCTAACTTTTCTGGCACAAACAGGGCAATACTTTGATATGGCAGAGCCAGGGACGTACTTTTAATTTCTATAAATCTTGTGTCCGAAATTCAAAAATTGCTAAAATAACTCCAAGCAGCCCAGAGCATAGTATTGAAGCTATATATACATAAGTATTGACTATTTGCTGGCAGCATTGCAGATATTTGTATAGCAAGCCACGGGACAAAACATGCTACTGGAAGCAATTCTTCCGATACTTGAGAACCAGCACATTGCAATAATACGAAAAATAATACAGATAGCATGGTTGGATAAAACAAAGTCCGCTGCCTTATAGCAATCCAAATGATTGGTAAAAACGCAATATAGCTTAAAAGACCAATTTGTGTAAACAACTGTATTGTAAAACAAATAGCAGAAGATGTAACTTGTGAATGAAACAAAATTAATGAACCTAAGATTGTCAAGCACTCAGTAACAATCATAACTACTACATACCAGAAAAACCAAACAGTAATTTTGCTAAATACAAATACCTTTCTATTTACAGGTGCAGTAATAATATTAATAATTGTTTTTTCTCCATATTCCTTTTGCATTGACTGGGTTATAAAAAAGCCGCTCATGATAGGCAAAACCAAATTTACTAACATGAAAACTGTCTGTATCCATTCGTGATAGTCAATTTTGATTTTATCAAGGAATAGAGATTTTAAAACCAATAAAACAGGAATACAAATAGTAAACACAAAACCAATAAAAGCCATTTTATTTTTTTTAATTTTAAAATTTCCGTTTGAAATGCATTATTCAAATTTTGCACCTCCAGTCAAACAAGTAAAATAATCTTCTAATGTTTCATGTTTGAAAACTAATGATGATAAGCCGATTCCATGAGACACTAAAACGCGATCCATCTGCCACATTTCCGCGCAATGATAATCTTCTAAAATGAGCGGCTCAAAATCCTTTGGAATGAGTTCTGCCTCTAACGACTCGAACGATATACCCTCGTCAATCCGTCCCTGCAGCATGGAAAACATCGTCTTCTCCTGTTCGTACTGCATTTCCATCTTGCTCTCAGAGTAAAGGTATGTTTTTTCAAAATGCTCCAGCTCTTTGACCACCTTTAACCAGATAGCTGCTGTCCCGCGATTGACCGTAAACAATCTGCCGCCGCGATGGTATACATGCAGCTTGTCATTTCTCAAAACATACGCGTACTCCGCATAGGAACTGGTTCTTTTCTTTTTTTCGGCCTTCCGGTACCATCCGGGCCATATCTGAGCGATCTCGGCCCTGTGGTAATACCATGTTTCCTTCGCAAGAGCGGACAAATACTCCTTTTCCTGATTCTCTGCGTATGCCTCCAGTATCTCCTCACCGTGACCGTTCTGCAAATAGGCGTCGCTGCAAAGCTCCGCAACTGTTACCACATCTTTTCCACGTTCTTCTACAAAGTATCCTTGTGTCATTGTACCTCCTGTTCCTTCTGCCCTATCCTGCTTCTTTTACCGGTCGTAAAGCTCGCACTGCTTGTTGCAGTAAAATGCGCCTGTCATCGAATCAATACAGCCGCTCATCTTTGATTAACCTTTGTTTCACGCAATCATCCGTCCTTTTTTATCCTTTTCTGTCGCTGTGCGGTATCCTACACCATTTTTCGTATGGCCCTCAATTAAATCTCCTCTGTAAACCAGAGTTGAGAAGATATTGCGAAGGACTCCGCATAATATTGGGTCTTCTCTCTTCTCCCCGACTCGGTGGATCCGATATTTCCGTTCCATACGACTCAACACATCCGCAGTAATATACAGATTGCTCCGTTTCGTTTTATAGAGGGAAAGAAAATCGGCAACCATTTCCTCCTGCTTTTCACGAAGCCTTAGCAGGTATTACTCCCGCTCAAAAAGCTAGGAAAAAGAGAGGAAGAGTGATATAATAGGGATATGGAATATATCGATTTGCGGAAAGTGGGAAAAGAAGGGCTCAAGCAGATACGCAGTCAG
>NZ_JAWXXL010000083.1:0-4179 GCF_034334985.1 Acutalibacter intestini | reverse complement strand
TCCGCCAAGATGCGGACGCAGGAATACACCGCCGTCATCTGCATGGCGCTCCGCTCGGTGACGGCCTTGCCGGAGGTGGAGCCGCCGAAGTAGAAGGTGTAGCCGCTCCCGGCGGTGCGATCTTGGGGAGCGTCCCGCGAACGGAACAAGCTGCTGAAAAAGCCCATATCAATTCACCGTCCTTTCTCAGATAAACAAAATGCCCCGGTCATCGTAGACCGAGGCGCTGGTGTCGTTACCGCAACGGATAGCCCTGTCCAGGGCCATCACTGTGGCAACGGCACCATCGATTTTTTCGGTGGATTTCTCCTTGTCCGGCTTGATGTTGCCAGCCGGGTCGGTGCGGATGTAAATATTGTCCATCATCCACCGCAGCACCGGGTGACCGCCGTGGGCCACACGCTCTTCCAGCACCAGCTTCATCAGCTCCTTGGTGGGCGGCGACATATCCTTGAAGCCCTGCCCGAATGGAACCACAGTAAAACCCATGCCCTCCAAGTTCTGTACCATCTGGACGGCGCCCCAGCGGTCAAAGGCGATCTCCCGGATGTTGAACCGTTCCCCCAGCCGCTCAATGAACTTCTCAATGTAGCCGTAGTGGACCACATTGCCCTCGGTGGTCTGGAGAAAGCCCTGCTTCTCCCACACATCGTAGGGAACATGGTCCCGCCGGACTCGGAGGTCGAGGTTGTCCTCTGGAATCCAGAAGTACGGGAGGATGCTGTATTTATCGTCCTCGTCCACGGGCGGGAACACCAGCACGAAGGCCGTGATGTCGGTAGTGGAGGACAAATCCAGACCGCCGTAGCAGACCCGGCCCTCCAAGCTGTCCTCATTGGCGGCAAAGGCGCACTTGTCCCACCGCTCCATGGGCATCCAGCGTACCGCCTGTTTCACCCACTGGTTGAGGCGGAGCTGCCGGAAGGAGTTCTCCTCGGCGGGGTTCTGCTTGGCGGAGTCACACGCCGCCCGCACCTTGTCAATGCCCACCGTGATACCCAGGGAGGGGTTGGCCTTTTTCCACACTTTGGGGTCTGTCCAATCGTCCCCCTCATCCGCACCGTAGATCACAGGATAGAAGGTGGGGTCAATTTTCCGGCCCTCCAGAATATCCTTGGCCTTCTGATGTGTCTCGTAACAGATGGAGCGGGTGTCGGTGCCAGCGGTGGTGATGAGGAAGTAGAGCGGCTGCATCCGGGCATCGCCGGAGCCTTTGGTCATAACATCGAACAGCTTTCTGTTGGGCTGGGTGTGCAGCTCGTCAAAGACCACCCCGTGGATGTTGAAGCCATGCTTGCTGTATGCCTCCGCCGAAAGCACCTGGTAAAAACTGTTGGTGGGCTGGTAGATGATGCGTTTCTGGGAGGCCAGAATCTTCACCCGCTTGGAGAGGGCCGGACACATCTTCACCATATCGGCGGCGACCTCGAACACGATGGACGCCTGCTGACGGTCGGCGGCGCAGCCGTAGACTTCGGCCCGCTCCTCACCGTCCCCGCAGCAGAGCAGGAGGGCGACAGCGGCGGCGAGTTCGCTCTTGCCCATCTTCTTCGGGATTTCGATATAGGCAGTGTTGAACTGGCGGTAGCCGTTGGGCTTGAGGGTGCCGAACACATCCCGGATGATTTGCTCCTGCCAGTCGATAAGTTCAAAAGGTTTCCCGGCCCAGGTTCCCTTGGTGTGGCAGAGACACTCGATGAAACCCACGGCGTAGTCAGCGGCCTCCTTGCTGTAGGTGGAGTCCTTGGCTCTGAACGGTGTGGACTTATATTTTTTCAGCTTACGCATGGCGGGTCACCTCCAAGATGACATAAAAAATGACCTGCCCTGCGGCAAGCCAGTAACGAGCAGCAGCCCCGGAGGGCTGGTGCTTCGGTGTATTCGGTTTTTCTTACTCAAAGGGCAGCGGCTCGAAATCCTCCATCTGTTTTACCCAGGCGGCGTATTCCTCGTCCGTGACCATCTGTGCGTCTGTGCAGACCGGGCATTCCTCCCCAAGCTCTCTGCCGCAGGGATACTCGCCATCTGAATCTTCCCAATCGGTTCTCGCTTTGGCGTTGGCGGTCGCAATCGCCGTAGGCTCATCATTAGCCTGCACCATGTCGTTCCACCACTGCGGTTCGCAGGGGCCGTTCTCAGCATCGCCGTCCGTTCCAGGAACGACCATCCAAACCTTGTACCAGCTCATTTCCGCACCCCCTCAGTGGGCCATCGCCCAGGCAATGGCGTGGCCGTTGTCCTCGAAGGTGTCCTCGGAGATGCTGACCAGCTCCATCTCGCCCTCGCAGGTGTGGTCGGCGGTGGTGAAGCGGTAGGTGGCCCCGTAGTAGCTGCGCCCGCTGGGGTCGTAGAAGTACCCCGCGACCAGGATGCGGTCGCCGAAGGTGAGGAGGGTGCCGCCGCCCAGCATCAGCCGTGTCTCAAGGTTCTCCGGGGTGGTGGTCTGGGGCAGGCGGTAAGTCTGGGCCTTGTTGGTGTTCTGCTTTTTCATGTTCGGTTCCTCCGTTTTCAAAGTGTGGTTTTCCCTTTCGGTGTACCCATATTCGCTCTAAACGGAGATAATAGCAAGTCAATTCGGAGCATAATCTACACAAATAGCTGGTGTGAAAACTGTGTAGATTACCCCCTTTGGCAGCGGTGGATGGTGTTGATGATCTTGTTCTGCTCGACGGTGTCCACCCCGATGCTCTCCAGGGCCTCCCTGGTGCCGCAGTCGGGGCAGATGGGTGTGTTGTCCGCCCTGGAAATGGCGGGGTGGTCGGTGTAGGTCTGTCCACACCTGGGGCAGACGGAAATCCGAAAAATGTTGTTTTTCATTTCATTCCCTCCACGCTTCGCTGGATGGCGTCGGTCAAGTACCGCTGGCCGAAGCCAAAGGCATCGTACCCTTCCCGGCAGACCGCCACATATCGGGCGGAGGGCAGTCCGAGGCTCCGCTCCTCATGCATGATGTAGGCGAATACCCTACGGCGGCGAACCTTCCCGGAGCGGATGCCCTTGATGGGCAGCACCATCTCGGCCTTGTAGTAAAAATTGGGACAGCCCTCGTAGTGGTCAAGGGCCAGTTCGTCATCCTCGCCAACCTCCCACGCCGCCACCGGGACGCTGGCCCCAGCCTTCGGTTCGATGGTGAGGTAGGAGCCGGTCTTGCTCCCCTTGAACAGCAACTCGTAGTCGGGAATGACCGAGGTGCCGATGATCCGCGCCCCAGGGCAGCGCATCCGCATCTGGGGGATGTTGAGGTTGCTGCCGTAGGCGATGTAGTATCTCTTTGCCATTTTGATTCCGTCCTTTCCGAAGGAGGTACCCTTCTACCACCTTAAGACCGCCGAAGCGGTCAAAGGTAAGGTAGCAGAAGGCTATCTCCTTCTGTTTGCCCTTCAAGCGGCGCGTCCGTTGCGGAAGGCGGCGTCCCCGGCGAGGCGGCGGGTCAGCAGGTCGCGGGCGGTGGCGAACTCGTCGCCGATGAAGCCCATACGGAGGAGCCAGGTGCGCATGGCGTACTTGGGGTTGTCGTTCTGCTGGGGCTTGGAGCTGGCGGTCTTGACCGCCTTCGCCATCTGGCTCAGTGCGAGGCAAAGCTGGATGTAGCTTTTCAGCTGTCCGGCGTGGAGGCCGTTCCTGCGGTCGGCGGCGGGGGCGTCGAACTGGAAAAGGCGGAACTCGATTGTACCCTTGGTAAAGGTGGCGTGGAGGTTGAGCATATGGTAGCGGCTGTCGTTGTAGTGCTGGTTTCTGCCGTAGGTAGCGTTGTTGGCGCTGTACCAAATGTCGGCCAGTTCGCTCATGGTGTCGGGCTTGCGGCGGTTGACCGTCTCGATGAACCGGGGGTCGACCGTCCGGCAGTAGCGGCTCATGCGGTAGTGGTCGAGGGCCAGGGCGTCCGCCAGAAGGCGCTCATGGCTGGCCATGATGTTGGCGAGGTTGCGGAGGGTCTGGGGGGGGTGGCCCTTGGCTCCGATGTGGATGTGAACCCCGCACCCTCTGGTGTAATCGCTCTTGGCTCCGGCCTTGCGCAGCCGCCGAACCAACTCCTGGAGGGTGTCCATGTCGGCGTAGATGAGGATCGGCGTGACCATCTCGCACTTTTCGCTGTCCGGCCCCTCGATGCTCACGTCCCGCTGGAACTTCCACTCGCGGCCCTGGGCGTCCCAGGCCGACCAGGTGTAGTAGCCGTTG
>NZ_JAWXXL010000082.1:0-4314 GCF_034334985.1 Acutalibacter intestini | reverse complement strand
ACCTGGACCTGACCAAACAGGCCGAAAAGAATGAGGACGGGACGTACAGCCTTCCAGTGAAGATGTACGACGACACCAACAGCAAGCATGAGCTGAAAGGCGAGTACACCTTGGTGGTATCCGAGGACCATACCGTGGCCTTTGACTCTGCCGACCTGCGCACCGTGCGCGTGAACCAGAGCTGGAAAGAGGGCAATACCTCCACCACCATCTCTGCTATCTCCGGCGAGGCTGTCAACGAGGCCGAGACCATCTCCATCGTGCTGCCTCTGGGCCTGACCGCCGACAAGGTGGGTCTGGGCCAGAACATGGACGACGAGCAGGCCCGGCGCATCTTTGTGCCCGAGTCCCCCAACGCCACGGTGGAGTACTTTGCCCCCACCACCGACCAGACCAAGGCCCGCGTGGTGGTGACCGCCCGCGACGGCAAAACCAAGACCTTTAACGTAACCTTTAGTTACGAGCAGGCCCTGCGGGACGTGGCCATTATCGACCGTGAAGAAACCACCCAAACGCATGACGGCGCCGGCACCGTGGGCGAGGCCCAGGGCATTACCATGGACGCCAACGGCGACGCGGTGATCTACATTCCTGTTACTAACAACAAATGGCTGGACAATTCCCACCACACCACCAGCCACTTCTATGCCCGCTTTGCCAGTGGCAACGGCCTGGTGCGCGTGGAAGATCCCCAGCCCACTACCCCGGTAAACTTTGACACCACTTCCACCGCTTGGTCTGCTGGCACCAACGGCCACGACGAGCCCATTGTCAGCGTGAACAACACCATCCGCTTTGTGGATAATAACGGCGTTCGGACCGCTTGGCTCACCGTTATCACCAAGGCCAACTGGGACGAGGACGACAGCACCCTGAACAACCGCACCGCTGGCGACCGTGAGAACGTGTACGCCAACGTGAAAATCGTTCTGTCCGCCAAGGCGGGCGGCGGTTCCGGCAGCTCCGGCGATAAGCCCAAGCTGTACGAGCTGCAGCTGGACGGCTACCAGGCCAAAGTGAACCGCGATGGCTGGGAAGACGGCGACGAGATCGATATTTATGTCAGCAACAACGACTACATCACTTCTGGTTGGGATACCTACCAGGGCAAGCGCATCAGCGCGCTCACCAGCGCCGGGGCCACCATCAGCATCCCCGAGCAGAGCACCGCGGTGCACGGACCCTACTGGCAGGTCATTCCCACCCTGACCGACCCCTACGGCACCAAGGGCCGGCTGGAGAAGGGCGAAATTAACAATGTAAATATCGCCGGCCACCAGTTCAACCTGCAAATCACCTCTGGCGGCGAAAGCGCCAACATTAAGGTAAACCTGCTGAAAGCCGCCCACTATGTGCCCGAAATGACCGGCTTCCGGCTGTACGACGAGGCCAATGACGAGTGGTACGAGGGCGTGCAGACCAGTTACCGTGGCGACCACTTTGTGGTAACCCTGCCTCAGAGCTGGGGTACTGTTGTACCCGTGAATTCCCGTGTACGGGGTGAAGGCAAGGACACCAAGCTAGCTTTCATTTGGCAGAGTGGAGCCAATTCTGGCATTATAGGTACAAACACTTCGATTAACAAGGGAGCTGCACACTGGGTGCTTGATTTCAGTGAATTGGTTTCCGATGCTGATTTCCATGAGGCTATCAGTGCTGCTTGGACCTCCGGTGCGGGGACTACTGCTGAGATTACAGCAAAAATTGCATCCGGCACTGGCTGGACCAATGACAAAAAGCTGCTACTCTCTATCGGTAATGCTCCGTTCGCCTATGTCGATTTCAAAACCGCTGGCGTAGCCGATAATACGGCCCATACTCTGGCCTATAGTGTTTATCCTATCGGCAATAACGGCACTCATCCGTATACCGGTAAAGTGAAAGTCCGTGGCGCTGGCACCTTAGGTAACAATTTTGCTACCGCCGCAGGGCCTATGAGCGATCAAACTCCCAGTACAACTACTCGGCCTTCCTTCCAGATCGAGGATACTGTGAAGGCTTTTTACCCGGGTACTACTTCTAGTAACTTGGGTGACGAGAAAACTTCTATTCAAGCTGCCTTTACCAATAGCGCTGAAATCGGCCTAACCTACAGCTGTGCCCTGGGCTACACCTACGACAACCAGCCCCTGCATAACAAACTTACGAACTTCAAAGTCTACGCCGACATCAGCGATGGCACCTATGCCACCCCCGGCGGCAAGGGCTTTGGCGTGACCACTAAGGCTTTCGGCATGAACGGAGACGCCAACGGAAACGGCCGTAAGGATTCCTTTGAGTATGCCGAAATCGAGAACCACATCACCACGGTTAAGGACATTTGGACCGGTAACTACACCGTTGACAAGAGCGGCAAGGAAACTGGCCACGGCAAGATGAGCGACTACCTGGTGCTGCGCGTGACCAACAGCGAGAACAACGTGGACTTCCGGGACTACACCATTGAGCTGCGTCCCCAGGACAGCGTGAACGACGGCGTTTCCGGCGGAGCCAGCTCCATGGCTGAAATCACCGTGGGTAATGCCACCACCGCCCTGGACAATGACCTGGTTTATGGCGGCAACACCATTGCGATGATTGCCAACCGGACTATAAGCTATACCACAACTGCCAATACGACTGGAACTGTCGCGGCTGTAAATACTTCCGCTGACGTTCCTGTGGCCACCCCGGCCGCTACCGACCGTAGCGACCTGGAAACCCTGCGGCGTTTTGAGGGCAATACCGCCTATGCGGATGCCGCGAATCCCACTGATGCTGAGAACGATACCCACCTGGCGGAAACTGCCGCCCGTCTGAACGATGCCGCCGCTTACGTTGGCGCTATCAAGGACGGCAAGAACAGCTTCCCCATTGAGGTGAAGGACATTCCTGGCGTAACTGGCGCTAAGGTTCTGGAAGTGACTGTGCCCTACAACTACAAGGCCCAGACTAAGGCTCAGCAGACTGGCCAGACCAATGCCTGGAACGACGACGGCCAGAAGGTTTACTTCACCGGCGTTACAGCTTCCAAAAACTCTACTCTGGTGCGTTGGAACAACACCAACACTAAATATGAGAAAAATACCGCTGCTAATATTAATACAATTCTCTCCCTGGACATGAACATTCAGGACCAGCAGGGAGCTAGCAAACCCATCTCCTTCATCTTTACCGAGGACGAGATTGCCAAGGCCTGGAATGGCACCGCCATTAACCGCGATGTGATGAGCAAGGCCAATGTGCTGTACCTGTATAGCAAGTCCGACGAGGGCAAGGCTGCTGGCTACGTTGCTGGTGCCACCACTGACCATTCCGCTACTGCTCCTGGCGAAAAGGGCGCTACTTGGGAAGCCAAGGACACCATGCCCACCATGATCTACTACGTGGTGGCCAAGCGGGCCCCTGTAAGCAAGAACACTGCCCTTAGCAGCATCCAGTCCAATAAGCCCGGCCAGGTGGATGTGAATGTGAACTGGTCTCAGAAGATCATCGACGTTTCCATCCCCTACAGCTGGAACTGGGGCGCTTACCGCGAGGACAACAGCCATGACTTTACCTTCAACTTCGCCATCGACGAGAACGCGACCCTCATCGACGTAATGCACGACACCCCCGAGGTGCCCATGAAGGCCAACCGCTCTACTTCTGTAGACGTTTCCGAGTACGAGGGCAAGCGCCAGGGCGTGTTCCAGTGGATTTCCGGCAAGACCCAGTTCTTTGTCCGCAACGGCATGCTGTACACCTTTGACCCCGACACCGGCGACGAGCTGCAAATTACCGGTATTCAGGGCGACAAAGACGAGTACCGCAACTATGCCCACGGCGTGATCACCAGCAAGGACACCGAGCTGCGCATCTACGACCAGGACAAGAAGAACATCAATACCTACAAGCTGCGCGTGAACATCAAGGCCTCCGAGGGCATCGCCGACATCAAGACCCTGAAGGTGGGCGAGAGCTTTGCCGAGCTGGCCGAGGATGGTAAGACCTACAACGTGAAGCTGACCGACGAGGACCAGGCTTCCATGCTGATGGAGATTACCACCGCTTCCGCTCTGGCTACCGTAGAGGTAACTACCGTTGACGGCACCGAGACCTACGACGCCAACAACTACCTGACCAAGCGCTGGAACCTGACCGAGGGCGCTACCATTAAGGTAACCGCGGAAGATGACACCAGCAAGGTTTACAACCTGGTGATTGGCGAGGCCACCGAGCCCACCCCGAGCCCGACGCCCAGCGAGAAACCGAGCCCGAGCCCGACGCCGGACTTTGACGTGCTTGAGAAGTACCCCGACCTGGCTGGCATTAGTGCCGGAACATTGGAAGAAA
>NZ_JAWXXL010000081.1:0-4418 GCF_034334985.1 Acutalibacter intestini | reverse complement strand
AGAGTGCAACTGGTCAGCGGATTTGCTGGACACCCGGCAGTAGGCTGCAAGCCGGATTATCTCAGGCTTTTGCGGTTCCCGGCTGATGTCGGTTACAGTCATTTGCACCATTCCTTTCTTTGATTTTTGCCTTTTGGCACCACCAACAATACCACAAGAGTTCAGATACATCCAGCGCAAAACGCTAGAGTTTTCATTTCAGACATATCTTTTTGCTCCATCCTGCAACGCTGATCTGACAAATTAAACTTTTGTATAATGAAGTGGCCGCCCAAAACGGACGGCCACGTTATCCTATCAATCGTTTTGCTCATCCATATTTGTTCTCAACATCCCTGGACAGGGAACACACCTCCCGGCCTATGCCTACGAGATGCTTTGCATCTCGGCCTCATTGGAATCTCACCACCCCCAGGATCTCTGGAGGGCGCCCTCCTTTGCTGCGACGGGCCACGCTCGGCTTTAGAACTGGACGCAAGTATCATTATCCCTTCTGCCGGTCATCGCCGTCGATGGATGTGCGTTCCATCGTCTGAGCCTGGAGGCCAACATTCTGGCGTCCGCTCATGTAGCTGCCGCTCCTCACGGCAGCAAAAGGAAAGTAAAAGGTGCGCTGAATATTCAATTTTCAAAGAGTAACAGAGGGCAGAAAAAAGCCCTCTCGTTTTCCATGCCGAAAAACGAAAGGGCTGACAACCAAATTATTTCAAATTTTTTGCTTTCCGTAGTTTTGCCAGAATCTGGACTTTGCGCCTGTGGATGGCATTCTGAGACACATGAAAGCGCTCCGCGACAGCCCGTTCACTAAGCCGTTGACCATAGATGAGATACAAAATTTTCTGCTCATCTTCAGACAACCTCTTGAACTCAAGCCGGAGATTGTCCAACATGATTTTCTTTTCTACGTCACCAGCCGTATCAGATGCCATGTCAACCAGAATATCCTCACCATTGAACTCATCCGTGGTGAGCATATCATAGGAAAAATCGCCGTTCTTTGCAGAGCGCTCGTCCAGATATTTCTGGCGGCGTTTGTCCTTGTAGAACGCTTTATAGTCACTCTCAGACACTTCCATCAACATACCGTGCAGGGGTATGAACCGCCTGCCTGCATAGCACGTCTTTTTCTGATTGAACTGAGCATAAGTGAGCTCCTCATACACTCCATCTTCTAAAACGAACAC
Source organism: Acutalibacter intestini (assembly GCF_034334985.1). Lineage (NCBI taxonomy): Bacteria > Bacillati > Bacillota > Clostridia > Eubacteriales > Acutalibacteraceae > Acutalibacter > Acutalibacter intestini. The sequence continues at coordinate 3,234 of NZ_JAWXXL010000081.1, read as the reverse complement.
TTTCCTTGGTGGGTATTTCACCGTTGATTCCTCCAATCAATCTGTTTTGGGTTTGGCAAAACGATTGATTGGGGGGCTTCGGCATCTTGCGAAAACAAGATTATAGAGTTTAAAAGATTTATGTTTTTCTTCCTTTGATGAGGTGTATTGTAATACATCACCAAAGGCATACAGACTTATCTCAAAACATTGAAATACAGTTTAATCCGTTGTATGCTTCCAATAAGTCCAAGCAGAGTGCTCAAAGGGTTATTTCACTCCTGACAGGAATCTCAATACACTAAATTGAGGTACTTCCGTGAATTTTGTCGAAGCGGCGTGTATTGTACAATATTTCTGAGGTGAAGTAGAATGCCACAATATACACGCCCACTGGGTGATGCTGTGAAACGAGCCAGAGGTGAACTGGGAGTCACACAACGGCAGGTCGCTGAGGCTGCTGATGTGGATGTCCGAACCGTACTGAACATAGAGAACTACAAGGGAAATCCTAAATTGGAAGTTTTGTATCCTTTGATTCGTTCTCTGAAAATTGATTCACGGGAGGTGTTTTATCCTGAACTTCTGCGGGACAGCCCTGGCCTTCGCCGACTGCGATTCCTGGTAGAAGACTGCAGCGAAGAGGAGGCCGCTCTCTTTGGCTCCAATCATCGAGTCAATTATTGCTGCGATCCGGACAAATTCCGCTATCAAAATCCAGTAGAACAGAAAAGAGCCTGTACCCTCAGTAGAGGATGCAGGCTCTCCGTATAGTACGACTGGCTCATTTTTTAATTATCATTTTGAATTGTACAACATCTATCAGTGTTTCTTTTCTACATTTCGGACAGAATAGGGGGAAGTTGACAAGGACGGTGTCCTGGTACACTTTGTTGCGTGTCTTGCCTCCACATGAAGGACAGTGTATCCATCTTGATTTCTGTTGTTTCATCTGCAACTGTACATCCCCACTTTCTCTTTGCGCAGCTCTGCGACTGAGCGGCTGGCTTTTGCGCAGTTAGTTCTTATTGTGTCTATGTTTATATAGCCAGGGTGGACTTTGTCAATTCCCGGTGAAGACGTATTGCCATCAGCACCGTAATTATGGCAGAAGCGGCATCAGCAATAGGCTGTGCGTAAAGTATCCCATTCAGTCCACACAGTGCGGGTAGCAGTAGGATGACCGGCACAAAGCAGATTCCTTGTCTGCAAGCGCCAAGGAAAAATCCTGCAGTTCCTTTTCCCAAGGCAAGGAGAAGGGACGAGTACACAGTGTAGAACCCGAATAGAATGAAAGATATACCGTTTGCCCTTAAAGATTTTGCGCCTACAGATATCATTTCAGCATTACCGTCTGTGAAGGCTGAGATGATCTGCGTTGAAAAAATTGCCATGAACAGCCCGGTGATCACACAGAAGATTGTCGACCATATCGTGGATGTTCTGATGGCTTCCTTGAGCCGGTCAAACTTTTTTGCTCCGTAGCTGAACCCAGCAATAGGCTGGAACCCTTTTAAGAATCCAAACACCACTAATGTTCCCATAGAAGTTACCCTTGTAACGGCTCCCATTCCGGCGATGACCGCATCACCATAATTGCTGGCGGCCCGGTTGATAAGAGCGATGGATACACTGGTGAGGACTTGAAATGTGAGTGTTGGAACACCAATTTTCAAAATTTCCGACATCATCTGCTTTGTGGGAGCAAACTCTCTTATACTGAAAGTAAAGGCAGATTTCTTTCTGAACACATATGTCAAGTACACCAGTGTGGACACAAATTGGGATATTGCCGTGGCAATGGCTGCTCCAGCAACTCCCATGTCAAGAGCATAAATGAACACAGGATCAAGGCCGATGTTAAGGACTGCCCCTAAGAGAAGGGCGCACATAGTGGTTTTTGCAGCCCCTTCACTTGACACAATATTGTTCATCGTGACGTTGAATACATTGAAGATGGAGGAGAGCACATAAATCCTTGCATATGTTACCGCATAGGACATAATGGTTTCCGTTGCCCCTAACATGGTCAGAATCGGTTCCAAAAATATACTGGCGCCGACGATAAGGACAGCTCCAATAAGGACACTGCCATACAATGCGGTACTGGCAACTTTGTTGGCGGCCTCATTTTTCCCGCTTCCCAGCAGCCGGGATAGGTAGGAAGCCGCACCGTTGCCAAACATCAAGCCAAGTCCCACTACCACCTGCCCCAAGGGGAAAACAACGGAGATAGCTCCCATCTGGCTTTCACCCAACCCACCTACAAAGTAGGCATCTACCAGATTGTATAGGGCGTTGATGAGCATTCCGATCATGATAGGAATACCCAGGGCCAGGAGTGCTTGGGGGATAGGTGCGCTGCCTAGCAGTTCCATTTTCTTGTTGCGTTCGTTCATTCATTTACTCCTTTCGGGCAACTAGTGAATTTGATAGTGACAGAAATTAGAGTAGTTGCCGCAAAAGGGATTATACTACTTTTTAGAGTGGTTGTCAAGATAGTAATTGCAGAGAGAATCTTTTCTTGACATCCGCTCTAAAATAGAGTATCATAATAACATAACGATGAATCTGATTTACAGGAAGGCGGCAGGAAATGGCTACGATTGATCTGATTGTGTTGGGAATGCTGAAAAAAGGCCCGATGGGTGCGTATGATATTCAAAAGCTAGTGGAATATCGGAATATATCGAAGTGGGTGAAAATCAGCACCCAATCGATTTACAAAAAGGCTCTCCAGCTAGAGGAAAAAGGGCTTATAACTGCTGAAATCGTAAAAGAGGGGAAGATGCCGGAAAAGGCTGTTTACACGCTGACTGAAAAGGGTGAACGGGAGTTTGAGCGGCTGATGATGGACATTTCTGCGCAGCCGATTCGGCTGTTCCTGGATTTCAACGCTGTGATTGTGAATCTGGACAGTTTGCCGCCAGAAGCGCAGGCAGGCTGCATTTCTCAGATTGAAAAGAATATTAATGAACTTACTGAAAACTTGAAGGAAAACTACCACCAGAAAGAGGATGCGCCTGAAGTGCCGGAGACCGGAATGGCTGTGCTGCGGCAGCAGATGGTATTGGCTCAGGCGCTGGAGGGGTGGATCGCCGCGTTGAAGGAGCATTTTTCTTCTCTGTAGTGTACTTCTTAGAACCTGTTTAGTATCTAGCCAACCATCCGGTCCAGTGATAAAATAGAGGGGATGAGGGGGGAAGACAGGTGAGGAAAAGCTATCCAAGTGACATCAGTCGGAAACAATTTGAA
>NZ_JAWXXL010000080.1:0-4538 GCF_034334985.1 Acutalibacter intestini | reverse complement strand
GTACCCGCCGTAATATCACCTGTAAGCAATGCTTTCACAAAAAGCAGAAGGACAACCAGATAACCCGCAAGGCCTATTCCTTTTCCCGCAAGATCAAACAGACAGGCTCTCTTTGCCACCTTAAGGCTTTTCTTATTCAAAACAACCATTGTGTCATAATAAAGTTTCTTAAAATAGCTCGTTACGCCCAGAATTCTCGTTTCCTTGAAATATTCCTTGGAGCAGATGGTGCTCTCATAATAATCATAGGATCTTCTCAGCGGAGCAATCTCATCCTCAAGATTCGCGTACATACTTACCTGCACAAGCTTTGTCAGAAGACAGGGCATCATGGAAATGACAATTACGATTGCCAGAATCGGCTTAATAGTAAAAATCCATATTCCCATAAACAGCACATAGGGCAGGAAAAATGCCATCATCATGATAAATGAAAATACCATGTTGAAGATATGATTGATTCCCATCCCGGCCTTGTTGATGCTGTCCAGAGTTGACGCATTTTCATATTCGATGGCTCCAATTTTAGATATCTTAAGATGAACCCTCTGCATCAATTTTCCAATAACCTTCTGGTTAAATGGTAGATACAGGAAATTGTTAAGTGCGTTAACAAGCTCTGCCAGAATAATAACCACGCCGTACACAATAAGAAAAATGTATATGGTCTTTATGCTTCCGCCTGTATTTATTACTTCACTGGTAGTATCATAAAACTTCTGCAGAAACAAAATCTTTACTGCCCATGACAAGCCATGGAGTATTGTAATTACAATGAACAATCCGAAAAAGAAAGGCGTTGTCTTAAATACAAGAGGCGTTATTCTCTTAAGTATCTTAATGGGACTTATTTTCTTTTCACTCATTGATACCACATCCTCTGACTGTCATACATCGTATAGTAAAGCTGCTTTGCAGCCATCAGCTCATTATGCGTTCCCTGTTCCTCTACATGTCCCTTATCAATTACGTAAATGTAGTCTGCCAGCTTAACCGAGCCCAGTCTGTGACTGAAGAACAATGTGGTTCTCCCTTCACAAAGCTTTGCAAATTCACTATAAAGATTGCTTTCCGCAACGGGGTCCAAGGCGGCTGTGGGTTCATCCAGTACACGAATCGGCGCTTCACTTACAAAGCATCTTGCAAGGGCGATTCTCTGCCATTCACCGCCGGAAAGATCCTTGCCTTCTTGTGCCAGCTTACCCAGCAATGTATCCTTACCATCCTCAAGGCCTTCAATAACCGAGTCCAGTTTAAGAGCAGTTATGGCATTGTTGATTGTTTCATCATCCGCTCCGCCAACGCATCCTATGGCGATATTATCCCAGATTGAAATGGAATACCTTGCAAAGTCCTGATAAACAACTGAATAAAAGGCTTTAAGCTGAGCTGCCGTATATTCTCTAAGGTCTCTTCCGTTCATAAGTATCCTGCCCTCATAATCCTGATAAAGGCCTGTCAGAAGTTTGGCAATAGTACTCTTTCCCGCTCCGTTTGCTCCAACGAAGGCATAATGCCTGCCGGCTTCTATCTTCATATTCATATCCTTAAGAATATAGGTTTCCGTACCGGGATATTTGAAAGTTACATTCCTGAATTCCAAAGACTTAAATTCTATACCGCCTTCAGGCACGGCGTCCGCATTATCATACTGTTCAAATGCCGCAAACTTTGTAATCTCCTTAAGGTATTCGATATGTGTGGATACAGCCTCGATTAATCTTGTGAGTGACCATGACATGGTGTGTACAAGCTCAAAGGTTGCATTTATCAGTGAAAAGAACATACCGATTGTAATAATTCCCGCTGCGACAGGGTTGATAAGCATTGCTGCAATAAAGGTACACAGAAATGCTGTTATCACACTTCCGGATTTAAGCTTTACAAACCATTTGGCACGTGTTCTTGTTTCCATTTTTCTGGAAATCTCATACTGCTCAAACCACTTGTCGTTCAGCTTTTCGTTATATCCGAATACCGTTCTCTCATCAACATTTTCTCTTCCCGTCATTACGGTAGTGAGATATTTGTATCTTCTCTGATATTTGGTAATCTCTTTATTGGCCTCATAGGTTGCCTTTCCGCTTATGAACGAAAGATAGAGAAGCGGTATGGCAACAGCTATAATAATCAGTGCAACCCAGGCAATCTGTGTAATAAGGACAATAAGCAGTCCCGCAATGGCCATAAACAGCGATATCAGATTGACTACATTTGTAAAGCCGTCGATAAACTTATGCTCCATTGTGTCGGCAACACGGTTCATTAAATCCATACTGTCCGTATTTTCAACATACTTAAACGCAATCTTTGAACATTTTTCAACATATGCGCCCTTAAGACTGACCCTCATATCCATCTCGATTTTGTTGGCAAGATATGCCTTTATGGGCTGAACAAGCCATTGATATGCTATAATCCCGATAACAATCGCCAGTGAAATATATACCGCCCTTTTTGTTGCGGAGCCGTCTATAAGTCCCAGCGCATTATCAATAAATCTTGCATTAACAATGACCTGGTAGGTTGGCAGAATTGCAACAGCAAGAGACAGGATCAGATACAATACCGTACACACGGGTGAACTGATTATAGAAAATCTCAGGGAGTCCCAATATGTATACTTTTTCTTAACAAAACGCACTTTCATCATTTTCTTCTCCTAAATTAAGGCAATACCGCACAAAGATTGTGAATGAGAAGTTGCGCAAGAGTTAATCTTCGATTAACTCTTCAGATTATTTCGTCAGAGTGCACAGGCTGAGTGTAGGCAATTTGACAATTGGTAAGCGAAAACTGTGTGCTCCGAGGGAAAATATGTAAGCAAATCGTATGCAAAGGCAGTAGGCCGGTCTTTGTGCAGTGTTGCCCTAAGTTTCTTATAGTATAAACCATGTCCCAAGGTCAATGTCAAGTGGAAAAAATTAATATCTGAGGCTGTCCCCTAGACTGTGCGATAAATTCCAGCTTGTAGAGCAGTTATCCATCACAGATACTATCACAGCTATTTGCAATCGGATTCAATCACTTTGCGCAAAACACAATATTACCATCAATAAACTTGCTACTTTATTAGACTTGCCGCCATCTTCCATCAAAAATATCTTGTATGGAAAGAGCATGGACCCGAAAATTTTGACCATCAAGAAGATTTGCGATGGTCTAGGTATCACGCTGATCGATTTTTTTGATTCGCCTGAATTTGCCGAATTGGAGCAGGAAATAAAGCCCACACCATTAGCAGGTATCCATCCTGCGTATAGGGGACAGTTCCAGCTGCCACCGCATAGACCGGCTCGCCGTAGCAATTAGCAAATGAAATGTCGATACCGTTGTGACCTGAGTAAGTGTCCCAGGTATGGCCGGGAAACGGATATGCAAACCGTCCATCTGCACTAGCGCTGGCATCGCCCATACCACCCACGTTACGTGTCCATATACTACTCCGGCGCCGAGGCCGCCCGGGAGCGGTCGCGGATTTACTACCCATTGGGTGAGTATAAGCAAAAGCTGAAAGAGGAATATGAACAGGTAACATTGGGGTTCAGATGTTTTGGATAGCTGCGTGGCAAAATGAATATGCGCTTTCTTTGTTTATGCAGCGCAAATTTTGACTTTAAAAAACCTTTCTTTTTCGTATACCTTGTGGTATACTATGAGCAGTAAACTGGACTTTGCGAGGCTTTTCAATGAATGAATTTGCAAAAACAGCATATTGGCTGGACTGCGCGGATTATGACCTGCAAACAGCAAAAGCGATGCTGCAAACAAAACGCTTTCTATATGTGGGATTTATGTGCCACCAGACGATTGAAAAGGGGTTGAAGGCAGTTTTTGTCCATCGGGAACCTGACGGCGAATTGCCATATATCCACAGCCTGGTGCGCCTTGCCAACCTGTCGAAGATTTCCGCTGAAATGTGCGAAGATCAGCTTTCGCTTTTGGATGTTCTAAGCCCGCTAAATGTGGAGGCAAGGTATCCCCTCAATAAAGAAAAGCTCTTACGTTCCCTAACCGAATCCCGGTGTGAAGATTTGATCCGTAAAACGGAGGAATTATTGTCATGGATAAAAACGAAGTGTTAAAGCTGGCAAAAAAGTATGCTGACGGGGTCCGTGAAGAACTCAAGGTTCAGTCTGTTGTCCTTTACGGCTCTCAGGCAAAAGGGACTTCCAAAGAAAATAGCGATATTGATATTGCCGTTATTGTTGATGATATTCCAGGCGACTACTTGGACAGTGTCGCTCTGTTATGGAGGCTTTCCAGAAAAATCAATGCGGATATCGAGCCTGTCCTTTTGACTGCTGCCGATTCTGACAGCGGCTTTTTCCATACTGTCCGTGAAACCGGGATCGCTGTCTGACCCATAAGCTGACCCAGAACCGGAAAAACTCAGTGGACTGGACAGGGTCAGACCTTCGGGTTTTGGCCAGAAAATCGAGCAAAAAGGGGCAGAAACGCCTAGAAATGGCTAGAAAGATCGGTTCACCACAGCTCATAACCCGAAGGTCGTAGGTTCAAATCCTGCCCCCGCAACC
>NZ_JAWXXL010000079.1:0-4672 GCF_034334985.1 Acutalibacter intestini | reverse complement strand
GCTGAGAAAAACAGCTTGGAGCAACAGTTGGCTCAACTTGACAATGCACAGCAGGAAAAGGAGAATGCAGAGTCCCGGCTGGATGAAATTTTTACTATCCTGGATGGGCTGGAGAATCACCCCATGGAATATGATGACCGGCTGGTGCGACAGGTGCTGGAATGCGTGGTGGTGGAGTCCAAAGATAAATTAAAGGTGATTTTTGCAGGAGGATTAGAAGTTGAGCAGACGATACCAGTTTGATGTGAGGGTTCGGATACGCACACCGATTGGGCGAAAATATCTTTTTGGTCGTGCGTGCCAAAGAAAAACCCCGGAATTCCTTGGAATTCCGGGGTTTTTTGCGTTTTGGGTGGTGGTATGCGGTCTATGGAGCCGCTCTCTATGGTGTGTAATTTGCGCTTTTTTCGTATCCGGTGCCATTCGTTTCTAACCTTTCCGTCTGGCACATCATCAATAAATCATCAAAAAACTGGGGTGTGCTCCCCTATTCCTTCTTTCTGACTTCAAAAATTGAACCCGTCTGTGATTCCTTGCAGGCGGGCTTTTCTTTTCATAATTTTTTTGATTTCACGATTATCACCGGGTTGATAAGCCGCGCTTTGCCGCCCGAATAGTACTTTCCCTCTCGGAAGAGATTCGCCTCAGCTTGCTCATAAGTGGATTCCTCTACAACTCGTTGGATAAGAAATCCATGCTCTGACAAGCAGTTAAGATAAGAACTGAGTTTCCAGTTTTTGAGGTGCAGGCCGCTTACCCCCATTTTTTGGATTTCGATTTCTCTTTCCTCTACATAAGAGCTGGAGAGAATATACTGTCCATCTATGGCATCCACACATTGCATCAATGGGTTGTCCCAGGAAAATATAAACAATCCGCCGGGTCTGAGATACTCCTGAACGCGGGCAATCGTGGCATTCAAATTTGTTGTCCATCCAAGACCATAAATGGAGTAGACTATATCGAAACGGCTGCGGGGAATTCCCGGATTCGTTTCCATTGCCGCAGAAAACAGGTTCGCTTTTTTGCCAGCCATTCTCAGCAGGCTTTTTGCCTGACCAATTCTGGTTTCAGAAATATCCAATCCCCATAGCTCCTTTGCCCCCCGTTCGGCCATCCATAACAAGGACTTCCCACTGCCGCAGGCCAGCTCCAACACACTCTTCTCACTTACATCGCCGAATAGGCAGAGGTTTTCCTCTGAAGGCGAATAAGGCCCGTATGACGGCAAATGTGTCCCGGCCCACTCTGTCTGCGCTATCTGATTCCAGCCGCTGCTATTTTGTTCCAGAATTTCCCCCTCTACCGGCGTTTGTGTCCCTTCAAAAAACAGTTCGTCAATAGACACGCCAAATAGTTCTGCCAGCCCAGGTAAAAGTGATAAATCCGGATTTGCCTTTCCCGTTTCCCATTTGCTGACCGCCTGCATGCTGACATGAAGTTGCTGGGCAACTTCTCCCTGGCTGATACTCCGCTTTTTGCGCAAGCACTGTATTGCTTTGCCTAAATGAAATTCCATGATGCGCCTCCTTCAACTGGTTACCTGCTGGAATTATTATAAGCCAGATATGGACACAAGGCAAGCGAAGAGATTTTGACTGCGCTCAACCAGTGGTTGAAGTTTATGACCGTAGTATTTGAAAACGATTTACGCTTCCCCTTCTCATCTATGTACCACACGATCCCGCCCCAGCGGTCATCAGTTCGCTTGAAAGCTTTCGCGCCCAACAGCGGCTCTGCCGAAGTGCTGTCCAAGGCGCTGGGCAGCCGCACGGTGATGTCAGGCTCGGTGTCAAGAAGCAAGAACGACCCCAGCCAATCCCTGCAAATGATAGAGCGCCCACTCATGACGCCGGACGAGTTGAAGTCCATGCCAAAGGGCCAGTTCATCGTGATGAAAACCGGCTTTTATCCCATGAAGGTCAAGTTAAAACTGTACTTTGATTGGGGTATTCAGTTCGATGAGCAATACGCTGTCCCGGAAAATGGCAACCGGAAGGTGGCTTATGCGGAGAAGAATGAGCTCCCACAGGCCATCGTGCTGAAATACCATCCTGATTGGCTGAAGAATGATGATACACCGCCGGAGGATACACCTGCTGGTGGACAGAGCCAGGATGCACCTGTACAAAAGCAACGCAAGCGCACCTCAAAGAAGAAAGGCCCCGCCAACAGGCAAAACAGACCGCTAAAAGAGGTCGCACCCCACAACCGTGATTCTGAGCCGGAGGTAGTTCAGGATGGGCCGTACAAGATGGACTTGCAGCACAGGGCCGTGGCCGTTTATATCTATCTGGCAGACAGGGCAAATCGGGATGGTGAGTGTTGGCCTGCCATTTCTACTATCGCCAGAGAATTGAAATTGTCGCAGTCAACGGTGCGCAGGGCCTTACAGGATCTGAGGAAAGCAGAACTGTTAGACACGGAGCAGCGCTGCCGCGCCAAGGGCGGTAAAAGCAGTTTACTTTTTCACCTGAAGAAAATGTGACAGAAAACACCTGCCGCCAGGGAGCCTTTGTGCCCTATCGGTGGCAGGCGCCTCCTGTCATCATGGCGGGTATAGGGAACTATCCAATTGAAGAATGGAATACAGCAGAAAGAATAGGAAAGCTCACAAGATGACTGTGCTCATGCCATCTCCAACCCTCCATCTCGCATGACCAGATCAATCATTCGGGAATCCAACTCCAGCCGTTCTAACTCCTTCGCGTCTGCATAGCAGTTTTCAGGCGTGGTCTCCAGCCCTAACAGCGTGCGCCCGATCACCGCTGCCGAGAGGCAAGCTCCTAATACAGAGCTGTGTTCGCCATCGGCAAAGTAAAGTTCCTCGTCCGGATGGGTGCTTGCCACCTGCCACCAGACACACCCAACTGGGCAGACAGCCGCGCCGGTCTTCTCTGCCAGGGCCTCGTAAGCCTCGCTCATAACTGCTTGGCCCTGGGGATTGTTCTTCTCACTCCAGGTCATGTACAGGTAAATTTTTGTACCTTTTGGCACCAACGCCGCCATTTTCTCCCCGGCTTCCAGCAGGGAATCTTTTCCGGGAAACGGATGGGCGTTGTGCTGCAAAATAACAGCGTCATACCCGCCGCACATGAGGTTAAAGTAAGTCTGGGACTGCCCCAGGTGCCAGTCCAGGCCCATGCCAGGGTGGGTGAGCATCACCGGCTCGATGGGGCTTCCGTGGCTTTCACAAAACGCCTTGACCCGGGCGGGCACATAGTGGACAAAGGTGTGGCTGTTGCCGATAAATAACACTTTCATAAGCGGCTCCTTTTTGAGTAGATGTGTTCCGCCTGCATCATAACACATGAAGCGCACTCCATGTCAAGGGTTTCTTCAAAATCTTTATATGCTTTTGAGGCATACCATGCCACAGAAACTAAGTATTCAATTCTTTCCACTCACGCTGTTATAATGAGGAAAACAGAGGACGGGAAAGGATGGATACACTCTATGTTTTCAAAAATGTTTTCCCGGCGCTTGTGGAACCGGGACTTTATCCTGGTGCTGCTGGTCTGTTCCATTGCGTCCTACACCAACAGCATCTTCATTTCGCTTCTGCCGGTCTATGTGCTGGACCTGGGCGGCACCAACGCCCTCACCGGCATGATGATGACCGGCCTGACCCTGCTGGGCATGGCCACCCGTATCATCGTTGCGCCGCTGATCGACCGGATAGGCCGCAAAAAACTGCTGGTCATCGGCAGCGGGCTCTATGCCCTGAACGCCCTGGCCTTCTGTTTCACCAAGGACTTGAACGTCCTGTTGCCCTGCGGGTGATCCACGGCTTTACCCAGGGCATCTTCTTCCCAGTGCCGCCCACCATGGTGGCCGACATCTCCCCAGAGGACCTGCTGGTGGACGCCATGGGCTTCTTCGGCATCAGCAGCTCGCTGGTGTTTGCGGCGACACCAGCTATCGGCCTTGCCATCTACAACAACCTCGGCCCAGAGGCCATGTTCTGGTCGGCGGTGATTATGGGCTTTATCGCCTTTGCCCTAGCCCTGCCCATCAAAGAACACTACCAGCGGCCCGCCCAGCCGGAAAAGGGCGAATCCAAGCCCAAAACCGGCCTGCGCTTAGACAAGGTTTTCCTGACCTTGGTGCTGCTGCCCTCCATGATAAGCCTGTTCATCTACATTGGCAACTCCTCCATCATGAGCTTCCTCACCCCCTGCGGCCTGGAGAGAGGCATTGAACAAATCAGTCTCTATTTTCTGGTGAACAACCTGGCGGTCATCGCTGCCCGCCTGACCGTGGGCCGGGTGATTGCCAATGTGCCCAAGCGCACCTGCATCCTGTTCGGCATTATCCTGTGCGGGCTTGGCACCGGGCTCATCGCCTTCGCCTATAACCTGGCGTTGATGAAGCTTTCCGCCGTGCTAGTGGGTGTGGGCATCACGGCTGTCACCCAGCTTTTGCAGGTGGAAGTCATGCTTGCCGTGCCCAACGAGCGCCGGGGCCTGGCCAGCACTGCCTTTATGCTCATGGGCGACATCGGCAATGGCGCAGGCGCGGCCATTTGGGGCGCGGTCTCCGCCGGGGCGGGGTATTACTTCTGCGTGCAAAGATAGGAAAGTGAAGGATGAAGGAAGAAACTGGAAACGGCAGAGGGATGATGCTGTAATCTGCGCATAAATGACTGGATTTTGTGGGAAATATCTTCCAC
>NZ_JAWXXL010000078.1:0-4727 GCF_034334985.1 Acutalibacter intestini | reverse complement strand
TCATGGCTTTATGATGCTGATTACATCCGTGGAAATCCTTGAAAATTTCCGCATAGCGCTGTTGTCCCTTAAGTATTCCGCGCCCTTTAATGTAATATGAATATTTTTGATATCCACCAGCCAGCCGCCTACGATATCTCTTTGAATCGCCACCCCGGCGATGTATCTTTCTTCCATCATCAGGCGGACCACTTCCAGCCATTTCTCCTTTGGCACGCCCAGCTTTTCGGGGCCGATCAGCGCCCCCATATACTCCGCCTTTTCTTTGTGCTCCAGGCTGTACAGAATTTTATACGCGATTTGTAGTGTGTCCATAGCTGCCTCCTATTTTATATTTCCTAGGATTTCTATGCGCTCGATTTCGTCCTCATACAATTCGTACCCCCAAGTTGTCTCTCCAACAAGAGTCACCCCAATATTTGCTCTGTTTTCTGGATCATCATATTCAGGTGTATAACCATCATATTCTCCAATGATTGGTTTACTCTTATCCAAAAAATACACCTTAATTATCTTTCCAATATAAATATCAGGATTTTGTATCTTCACAACTATTACCTCCCAGAATACGGAACGACATGGACACCCGTTTTACTATAATGAATTTTTGCCTTGGTTGTTTTTATTATATCAAAATCTCGGTTGATTGTATAGCCGATTTCTCTTTTTGCATTGATTAGTTCTTTTTTATCCCAGTTTCCATTTTTATCCAAGTGTATCTTTCCATGCCCTGCCTGCATATAGATGATCTCTTGCAATTCTTCCTGGGAAATAGTAATCACGCTGCGCCCCGGCGTTGCCGTGCCCGCCATATGTCGGGCTTGCTTTTCCGGGTTGATGTTCAGCGGGTAGTCCCCCTGGCGGATGGCTTCTCTTATAGATGCTTCTGCCTCATGCTTGGATTTCACGGCTTCCGCTTCTGACTCATGCCTAACCTTCGCGACCTCCGCTTTGGCCGTGGCACGGGCGTCGTATGTATACGCCACATTCATCCTTTCCCGCTGCTGTGGCAGGCCTGCCGCCTTACTGAACGCCCGATACTCTTCATCCAGCCGCCGGATGCGGGCCGAAGCCGCTGTTTCCTCTCCCTTCAATCCCGCCGCCCGGTATGCCGCCCGCTCCCGCTTCAGCCGGCGGATGGTCCGCTCGATCTGCCGCTGCTTCTGGGTGGCCTCGTACTGGGTGTAGGTTTTGCCCTCAAACGAAAAGGGCGGCGGGTCGATCTCCTCCAGCTCTTCGTCCGTGTAAGTGCGCTGGCTTACCCCTTCAATAAATGGCCAATAGCTGTGGCGGCAGTTGGCCCCGCCTATTCCCGTAACGCTTCCCAGTCCGCAGGTCTGGACAAAATCAGGATATTCTTCCATATATCATTGCTGTTAATTGATTAATTGATTTGATTATTGGCTTTACTCCTTGCGTAAATTTATGGGTGAAATGCCTTATGCTTAACCGAACCCTTTGCGCCCTATAAATCTCTCATTGTCCCTTTTCTCCTGTATTTGTTTCCTGTTTCCATATGCGGTTACCCCGTACTCAAGCGGTGACTGCCCCATACACTTTTTGAAAGCTGCGCCAAACTTTCCCTGGTGCGCATAACCGGTCTGCTCCGCAATATCCGCCCTGCTCTGGTCCGTGTCCTTAAGCAGGGCACAGGCGTATTCCATCCGCTTTCGCCTGATATATTCCGATATGGGGCAGCCATAAATCATGGCGAAATATTTTTTCACGGAAGAAGGGCTTACTCCCGCCTGCACCGCTTGGTAGTCTTCCATGCTGACGATGGCCTCATATGTGTTCTCCGCATGGTACATGGGCAGCTCACCACGGTTGGGGAGCGCCTTTTTCGTGATGTGGTTCTCCCGGAATGTGGTCTGGAGGAGCAGGCTGCCGGTGTAGGAGTAATTGCCCAGCACCTTCCGCACACAGGAGCGCCCCCAGAGATGTCCGTTACGAGTAGTCCTGCCCTCGGCGTTCAGCTTTTTCATAATGGCCTCAACGCCCATGCCGGAGAGGTAATCGGCGAAAATCTCCCGCACGATCTCTGCCTCATCCGGCTTGACGATGTAAACGCCGTTTTCGTACCGATACCTCAAAATCTGTCCCGACCAGGGCTTGCCATCCTCGAAGTTTTTCTTGATGCGCCACTTCTGGTTCTCGCTGGCGGAGAGGCTCTCCTCCTGGGCGTAGGACGCCAAAATGGTGAGCATCAGTTTCCCATCCGTGCTCATGGAGTGGATGTTCTGCTCCTCATAGTACACATCCACCCCATAGCTTTCAGCTCCCGGACGGTCTGGAGCAGCACCACCGTGTTCCGGGCAAACCGGGAGATCGACTTGGTGATGAGAGGTCGATGTTCCCGGCGCGGCATTCGGCCAGCAGACGCTGAAACCGCGTGATGGCCCCAGTTGTCTGCTGGGTATCAAGATAGCCCCAGGAGCCATCCGCCACAGATTCGCCAAACAGCAAGCCGGTCCCTACAAAAACGGACCAGAGGCCCTGGGTACTGGCGTAGCATACAGACTCTTTGAACAGTTTTGCTCTGCTCGGCAGGGTTACATTAGTAATCGTTGGTTTGTTCATGACGGTCTGCGGGTTGTACCTCGCAAAATAGAACATAGGGTGTTTCGCTTCAATCGAAACATTGACGAGGCACTCTCCATTTGCCACGATGGGGATAGTGTTTTTCTCCAGCGTCAGAAGTTTACCGCTGCCCAAGATGTCGAAAAAGAGCATATACTGTTCATTCTCTGCATTACCTTGGATTTTTACTGCGGTTTGCCTTCCTACCAGAGGTTCTACCCATGTAATACATTGAATGGGAATGGAATAAAGATCACCGTCTTTGCAGATGCGAAAAAGCACACTGCGCTGGCGTTCCCCTTCCTCATACATGGTCCGTCCCCATACCGACTGATGCAAGAATCAATTCCACACAGCGGTCGATCCCCAGCTTGCTGCTGTTCAGACAGAGGTCATAATTTGCCGCCATCCCCCACGCCTGATCGGTGATATGCCTGTAGTAGCTGGAACGCTTTCTGTCCCGTTCCTTCACATGGCTTCTGGCAGCGTCAAGGGCAACCCCATGCTCTGCGATGACACGGTTGGCCCGGTCAGGCAGTGCGCCGGTGATAAAAACGCGGAAGCAGTCCTCCCGCCCTTGCAGGATGTAGTCGGCGCACCGCCCTACGATGACGCAGGACTCCTTCTCCGCCAGTTCCTTGATGAGCTCGGTCTGATAGGCGTTGATCTGATCCGGCAGGGCCATATTCCCTCTCTGATTGGCGTTATAGGCCGAGTAGCCCCGCGATGAAACGCTGGTGAACAGGCTGCTGGCGGAGGAGTATTCCCCCTCCCAACCCACCGTCTCGGCGGACAGCCCGCTGCGTTCCGCCACGATCTGCACCAGCTTTTTGTCGTAGAAGGGAACGCCCAGCCGTTCCGCCACAGTTTTTCCAATGGTATGGCCCCCGCTGCCGCACTGACGGCTGATGGTAATCACACATTTTTTCATTTTTCCGCCACCTCTTTATTGAAAATCTTTTTCCAGAAAGCGCCTAAAGTGATCAAAGAGATCACGCCGGACAGTCCATCGCCAACAGGCCCGGCCCACAGGATACCCTCCACGCCCCACAGGTATCCAAAGAGCAGCATAGCGGGAATCAGGAAAATGATCTGCCGGGACAGGGAGAGCAGCGCGGCGGGAACAGGCTTTCCGATGGCTTGAAAGAAGATGCCGGTCACAGCGCCCGCGCCGATCATGAAGCAGGCCAGCAGATACACCCGGAAGCACTTCACCGCAAACTCCATGTACAGGTCCGACTCCTGCCCAAACAGGTTGATGATATACTCCGGACAGAATTGGAAGATGAAGAAGGCCGCCACCAAAATCAAGGTGCAGCTCGTCAGGGCTAGCTTGTAGGTTTTCTTCACCCGGTCGTACTGGCCGCTGCCGTAGTTGAATCCAAAAATAGGCTGGATGCCGGTGGCAATACCCAAGGCGATGCCGGTGATCAGTTGGCTGACTTTCATGGTGATGCCCAGCGCTGCCAGAGGGATGTCGGCTCCGTACTTGGACATGGCCCCGTATTTCACCAGGGAATTGTTCATGACCGCAATGACAAATACCGAGGCGACCTGAGAAATAAAGCTGGATGTGCCAAGGGTCAAAATCCGTTTGATAACGCTCCACTTCGGGATCATGTGCTGCTTTTTTATCTCAATGGTCTTAAAGCGCAGCATACACGCAACAAAGTAGACGGCGTTCAAAATCTGGCCGATGATGGTGGCCCAGGCCGCGCCCTTGCCCCCCAATGGCACACAAAGATGAAGATGGGGTCCAGAATGATGTTGGTGATACAGCCGATCAGCAGACCGACCATGCTCACCTTCGGTCGGCCATCCGCCCGGATGATGCTGCCGAACGCGCCGTCGATCATGGCAAAGGGGAAACCAAGCACGATGATGCTCCCGTATTCCAGCGCATAGGGCAGATTTCCCTCCGTGGCCCCGAACAGATGGCAGAGCGGCTCCAAAAACAGCTCAAAGAGAACCAGCAGAAACACACTGACGCCAACCGTCAAAGTAACTGCATTCCCCACACCTTGCGCCGCGTCCTCGTTACAGCCCTTTCCCAGATTCAGACTCATGTAAGACGCCGTTCCGTCACCGATCATCATGCCCAGGGCCAACAGGATGGAGGTGAGCGGCAGGATGATATTGGTAGCGGC
>NZ_JAWXXL010000077.1:0-5108 GCF_034334985.1 Acutalibacter intestini | reverse complement strand
ATTATTCCAGAATGGCTCAAATCTTTCCCGCGCCTTTTCCAAATTGCGCCCAACTGCCACCACCCTGCATGGTTCTGCCTGCTGCCGGTTCCACACCATAACGGCGTCTGCCAGACAGCTTCCCAGCATCCCGGTTGCCCCTGAAATAAGGAGTGTCTTTCCGCTAAGGAAGTCCAGCCGGCTTATTGCCTTCAGGGAATTTATGTACGCCTGATTTTCCATCAAATCCATGGTCACTCCCTCAACGCCAACAGGGCCTTGAAAATCTTCAAATCATCTGGCGTAGTCAATTTTATATTTGTCTCCGCTCCAATGGAAAAGTGCACGGATTCCCCCAACTCCACCATGAGCGTACAGCTGGCAATGGAGTTCAAAATCCCTGCTTCCAGGGCCTTCCGGTGAGCGTCTGCCAGCTTTTTTATTGGAAATGCCTGGGGGGTCTGGGTTAACGCCAGCCTTTCACGGGGAACCACCTCAGACGAGGTCTGCTCCCTTGTCCGACGCAGGACCACTGTGTTGCAGGGCACAATGGAAACCGCAGAGCCATGCTTTTTACACTGGACAATGCAGTCCGAAATGATCTCGTGGGAAACCATCGGCCTTATGGCGTCATGAACTAAAAGTATGTCCTGATCACCATATAACTGCTCTGCATGGAACACGCCGTTACGAATAGAAGCCTGCCCGTTTTCCCCACCGGAAACCACCCACTCCAGCTTGTCAATTTTGTACTGCCTTGCATAGGCCCGCAGAATATCGTGCCAGCCGTCCACACATACCACGCCAATTCTGTCAATATCCGGATGGGACTGGAAAGCCTCTAGTGTATAAATCATCACCGGCTTGTCATTTACATTCAAGAACTGCTTGGGGATTTCCTGCTGCATCCGCTGGCCCTTGCCGCCCGCGATAATCAGCGCGATATTCATAGGCTTTCCTCCAAACCGAATTCCCTGAACAGCCTGTCCACAAGAACCGCTGGGGCTTCCTCCCGGTCGTTTTCAATGACCACATCGGAACAATCCGGCTCATCCCAAGGCAAATCCACCCCCACCACTTGTTTCATGCCAGGGGAATAAAGCCCCTTCTGGTTGCGCCTATACAGCGTTTCCATAGACACTTTTATGTAGATTTCCCGGTAATTTTCGATGTTCTCCCGGCACCAGGCCCGCACATCCGCATACATGCCGATGCCACAGTACACAGCGTCAATGCCCTGCTCTGCAAACTCCCCGCACCGCTTTAGCACACTTTTCGCGCCAGCCCGCCGGGCTTCTGTGGAGTAGTCCCGGGGGGTCCGGGCGTTGGTTTTATCCCGGTTTTTATCCCCGTCAATCAACACCGCCTCTGGCCTGATGGCTTTCAGCCTCTCATAAAACATGCCGCCAATGGTGGTTTTCCCTGCCCCCGCCAGGCCCGTAAAGAAGTAAACCGTTCCTTTTCCCATTTGTGTTTACCTCCTCAGTGGTACAGCGGCTGTTCCAGCAGCTCATGGTCTAGTTCCAGCTTCGGCATCATATAAAGTAGTTGCCCATGTTTGTTTACAAATTGTAAGCCATCAAATAGTATTTTTGCATTACGCAGCCGATTTTCATAGAATGTCTGCATATGCTTGTCTAACAATTGCCCGCGCACGCTTTCTTGGAAGCTGTCCTCCAAAGGCTCGCCGCTGTTTGTCAATTTCACTTCGTCAAATACCACTTTCCGCGTCTCGCGGATATAATGATCTACTGTGGAAAAACTCAAAATCCATTTTTCTATCTGCGGCTCATCCACTGGACTCCCATCATAATATTGAAAATCATATCCATAAAAAGCGTAGGCATCCCGCAGGAAATATTCAATGAATTTCCGCTCGCTGTCATTGACATACTCATCATATGTTTTATAGACCGGTTTCGTATCAAAGCCATCCGCAATGTAGCCATAATAATCCAGGGCCTTCCCATTTTCTGAGCAGTAAGTCATGCTCTGCGTATAGGGCAAGTCCACAAATTCGGCCAACGCAGTAAAGGTTGCTTTTGGGTTCAGTTTTCCATCCTCAAAGCGTACCAGTATGCTGTCATGGTAGAGCCTGTCATCTGGGTCTATCATAAAGCTGCGATTGAACACGCGCTCTGAAACCGCATCGCTGACCACACTCTTTTTTTCTTCTGCATTTTCCTGGCTTGCCAACGATGAAGCATACATGAACGCAACTGTAGCCCCATGGCTGGTCGTAAAACGGCGCATCGGCGTAAAGGTTTTTATGTATTTAAACCCCTGGAAAACAGGCGAGTGCTTCACCTGTTCATAGTTGCCCGCATGAAGTACAGCGCGGTTTTTGTCATCCACATTCAAAGAATATATAATGTTATGGAAGTGGGGCTGGAAGAACACAGCGGGCACAATCCTGGACGCCCTGTCCCATCCCGCTGTTGCCATCTCACTGTTAAGGAAAACTGCAACCATTATGTCCTTGTCCGTACGGTCACGCATCCTGTACATTTCCTCTATCGTCTGCGGGGACCAGTCCGCTACATTTTGCAGAGCCTCTTTCAGCGACTTGAACTGTTCAAATATTTCCCGGCATTTCCGAATGGTTTCCTCTACGTTATACATCATCATGGAGGGTAGCACCAACAGGTTCGGGTGGGCATCGAAAATTTCGTTGAAAAAGTCGCCGCCATTATGGGTGGAAAGCTGTGTGTGCCAAATCAGCTTATTGACCTCCCGAATGCGTACGGGCTGCAAAGTGTACTGACTGTAATCAATACCAAACTCAGCATTAAAATCAATGGGATATCTGCCTTTCTCATCCTCAAAAAGGAATACAAACTTCCGGCTGTCCAGCAGCGGTTTCAAGTTCAAACAGGCCAGATAAGAGCAAAAAACCGCCCAGCTGCTGTAGTATAAATATACATGGTTTTCCCGGGCCACGTCCTCGCTTTTGCGCACGTTGTCCCGGAGATACTCTAACTCATATTGCGAATAAACATCTTCCACGAAGATGGGGTCATCTAAATTCTTAAAGAAGTAGTGCTTGATAACCGTATCCCGAAAATTGACATAATCACCGAAGTGCCGCCCTTCTACATCATAGGGCGTGTAGCTGTTATCGTCATAGGGATAAAATTGCAAAGGTAAATCCTCAAATTTAGGAAAATCATTGCGGAAAACATAGGGATACTTAGCCAAATACTTACAGTTGCGCTCATAACGGGACTTCAAAATCCGCAAATTAGGCTGGAAAAAGGCCTCGTCCATAATCTCCAGAATATTATCCTGAAAAACGCCCTGGTTGTATAAATCTCGAAAAAAAGTGTATGAAATCTTATAATCATCGCCCTTGCCGAACTGTAAAATGTAGGCCGCCGCCTCCATTTTCGTGGTAGGGTCCGGCTCCTCCGTCAGAGCCACCTTGTACGCCTTCAACGCGTCCTCTGTCTCGTTCAACTGCGCCAAACGCTGCGCTATCTCAATCGCTTTCATCCTTCGATACCCTTTCAGCATCCCCACACAAAAAGGGAACGGGCACATGCCCGCCCCCTCGTTTCGTGCATGGGATTTACTTATAGAACAACACTCTGCCTGTAATGCTAATTCAATTATAAAGATTAGCCTAACAGCTGCAGAACACCCTGGGGCACTGCGTTGGCCTGGGCCAGCATAGCCTGTGCGGACTGAATGAGGATGTTGTTCTTGGTGTAAGCCATCATCTCTTCGGCCACGTCGGTGTCGCGGATGGTGGACTCGGCGTCCTGGATGTTCTCAGCCATGACGCTCAGGTTGTTAGCGGTGTGCTCCAGACGGTTCTGGACAGCGCCCAGATCGCCGCGGACACCGGAAACAGTGTTGATAGCATCGCGAATTTTCTCAATAGCTGCGGCTGCGCCAATGGGATTGCTGATGTCAACACTGTCAATGCCCAGAGCACTGGTGTGCATATTGCCGATCACAACGTCCAACTGGTTGAACTTGTCGCTGGTGTCGCCAATCTGTAGGGTCAGGGTGCTGCCTGCAGCGCCGCCGGAGCTCATCTTCACCACTTCGTCCAGCTTGCTCTTACTGTTCAGCCAAGTGTCTTCGTTAGAAGAATCATAGTAGCTGGCCTTTTCATGCAGGTTGATGACATTATCAGCGCCAGCGCCAATATGGAAAGTATCATTGCCAGAACCCAAGCGGGTAATAGCATCCGCAACCTGGTTCAACTTGGCGGCGTCAATCTTGCCATCAGAACCCAGCAGATCCTTCACACCGATTACAGTACCGGTGCTGCTGGCAACATTCTTCTCTACATCCACTGTGAATGTCTGATTACCAATCGTCATGGAATCTCCATTAATCATAGAATTCACAATGTCTGCTGTCAGCTTAAACTGGGTATGGGCCATCTGGTCAGCAGTCTTCGCAACACCATCCTGCACATTCTGGGTCTTGCAGTTGGTAAAGTACTTGGTTCCAAGGGCTGCGCCACTGGCTTCAATCGTAACGTCCATAGAGGACTCAAAGTCTGGGACGCCGGCAGTGTTATTGCTTCCCGATGCCTTAAAGGTGAAAGTAATTTTACCACTGGATGCGCAGCTAGCTGTAAAGTCGACATTGTTGATAGTCTGTGTAGCTGTACCAAGGCTGAAGCTCACTTTGCTGGCGCTAATCAGTGCGCCAGCCGCAATAGAGCCGGTTACAGAAGCGGTAACGGTAACCCCAATTATCTGACCGCCGACTTTTACGTTGATGCTAAAGGTGGCGCCAGATGCAAGTGTGGCAGACGCCTTCAACTGATCAAAGATCTGGGAGAAATCAATGGTAAAGCTGGGTTCCTGTTCTTCCTTGCCCGCTTCATGGAGCTGCATGTGGTCTTCAGTCACCAAAGAGGTGGACGTGGTAGCCATGGTGGTATTACTGCCAGCCAAAGAACCGTCCAGCAGTTTAATGCCGTTGAAGTTGGCGGAGTCAGCAATACGGTTGATTTCACTCCGGAGAGCATCCACTTCCTTCTGCAGGTTCTTGCGGTCAACATCATTGTCATAGGTGCCGTTGGCAGACTGGGTGGCCAGGTAGTCCATGCGGTTGAGCATGTCCTGGATCTCCTGCATGGCGCCCTCGGCGGTCTTTACCAGAGAAAC
>NZ_JAWXXL010000076.1:0-5355 GCF_034334985.1 Acutalibacter intestini | reverse complement strand
GGACCGCAAAGAGAGATAGGACCTTGAAAATTAAACAACGAGAAGAAGAAAGAACCCGTGAATTCTTGAAAGAGTTGAGAGACTCCTTTAAGAAGGAAACAGGAAGCAGAACCTGAAGAAATCTGTAGAGAAGCCAAGTGCTTCGAATGAGCTAAGAAAGCTCTAAGATAGATTTAAAGGCCGAAAGGCGTTTAGATACCATATTTTAGAGAGTTTGATCCTGGCTCAGGACGAACGCTGGCGGCGTGCCTAACACATGCAAGTCGAACGAAGTTAAACGCTGATGATTTAGCTTGCTATTGATTCTTGTTTAGCTTAGTGGCGGACGGGTGAGTAACGCGTGAGCAACCTGCCTTTCAGAGGGGGATAACGTTTGGAAACGAACGCTAATACCGCATGATATGATCGAACCGCATGGTTTGATGATCAAAGGAGCAATCCGCTGAAAGATGGGCTCGCGTCCGATTAGGTAGTTGGCGGGGTAACGGCCCACCAAGCCGACGATCGGTAGCCGGACTGAGAGGTTGAACGGCCACATTGGGACTGAGACACGGCCCAGACTCCTACGGGAGGCAGCAGTGAGGGATATTGGTCAATGGGGGAAACCCTGAACCAGCAACGCCGCGTGAGGGAAGACGGTTTTCGGATTGTAAACCTCTGTCCTCTGTGAAGATAATGACGGTAGCAGAGGAGGAAGCTCCGGCTAACTACGTGCCAGCAGCCGCGGTAATACGTAGGGAGCAAGCGTTGTCCGGATTTACTGGGTGTAAAGGGTGCGTAGGCGGGCTTGCAAGTCAGAAGTGAAATCTATGGGCTTAACCCATAAACTGCTTTTGAAACTGTAAGTCTTGAGTGAAGTAGAGGTAGGCGGAATTCCCGGTGTAGCGGTGAAATGCGTAGAGATCGGGAGGAACACCAGTGGCGAAGGCGGCCTACTGGGCTTTAACTGACGCTGAGGCA
The DNA here is from genome assembly GCF_034334985.1 of Acutalibacter intestini. Lineage (NCBI taxonomy): Bacteria > Bacillati > Bacillota > Clostridia > Eubacteriales > Acutalibacteraceae > Acutalibacter > Acutalibacter intestini. The sequence continues at coordinate 4,395 of NZ_JAWXXL010000076.1, read as the reverse complement.
CGAAAGCGTGGGTAGCAAACAGGATTAGATACCCTGGTAGTCCACGCTGTAAACGATGATTACTAGGTGTGGGTGGACTGACCCCATCCGTGCCGGAGTTAACACAATAAGTAATCCACCTGGGGAGTACGGCCGCAAGGCTGAAACTCAAAGGAATTGACGGGGGCCCGCACAAGCAGTGGAGTATGTGGATTAATTCGATGCAACGCGAAGAACCTTACCAGGTCTTGACATCCCGCTAACGAGGTAGAGATACGTTAGGTGCCCTTCGGGGAAAGCGGAGACAGGTGGTGCATGGTTGTCGTCAGCTCGTGTCGTGAGATGTTGGGTTAAGTCCCGCAACGAGCGCAACCCTTACGGTTAGTTGCTACGCAAGAGCACTCTAGCCGGACCGCCGTTGACAAAACGGAGGAAGGTGGGGATGATGTCAAATCATCATGCCCCTTATGACCTGGGCCTCACACGTACTACAATGGCCGTTAACAGAGGGAAGCAAAGCCGCGAGGCAGAGCAAAACCCCAAAAACGGTCTCAGTTCGGATCGTAGGCTGCAACCCGCCTGCGTGAAGTTGGAATTGCTAGTAATCGCGGATCAGCATGCCGCGGTGAATACGTTCCCGGGCCTTGTACACACCGCCCGTCACACCATGGGAGCCGGTAATGCCCGAAGTCAGTAGCCTAACCGCAAGGAGGGCGCTGCCGAAGGTAGGATTGGCGACTGGGGTGAAGTCGTAACAAGGTAGCCGTATCGGAAGGTGCGGCTGGATCACCTCCTTTCTATGGAGAACCAAACTTATGAATAATAAGTTTAGATATCCTAGGTCGGGCACGGGGAAAGCTTCTAATCGTTGTTTAATTTTGAGGGCCCTAAGAGGTTCTCAAAAGGAGAAGAAAGGGACACCTTTCAATATGGGGGTGTAGCTCAGCTGGGAGAGCACCTGCTTTGCAAGCAGGGGGTCATCGGTTCGAACCCGTTCATCTCCACCAAGGGCAAGAGTGGATATGCCGACAAGCCGGCAAGAAGTGAGATAAGACCAGAGGAAAGCGAAAACAGAGGGTTGCATGGCAGCCAAAAGTTTGACGGTTTCCAAAGGGAATCGAGGCGGAAGCCTTGAAGTCAAACTTGGTAAGTTGACGCAGTCAATCTTATGGGCTCATAGCTCAGCTGGTTAGAGCACACGGCTGATAACCGTGAGGTCGGTGGTTCGAGTCCACTTGAGCCCACCAGCCCGAAAGGGCAGTTGTACCTTGAAAACTGAATAAAGCAAAGCAGACAGAAATCGAGAGTTTTAACTAGAGATAAGTCTTAACAGGCTTGTTGAAGGTAGAAACTGCAATTTCTAAAGGGTAAAGAAAAGCTTATTCAAAGCAAATCTTTATGAGAACACATGGTCAAGCTACAAAGAGCGCAAGGGGAATGCCTTGGCACCAGGAGCCGAAGAAGGACGCGATTAACTGCGATAAGCCACGGGGAGCCGTAAGTAGGCATTGAGCCGTGGATTTCCGAATGGAGCAATCCGGCTGGAGTCATGTCCAGTCATCATAGGGTGAATACATAGCCCTATGAGGGGAACCGCCTGAACTGAAACATCTAAGTAGGGCGAGGAAGAGAAATCAACCGAGATTCCGCTAGTAGTGGCGAGCGAACGCGGAAGAGGCCAAACCAGAGGTAGTAATACCTTTGGGGTTTGGACAGCAATGTGTATTATGGAACCTAGTCGAACAGCATGGGAAGGCTGACAAAACAGTGTGAGAGTCACGTAGACGAAAGGTGAAATAAGCTAGCTGTATCCAGAGTACCGCCGGGCACGTGGAACCCGGTGGGAAGACGGGGGGACCACCCTCCAAGCCTAAATACTACCTGGTGACCGATAGTGGAAAGTACTGTGAAGGAAAGGTGAAAAGCACCCCGGGAGGGGAGTGAAATAGAACCTGAAACCTTGTGCTTACAAGCACCGAGAGCCCGTCAAAGGGTGATCGGGTACCTTTTGTAGAATGGTCCGGCGAGTGAATGTAACTGGCAAGGTTAAGGACTTATGGTCTGAAGCCGTAGCGAGAGCGAGTCTGAATAGGGCGCATGAAGTCAGTTGTATTCGACCCGAAACCGGGTGACCTACCCATGTCCAGGTTGAAGTGGAGGTAAAACTCCATGGAGGACCGAACCGACTCCCGTTGAAATGGTAGCGGATGAGGTGTGGGTAGCGGAGAAATTCCAATCGAACCCGGAGATAGCTGGTTCTCTCCGAAATAGTTTTAGGACTAGCCTTGTATTAGATTACCGGAGGTAAAGCACTGAATGGCCTAGGGCCCGAGAGGGTACCGAAGCCTATCAAACTCTGAATGCCGGATAATTGATGTACAGGAGTCAGACAGTGGGAGATAAGTTTCATTGTCGAAAGGGAAACAGCCCAGACCCACAGCTAAGGTCCCAAAGTACACTTCAGTGGAAAAGGATGTGGGGTTGCACAGACAACCAGGATGTTGGCTCAGAAGCAGCCATTCATTAAAAGAGTGCGTAATAGCTCACTGGTCGAGTGGCCCTGCGCCGAAAATTTAACGGGGCTAAAGTGTACACCGAAGCTTGGGATTCGTAATCGTTCTTCATGTATTCAGTAAGGCGGAAGAAAAAATAGACCAGCAAAGCGAGTTAAATTTTCTTTAGCTAAAGTGAAGATATGAAGAACGGTTACGAATGGTAGGAGAGCGTCGTATAAGGGGTGAAGTCATAGCGGAAGCGGTGGTGGACTTTATACGAGTGAGAATGCCGGAATGAGTAGCGAGAAATATGTGAGAATCATATTGGCCGAAAGTCTAAGGTTTTTGGAGGAAGGTTCGTCCGCTCCAAGTTAGCCGGGAGCTAAGGTGAGGCCGAGAGGCGTAGCCGATGCACATACGGTGGACATTCCGTAGCCGCCGAAAGATTTAAGCAAGAGGACACCCTGGAAGTGCACGACCCGGGCGATGGTTGCCCCGGGCGTAAGGGACCGAACTAATAGTAGGGAAGCGTGCATGGACGGGGGCGAGAAAAGTCTTGTGTATATCTAAGGCGCCCGTACCGCAAACCGACACAGGTAGATAGGAAGAGGATTCTAAGGCCAACGGGAGAAGGGTAGTTAAGGAACTCGGCAAGTTGATCCCGTAACTTCGGAAGAAGGGATGCCACAGAGATGTGGCCGCAGAGAATAGGCCCAGGCGACTGTTTATCAAAAACACAGGTCTCTGCTAAATCGAAAGATGAAGTATAGGGGCTGACACCTGCCCGGTGCTGGAAGGTTAAGAGGAGATGTGCAAGCATTGAATTGAAGCCCCAGTAAACGGCGGCCGTAACTATAACGGTCCTAAGGTAGCGAAATTCCTTGTCGGGTAAGTTCCGACCCGCACGAATGGTGTAACGATCTGGGCACTGTCTCAATTACCCGCCCGGCGAAATTGTAGTACCGGTGAAGATGCCGGTTACCCGCGACAAGACGGAAAGACCCCATGGAGCTTTACTGTAGCTTAATATTGGGTTTCGATAATTTATGTACAGGATAGGTGGGAGGCAGCGAACTACGGGCGCTAGCTTGTAGGGAGCCACCCTTGGGATACCACCCTTAGATTGTTGGAATTCTAACCTGCGGCCATGAATCTGGCCGGGGGACATTGTTAGGTGGGCAGTTTGACTGGGGCGGTCGCCTCCAAAAGAGTAACGGAGGCGCTCAAAGGTCAGCTCGGCACGGATGGAAACCGTGCTATTGAGTGTAAACGCATAAGCTGGCCTAACTGCGAGGATGACGGTCCGAGCAGTAACGAAAGTTGGAGTTAGTGATCCGGCGGTAGAGAGTGGAATTGCCGTCGCTCAACGGATAAAAGCTACCCTGGGGATAACAGGCTGATCTCCCCCAAGAGTTCACATCGACGGGGAGGTTTGGCACCTCGATGTCGGCTCGTCACATCCTGGGGCTGTATTCGGTCCCAAGGGTTCGGCTGTTCGCCGATTAAAGTGGCACGCGAGCTGGGTTCAGAACGTCGTGAGACAGTTCGGTCCCTATCTGTCGTGGGCGCAGGATATTTGAGGAGAGCTGTCCTTAGTACGAGAGGACCGGGATGGACACACCTCTGGCGCACCAGTTGTCATGCCAATGGCACAGCTGGGCAGCTATGTGTGGAACGGATAAACGCTGAAAGCATCTAAGCGTGAAGCCGCCTCCAAGATTAGATATCCCATAGCGCAAGCTAGTAAGGCCCCTTGTAGACTACAAGGTTGATAGGCTGCGTGTGTAAGCATGGTAACATGTTCAGCTTGGCAGTACTAATAGGCCGAGGGCTTGACCAAGTTTGTTCCCACCCTTGATTCGATTCCTTTCCTGCTTCTTTCGCTTTATTCAGTTTTTAGGGTACACGCCGGTTACGGCTT
>NZ_JAWXXL010000075.1:0-5462 GCF_034334985.1 Acutalibacter intestini | reverse complement strand
ATACGCAGAGCGAGGTCCTACAGTATGTAAAGGAAGAGGATATTAAGTTTATCCGGCTGGCTTTTTGCGACGTATTTGGCCGGCAGAAGAATCTTTCCATCCTGCCGGGGGAGCTGCCCGGGGCCTTTGCCCAGGGAATTCCCTTTGACGGTTCCTCCATTGCGGGCTTTGGGGACCAGGCCGGTTCAGACCTGCTGCTGCACCCGGACCCCGATACCCTGGCGGTGCTGCCCTGGCGGCCAGAGCACGGCAGGGTGGTGCGCATGTTCAGCGGCATAAGCCTGTCCGGCGGGGGGGATTTTCCCGGCGATACCCGGCGGCTGCTGCAAAGGGCGGTGGAAGCGGCGGAAAAACTGGGGCGCGGCTTTTCCTTTGGGACCAAGCAGGAGTTCTACCTATTTAACCTAGACCAAAATGGGCAGCCCACTTTGGAGCCCTACGACCAGGCGGGATATATGGACATTGCCCCCGAGGACCGGGGGGAGAATATCCGCCGGGAAATTTGCCTGACCCTGGAACAGATGGGCATTGTGCCAGAGCGCTCCTACCACAAAGAAGGGCCGGGCCAGAATGAAATCGACTTCCGCGACTCTGACCCCCTGACCGCCGCAGACAACGCCATGACCTTTCGGACCGTGGTAAAAACAGTGGCAAGGCGCAACGGCCTCTGGGCGGATTTTTCACCCAGGCCCCTTCCAGACCGGCCTGGAAACGGCTTTCCGATCAGTCTGTCCGTGGGCTTGGAGCACAGCGGCGACCTTTGCCCCATCATTGCTGGGATACTGGAGAAAGCGCCGGAGATGACGGTCTTTCTGAATCCCACGCAGAGCTCATACGCGCGGTTTGGCCAGTATAAAGCCCCCGGGGTTATCGCCTGGTCCAGCCAGAACCGTTCTCAACTGGTGCGCGTTTCCCCCGGCCCTGGGGAATCCCGGCGTGTCGAGCTGCGCTCCCCAGACCCAACGGCCAACCCGTACCTGGCTTTGGCGCTGATGATACAGGCGGGCCTTTACGGCGTCCGGCAGGGCCTGGAGCCGCCTATGGCAGCGGACGTAGACCTGGATAAGGCGCCTCCCGAAGTACTTGCCCGGTACCGCCCGCTGCCGGAATGTTTGCCAGAAGCCCAGCGCCTGGCCTGGCAGGGCGCCTTTATCCGGGAGCATCTGCCCGCTTGTGTGCTGGAAAGCTTCTGCAAGCGGTGATCCTTGACAAAAGAGGGGAGATGATGGTACTGGAAGAGCAGGTCTATCATATGCTGGTGATATCCGGCCAGGACAAATTCAATCGGGCGCTGCTGGGGGTTTTACCCGGCGTATTCCGGGCCCACACCTGCTTTGCCAAAAGCATCAGCCAGGGGCGGGGGCTGCTTGCGGACAGGGCCTTTGATTTTGTGCTGGTGAACTCGCCCCTTCCAGACGGCGCCGGGCTGGGGTTTGCCGTGGATATTAGCGGGTCCCGGGAAAGGGTGGTGGTACTGATGGTCCGGGCGGAGCTTTGGGGCGAGGCCTACGCCAGAACCGCGATACACGGGGTGTTCACCCTGGGAAAACCCCTGTCCAGGCCCGGCATGGACCAGGCCCTTCGATGGATGGTGAGCGCCCGGGAAAAGCTGCGGCAGGTGGAAAAGAGGACCCTTTCCCTGGAGGAGAAGATGGCGGAAATACGCCTGGTAAACCGGGCCAAGTGGATTCTGATCGAGTCCTGCGGTATGGATGAACCCCAGGCCCACCGGCATTTGGAAAAACTGGCCATGAACCACGGCGTTACAAAAGGACAGGCGGCTCAAAAGATTCTGGAAGGGGAGTTTGTATGAAAACACGGTTTTTACTTGGCCGGGACATCTCCCAATTCCCCGTATGCCCCCAGCGTAATGCACCCTATAGATAACGGAATTGCTTAACCCCACTACCGGAAAACACAAGTCAAAAGCAAAATAACGAAAACCGAAAGGATAGGGCCCCACCAGCTTGAACCGACCCCGTCAAGAAGGCAGAGAAAAATTTAAAGGAAGTTTATAGCGTAGCGGCGCTGTGGCAAAGAGAGATTCAGGTATGTACCACTGTTGACGTATTCAGGGCTTTTTGCCACCCTGTGATTCTCATTATACCGATTTTTCCCTGGCCCACAAGTACGCACTTTTTTGTGGGGTAGTATAGTGAAAAGCAACCCGCCCTCTTGACAGGGCGGGTCTAATACAATACAATTGGAGTGTAACATGATATTTTAAAGTATTGGAGGCTGACGTATGCTGACCAAAGAAGAACTCCCCCAGTGCCCAGTGGCCACCACCGTCCAGCTCATTGGAAACAAATGGAAACTTCTGATTATCCGCAACCTGCATATGCGCCCCTGGCGCTTCAACGAATTGCAGAAGAATTTGGAGGAAATCAGCCAGAAGGTGCTGACGGATTCCCTGTGGGCTTTGGAGTCGGACGGTCTTGTCACCCGTACGGTCTATGCAGAGGTTCCGCCCCGGGTAGAGTATGCGCTGAGCGAGTTGGGAGAGACCATGCGGCCTATTCTGGATGCTATGGAGCAGTGGGAGGCGGGGTATAAAGTGATGGCTGGGGAAAGGGGCTGACCCTATTCTTTGTTATGCGGCACAATTTTTGAGGTCGATTTTAGACTTGGCGCGAGGAATTTCCTCAAATCTTTTCTCCTTCTGACCCACACCCCGACCCACACGCGGAAATAAACGGAAACGGCTGGCTACTTCCGGGTAGGAAGTTCCAGCCGTTTTCACTTAACAAAGTTTTACAGAATCAAAACGAGGAGAAAGCATATGAAACTATTCTTAACAAGTAAGATTGGTGCAACGATTCATAAAAATGGTTTACGGATCCCGGGACGAATAGATAATCGCTGGGGGTTTTTGACACATTTTCAGGATGCAGTGAAGTCAACAAAACAGTTGCTTTACATTTCCAGCACCCCGGAAAACAATGAAAAAGTAACGGATTGGTTTTATAATACTATTGCTGCACTGGATAAAGATAAAATCCATTTTGAGAGAAACATTTTGGTCAACGGTCAAAATGCTATGCTCTTAGATGAGTTGATAGAGCAAAGTGACGTGATTTTTCTATCCGGAGGGCATCTGCCGACTCAGAACCAGTTTTTCCAGGACATCAAGCTGAAGGCGCGGTTATCCAATTTCAACGGCGTAATCGTTGCGCAAAGTGCCGGTAGCATGAATTGCGCGGAAAAAGTATATGTGTGTCCAGAGTTGCCAGGCGAAAGTATAGATTCGGATTTTCAGCGTTTTCGGCCAGGGCTTGGGATTACGGACATCAATATCATCCCGCATTACAATGACAACCGAGAGCTGATACTTGATGAGAAAAGACTCTATGAGGAGATTATTGCTCCAGACACATTTCAAATCCCACTATATGTCCTTTCAGATGGAGCGTACTTCTATATACACGATAAAGAGGTTGAAGTTTTTGGAGAAGTTTACCTTTTCAAAGAGGGAAAATGGAAACAGATTTCGGGATTTACTTCATGAGATACGGTCCCAAACAATCTGAAAGCTGGTTTAAGCATGAACCTACCGTGTAATCGTCAGAGCGGGCTAGGTTCAGGTCTTTGATATCTTCTATTGCCGCAGCCAACTTTTCCTTGACCTCTGCCCGGGTCTTGCCCAGCACGTTTTTGATGATGCGCTTGCCGGTAGCGGGATCATAGCCTGCCGTGTAGCGGCCCTCCCAGCAACCGTCTTTGCATTTGCGGATGTTGCCCTCGCCGTTCGCTCTCTTTTTTGCCATAAATCGGCCTCCTTTCCTGACCCCAACACTACCACATATTGTGGACCTATGTCTAGATATTTTTCTGCTGTATTCTTTTGCTTTGCCACTCAAATTTTGAATCAAACTGTTCCTACATATTGTAGTCGTACCTATAATCCTCCCCGCTGAATCTCTGCCCATGGGCCAATTTCTTCAGCGCCTCCCGACTGCGCTGCCTGCTATCAGACCATGTGGGGATGGGCGGCAGCTCTGGTGTGTCCATAGCCTGTTCCAAATAGCGGCCCAACTCAACCGCATTATATGCTATCTCTCCCATCCATCCTTCCCCCGGCTCCCCGCTGCCTGGTGAAAACCCAAATACTTGACGGAAGGTGAACAGCATTTCCAGGTTCTGTTTGAGGAAGGTTTCATCATGTAGACTGCTATCACGGCACCGCCGCCCCTCCGGCGTGATGAAGGTAATGTGCTTTCTGGCGTCTGACCACACCACCTCATAGCCCTCCTGCTCCATATTCATGATGAAGGTTTCCCGGTCAAAAGCGTACTCTAACGCCTCGTTTATCGCGTGGATCAAATCCAATTTCCAACTCTCACTGCGGAAGCCAGCCTGATACTCGCCGGATTTCATGCGCTTTTTCTTGCTATGCCTCTCGGCTTTTTCCAAAACGGAAAGCCCATGTTTCAAACACATCTCATCGTTCACGTTGCGATGTGCCTGCAAGTCCGCAGCATTTTGATGCAGCTTTTTGCCATTCACACAGTTTACAGAGTTCACCACTAGGTGATTATGTAGATGACCAGTATCCAAGTGAGTGGCTACCACCACTTCAAAATCAGGAAATTCCCTCGCCGCAAATTCCAAACCGATGGCGTTTACTTCCTGCGGGGTGAGGTCATCTTCCTCTGGAAACGACTGCACGAAGTGAAAAAACTGCCGCCCGTCTGTCTTGCAGAAACACTTTTTTGCCGTCATCATCTCGGTAAAAGCGCATTGGGGAATACAGTTGTGACCTGTTACAAATTTCAAATCTCCTCACCTGGTTTTACAATCCTGGGCCATATATTTTAGAACGCCTTGCGTTGCACCCATTGTTTGCTTTCTATTTCTGATTGCGATAAGGCAATACCGCAGAATTCTAAGTACCGTATTGGGCAGTCAGATTTTTCTTCAGAGTGTACAGATTGAGCGCCGTCCATCTCACCATTGACCAGCGAACGCTGTGCGCTATCACGGAAAATCTGCAAGCAAGACGGTGCTTAAGGCGCCACCCGCGAATGGTGCGGGGGTGCCTTAAATGTCGCCATCACTCTACCTCCCCGGTTATTCGCTCAAGCTGCGAGCAGATTTTCATGTACGCTGCCACCAATTCTTCGCTCTGCATCACATTGATTCGCCCCATATTCGCCCGTGTAGCGAGCTGATTGAGGTTGCGGCCCTGGGCCTTAAGCTCCGAAAGAATCTCGCCTAACCCGTCCACCTGGACAATTTTCTTTGCCCAATGCACACTGGATAATGTAGTCCGTCATGGTCATCTTGGCTTTCTTAGCCTGCTTCTGGATGGCTGCTTTTTCGCTCGACGTAAGCTTTGCCGTAATATTACTCCCGCTCAAAAAGCTAGGAAAAAGAGAGGAAGAGTGATATAATAGGGATATGGAATATATCGATTTGCGGAAAGTGGGAAAAGAAGGGCTCAAGCAGATACGCAGTCAGGT
>NZ_JAWXXL010000074.1:0-5842 GCF_034334985.1 Acutalibacter intestini | reverse complement strand
TCCGCCAAGATGCGGACGCAGGAATACACCGCCGTCATCTGCATGGCGCTCCGCTCGGTGACGGCCTTGCCGGAGGTGGAGCCGCCGAAGTAGAAGGTGTAGCCGCTCCCGGCGGTGCGGTTCTGGGGGGCGTCCCGCGAACGGAACAGACTGCTGAAAAAGCCCATAGAAATCACACTCCTTGGTCTTTATTTCCGAATGGCTATGTGGTAGAATATTGCAGAACACTGTCGAAGGAGGCAGCCATCATGTTGGATTTGAATGGCTACATGAAAAAAGTCGGCGTAACAAAGAAAAAATATGTGTCCGATTGGCTGGCAAAAGATCTCATTCCAGGTGCTTTGCAGGATGAGTCCACAGGGGAATACACATTCCCCGAATCAGCTCGGAGGCCCTATAGGTGCAATTCGCTGAAACCCAGTACAAAAGCTCCCCAGTTACGGGCGCATATTGTAAAAGCGTGTATTAACCGTCACCATATTACCAAGGATATGTGCTTTATGAGTGAGGGTGAGTTTAACGGAATGATTGATGACCTTGTAAATGCAGGTTGGATCAGACTTAGAATTGAAGACGGGATTACCTACTATGACTCCACAGAAAAAAGCGATACATACTCAGGTCAGCCCCTAAAGGAGCTTGTGAAAATACTCAACAGCACTCTGTCTGTCGTTACTGAGGCAGCGGCAAAAGGGGCTGTTACTGCTTGTTTAGCAGCGGGTCAGATAAATAGCAGGCCCCTGGTGTCATAAACAGAGGTGGCATCCTGACAGCGGATGGCCCGGTCGAGGGCCATGATTGTTGCCACGATGCCATCTATTTTTTCTGTGGATTTGTCCTTGTCCGGCTTGATGTTCCCAGCCGGGTCCTGGTGCATGACCACATTCTGAGCCATCCACTTCAAGACCGGGTTGCCGCCGTGGTTGATGCGGCCCTCCATCAGCAGCTTGTACAGCTCCTTGGAGGGCGGGGACATATCCTTATAGCCCTGACCGAAGGGGACCACGGTAAAGCCCATGTCCTCCAAGTTCTGTACCATCTGCGTAGCATTCCAGCGGTCAAAGGCGATCTCCTTAATGTTGTACCGCTCCCCCAAATCCTCGATAAACTTTTCGATAAAGCCATAGTGAACCACGTTGCCCTCGGTGGTGTTGATGAAGCCCTGCCGTTTCCACACATCGTAGAGAACATGGTCGCGACGGCAGCGTAGCTCCAACGTTTCCTCCGGGAGCCAGAAGAATGGCAGCACGATATAGGCCTCCTCCTCCGACCGGGGCGGGAACACCAGCGAGAGGGCGGTGATGTCCGAGGTACTGGAGAGGTCGAGGCCCCCAAAGCAATCCCGGCCATAGAGGTCATCCAGGTCGATAGGGCGGTTGCCCCGGTCGTAGATGTGTTCCGGTATCCAGCACACGGTGGCGGAAGTCCAGATGTTCAAGCGGAGCTGCTTGAACACATTTTCCTCGGCGGGGTTGTCCAAGGCGTTCTGGTAGGCTTCCCGCACCCGGTCAATGGAAATGGTATGTCCCAGGGAGGGGTTGGCCTTGTACCAGTTGGCCTCATCCGTCCAATCGTCCTCTATACTCAGGCCGTACACCACGGGATAAAACGATGGGTCATTCTTCCGGCCATCCAGCAGGTCGAGGGCCTTGGTGTGCAGTTCGTAGCAGATGCTGTTTTTGTTGGTGCCAGCGGTGGTGATGATGAAGAACAGCGGCTGCTCACGGGCATCGCCGGAGCCTTTGGTGAGAACATCGTAGAGCTGGCGGTTGGGCTGGGCGTGTATCTCGTCAAAGACCAGCCCGGACACGTTCAGCCCATGCTTAGTGCCGGTCTCCGCCGAAAGCACCTGGTAGTAGCCGTTGTTGCTGTAATTCACGATGCGCTTCTGGGCGGCGGTGATCTTGGAGCGGCGCATGAGCGCCGGGGACATCTGCACCATCTGCTTTGCTACATCGAACACGATGGATGCCTGGTTGCGGTCGCAGGCCGCACCGTAGACCTCCGCCGACTGCTCGTTGTCAGCGTAGAGCAGATACAGTGCCACCGCAGCCGCCAGCTCCGACTTGCCCTGTTTCTTGGGAATCTCCACATAGGCGGTCAGGAATTGCCGCTTGCCGTTCTCCTTCACAATGCCGAAGATGTCCCGCACGATCTGCTCCTGCCAAGGGAGGAGCATGAACGGGGTCCCGGCCCACTTGCCTTTGGTGTGGCAGAGATTCTGGATGAAGGTGACGGCCCGGTCCGCCTTGGCCTTGTCGTAGCGGGAGGTGGGGAGCATGAACTTGGAGGGGGTGTATTCGTATGCCATCAGGAGCCACCTCCCAGCAGTTTCTCCATCTCGTCCGCAGGCTCCACCGAGCCGTCCCCGGCGATGATGCGGCTCCGAGCCGAGGGAGTCAAGCCGAACTGCTCACAGAAACGGAGCATAATTTTCATATTGGTCTGGGCGATGGACACCTGCGGCACTTGCTGGAGGTATCCGTTGGGGGTGCGGATCATGGAGCCGTGCTGGGTAATGAACTCCTCTGCCTCCTTCCATCGGGCGTAGGCTTGGCAATAGCCAGCGAACGCCGCCATGTCCAGTTCGGTGAGGATGCCCATCTGCTCCAGCACCTTGCCCATGCGCCGCCACTCTCGCTTGGCCTCAGTGTCCAGCCAAGCTGGGCAGCGGGGAGCTTTGCGCTCCGGTCTCGGCTCGTTGGCGTTCAGTGGACGCTTGCCGGGGTTACCTTCCTGTTCTTTGATTGCGGTGGGCTTGGGTTTGCGGCCTCGTGTCGCCATCGGAACCGCCTCCTTTCTACAAAATGGGTATAAAAAATGACCTGCCCAGCGGCAAGTGGTCGACAAAAAAACAGTCCTACGATATAATGAGGTGAATCACATAGCAGGAAGAAGGTCCTTTCATGAAAAATGAATCAGAAAAACGGGCATGGTCCGGCACTATCGTTTCCATTCAGCCCCGCACCACCGTCTGGCGGTACCGGCTGGACAACCGCACCCATTCACATCTGGGCTACAACCTGTTTCTGGACGGAGAAGTCAACGGTTTGGCAGGGCCTTTTTCTGTGGCAATTTCGGAAAAGCAGCAGCAAAAAGCACAATTTCGTATCGGCGATAAGATAAAGGGAACTGCCTGGACGAAGATGTATGCGGTCACGGAGTACGCCGATTACTACCGCGCTGGGGCGCTGAAGGTGGTGGAACGCGCCGCAGAGCCGCAGGATGCAGGTTCTCCGCCGCCTTATCTCGCACCGCTGCCGGATATGGCTACCTGTGAACGGCGGGGTGCCAGGATGCTTAGCACCTCCTGCTACAAGGGGAAATTCTTTCAGTGTGTCTGGGCCACCATGGCGGCGGTGGCCATTGAGTATGATTGGGGCGTCAGGCAGAAATACCGCTTTGAAAGTTTCTGCTATGGACCCAAATCCTGCAAGTTCTACAAAATGGGCAGGCCCCGCGCTGTGCCATACAAGGGCGACAGTCCTTCCTACGATGACGGCTGTTTGGACGAGATTCTTACAGAGGGCCGGTCGTGGGACGAATAAGACGGTTCATAACGAGCAGCAGCCCCGGAGGGCTGGTGCTGCGGCGTATTCGGTTTTGGTTCAGTTCACCAGGGGCATCCGCTGTTCTCGCAGCCTCGCGTGTCGTAGAGCATCTCCTCAACGCTGGCGTAGTGCTGGAGCCGGGCCAGTTGCTCCAAAAGGCCGTAGACCTCTCGCTCCCGCTCCTCGTAGACCGCTGGGGGCAATCCGCACCCCATCCGTTCGTCCATCTCGATTCCGGTCTGTATGCGGTCAATCTTCTTGACGATTTCCTTTTTCTGCCTCGTCATCATCCGCACCCCCTCAGTGGGCCATCGCCCAGGCAATGGCGTGGCCGTTGTCCTCGAAGGCGTCCTCGGAGATGCTGACCAGCTCCACCCGGCCCTCGCAGGTGTGGTCGGCGGTGGTGAAGCGGTAGGTAGCCCCGTAGTAGCACCGCCCGTTGGGGTTGTAGTAGTACCCCGCGACCAGGACGCGGTCGCCGAAGGTGAGGATCGTGCCGCAGTTGTTCATCAACCGCATTTCGAGGTTCTCCGGGGTGGTGGCGGTGGGGAGCCGGTAGGTGTCGGCCTTGGCTGCGGTCTTGCTGTTCATCTTGATTTTCATGGTGTTGTCCTCCGTTTTCAAAGTGTGGTTTTCCCTTTCGGTGTACCCATATTCGCTCTAAACGGAGATAATAGCAAGACAATTCGGAACGTAAACTACACAAATAACTGGCGTGGAAACTGTGTAAATTACCTTCTCTGGCAGCGGTGGATGGTGTCGATGATTTTGTCCTGCTCGGCGGTGTCCACCCCGATGCTCTCCAGAGCCTCCCTGGTGCCGCAGTCGGGGCAGATGGGGCCGGAGCCGTCCCTGGCTGTGGCCGGGGGCGCGGTGTAGGTCTGGCCGCACCTGGGGCAGACCGAAATGCGAAAAATGTTGTCTTTCATTTCATCCCCTCCATGCTCCGCTGGATGGCGTCGGTCAAGTACCGCTGGCCGAAGCCAAAGGCATCATACCCGGCTCGGCAGACCGCCACATAGTGGGCGGAGGGCAGGCCGAGGCTCCGTTCCTCGTGCATAATATAAACGAACACCCTGCGGCGGCGAACCTTGCCGGAACGGATGCCCTTGATGGGCAGCACCATCTCGGCCTTGTAGTAAAAAGTGGGGTGGCCCTCGTAGTGGTCCAGGGCCAGCTCATCCTCCTCGCTGACCTCCCATGCCGCCACCGGGACGCTGGCCCCGGCTTTCGGCTCGATGGTGAGGTAGGAGCCGGTCTTGCTCCCCTTGAACAGCAGCTCATAGTCGGGGATGACTGAGGTGCCGATGATTCGCGCCCCTGGGCAGCGCATCCGCATCTGCGGGATGTTGAGGTTGCTGCCGTAGGCGATGTAGTATCTTTTTGCCATTTTGATTCCGTCCTTTCCGAAGGAGGTACCCTTCTACCACCTTAAGACCGCCGAAGCGGTCAAAGGTAAGGTAGCAGAAGGCTATCTCCTTCTGTTTGCCCTTCAAGCGGCGCGTCCGTTGCGGAAGGCGGCGTCCCCGGCGAGGCGGCGGGTCAGCAGGTCGCGGGCGGTGGCGAACTCCTCGCCGATGAAGCCCAGGCGGAGGAGCCAGGTGCGCATGGCGTACTTGGGGTTGTCGTTCTGCTGGGGCTTGGGGCTGGCGGTCTTGACCGACTTCGCCATCTGGCTCAGTGCGAGGCAAAGCTGGATGTAGCTCTTGAGCTGTCCGGCGTGGAGGCCGTTCTTACGGTCGGCGGTAGGGGCGTCGAACTGGAAAAGCCGGAACTCGACCGTACCCTTGGTGAAGGTAGCGTGGAGGTTGAGCATATGGTAGCGGCTGTCGTTGTAGTGCTGGTTCCTGCCGTAGGTGGCGTTGTTGGCGCTGTACCAAATGTCCGCCAGGTCGCTCATGGTGCTGGGCTTGCGGCGGTTGACCGTTTCGATGAACCGGGGGCTGACCGTCCGGCAGTAGCGGCTCATGCGGTAGTGGTCGAGGGCCAGGGCATCCGCCAGGAGGCTCTCGTGGCTGGCCATGATGTTCGCCAGGTTGCGGAGGGTCTGGGCGGTGTGGCCTTTGGCCCCGATGTGGATGTGGACTCCGCACCCTCTGGTGTAGTCGCTCTTGGCTCCAGCCTTGCGCAGCCGCCGCACCAGCTCCTGGAGGGTGTCCATGTCGGCGTAGGTGAGGATCGGCGTGACCATCTCGCACTTTTCGCTGTCCGGCCCCTCGATGCTCACGTCCCGCTGGAACTTCCACTCGCGGCCCTGGGCGTCCCAGGCCGACCAGGTGTAGTAGCCGTTG
>NZ_JAWXXL010000073.1:0-5889 GCF_034334985.1 Acutalibacter intestini | reverse complement strand
ATTTTCCGGTACCAAATCCTCTATCGTTACCATGTGATATTTTAACTGCATTTCCTTGCCCCCCTGCTCTAATTATACCATATTTCGAGCGATTTGGGAGCACTTTGTCAACAGCTCCATGATGACCAGAAGCTATCAAATCAGCTCCTCCTTTCTGGTTTCCCGTTACCGAGCATATCATGGGCTTGGAATACTATCAAGGCTATGTTGTAAACAGTAGAATGAAATGCGGCCGCATTATTCCCACTTAAAGCATTTCACCGCAATTCCAGAACAGACCAGAGTAACGCCCAGCATCACAAAAATGGGCAATGCAAAATGTTCAACTGACAGGCCCAGGAACGCCGATTTCATAAACTGGATGCCCTGGGTCATGGGGAACACACTGATAATCTTTTGCACGCTCTCCGGCATCACTTCAAAGGGCAGGGTGGCCCCGGAGAAAATCAGCATGGGGAAATACAGCACACAGGCGATAACGCTTGCGTTCTTGGTATTCTTGGCGATACCGCCCACCATCATGCCAATGCTCAAGGTAGAAAGTACGGTCAGGAGCCAACTGCCAGCAAAGCTCACCCAGGAGCCGCGCAGGTGAACGCCCCAGGCCAGCCCGGAAACCAGAAGCAGGGAAATCAGGGACACCAGCGCATAAAGCACATAGATCAGAAATTCCACGGCAAGCAGCATACCGGGGCTGATGGGTGTGACCTGAAAGCGTTTCAGGATTTTTCGCTCCCGGTATTCCGCTACCACCAGCGGCAGGCCCATCAACCCGCCCGCGCAGACGGAGATGGCGCACAGCGCACCGATGGACTGTTCCAAAAATGTATAGTCTGCGCCGTCCGCCGCCGGGCTTGTCCCGTACAGAAAACCAAGGATCACCAGCACCACCAGGGGCAGGAGGAGCGCAAAAATTACCATGTTCATATTGCGGATATTCAACTTCAACTCGTTTTTCAGCAGAGTGCAAAAGGCTTTCATTCGATCCCCTCCCCGGAAAGTTTCAGATAGGCGTTCTCAAAGTTTTCACAGCCGCTTTTCTCTTTCGCCTGTGCCACCGTTCCATAAAACACGGCCCGGCCCTTTTGGAGAATACAAATTTCGTCACAGAGGGCCTCTACCTCGTCCATAAAGTGGGAGGTCAGAAAAATTGTCAATCCGCCGTCTTTCAGCTCTTTCAGGATTTTCCAAACGCCCCGCCGTGCCCTTGCGTCAAGCCCGGTTGTCAGCTCGTCCAGAAAAACGACCTGCGGTTTTGGAATAAGGGCCAGTACGATAAAAAGCCGCTGGCGTTCCCCGCCGGACAAGCTCTTGACGGGTGATCCCGTTTTATCCCCAATCCCAAACTGTTCACACAGTTCTCTCCAATCGGCAGGGGTCTTGTAAAGACAGGACGTTTCCTCGCACAATTCGGAAACCTTGATTTCCGGTTGATAGTCGCACTCCTGGAATTGAACGCCCACCTGCTGGAACAAGCGGCGGCGGTCTTTCCTGGGGTCAAGGGCGAGGACAGAGACATTCCCGCTGTCCGCCCGTTTCGTCCCCAGGATGCACTCAATAGTCGTGCTTTTCCCAGCTCCGTTGGCCCCCAGCAGTCCAAAGGCCGTACCGCGTTTGACCGACAGGCTCACATGGTCTACCGCAGGGAGCGCCCCATACGCCTTGGTCAAACTTTCGACTTTTACAACTTCTTCCACGTTGATACCTCCTTTTTTCGATGGTATAAGAATACCACCAGAGAAAACTCTGGTGGTAAGATGGAGGGTTTCAAAAATTTTTCTTCATTTCTTGCAGCATACCCAGCATTTTTATTGCGTTTTTCTCCGCTGAGGAAAGGGAGACAATCAGCTTGTCACAAACGGAAATAATATCCTCGTCCTGCCGTGGCGTATTGAGTGCCAGCTTAATATCGGCGTTCGGGTTTTTGGAGAGCTGTTGGAGCATCCGCAAAATTGCCTCCAAGGAGTAATTTGCACACCGCAGGGAACGAATGATTTTCAGCCGCCTTATATCCTGCTCCGAGTAAACGCGATACCCATTCTGTTTCCTCTTGATTGTCAGCAACCCATTCATTTCCCAATTCCGAAGTGTGTCCATTGAGATACCCAAGTAATCGGAGGTTTCTTTCCGTTTCAAGAAAACCGGAGTGTCCGGGCTGTCCCCGGACAAGATATGCTGGACAATGCAGATGGCCTCTTCCGCATGGTCGCGCTCTTTTCCCAAATCAGCGACATATTCCCGCGTGAGCAGGATGGCTCCGTCAAAATTCCCCTGGGCTGATAATTTCACAACCTCAACTATCTTTTTTCGCAGACCGCCCTGCAATACCTCAATTTGAAAAGCAGTCCGGGCCAGCCAGAATTGTTGAATATGAAAAGCGGTAAAAACGCGGTAGCCGTTTTTTTGCCGCTTTGCCGCTGGGATCAGCCCCCATTCTTCGTATAAGCGGACGGTGTTCGGGTGTACTCCGATGACAGCCGCAACCTCGGCAGTTTTATATGTGGTCAAAATATTCACCCCCCATTGTGCTATTGTACCTCTTTTCTAAAGTCTGGTGGTAAAGTGGAGGGTTCTATTATAACTCGTCCGATTTATCTTTGCAATGATGTAATATGAAGTTAAATACTACTAAAATATAAAATTATATTTCGCTCTCATATTCACCCCTGAAATGTAAAATAATATAGGGGTGATGTGAGAATGTACCAATACGAAAAGCGCCTGGATTGCCGCGCCCTGGGCAAAGAAATCAAACGTAGGCGCAAGGCCAAAGGCTGGACGCAGGAGCATCTGGCCCAGCTTGTAGACCTCACCCCCCGCTCCATCATGTATATTGAAAATCGGGGCCAGCACACCAGCCTCAACTCCTTTTACAAGCTCGTCACCCTTTTGGATATTTCCGTAGATGAATTTTTCTACCCGGATAGGCACAACGGAGAGGACGAACGCCGGAAACACCTTGACCGTATGCTGAACGGCATGGACGAAAAAGAGCTTATCATCATGGAGGGGGCCGCAGAGGGCATCCGCAAGGCCCGTGAAAGGTCGGAGACGTAGGAAGAACGCCTCCGGCCTTTTTCGCAGGGGTTTCCGGGGGAGCGCGTTAGCGGCAAGCAAGGCAAGTGTATAGACACTTGCGATTTTCGCTCCGCGAAAATGCTTGTTGGGGTTCCCCCAAACCCGATGGACTTCTGGCCATGCTGACCAGAAGCTCCCCTGTCTGCGGCCCTGTCGCTACCGCTCCTGGGCCTTATTTTCCCGCCCGTCCGTCAGGCCGAGCAGATGATCCACGCCGCCCTTGACCGCCACCAACTCACGCATCTGCCGCTGGGCCTCCCGGTACTCGGTATAGAGGGCCTTTTTCTTTTCAGCCAGCTCCCGGCGCTCCTTTTTCAGCATGTCCATCTTGGGGAGCTTGGCCCCGCCCAAAATGTCATTGATGGCAGCCTTGGCCGCCCGGTAGTCGGCCAGCTCCGCCTCATGCTGGGCCAGATACTTTTTTGAATACTTGGCCGCCTTGTACCCATCGAATACAGGCCGGGTCTTGGCATAGCTCACCACGGCGGCCATCAGTTCGGACGTTTGGGAGAGCCGGGCCTCGGTGGATTGTATTTCCCCGGCCAGGGCATGAAAGCGATCCACCGCCGCCGTAGTCTGCTCCGCCAGCGTGTCATAGTCGGTCAGCCCATGCTCCTGGAGGAATTGGAGGGCGGCGGCCATCTGTTTCAGGTTGTAGACCTTGGCCCACCGTTCATAGGCCGGGCCTTTACCCTGGCGCATTTTCTCTTGAATGTCAATCAGCAGATTGACGCGCTGGGGCGCGGGCCGGGGCCTCGCCTGTTTCGGCTGGCGCGTGGGAGCCTTGCCGTCGATCACGGCCTGAATGTCCTCCCGTCCATAGCCAGCCCCCAGGGTGGATGCCTGGAGCCGGGCCGCCCGGTCGTGGCCGGGGACGCGGAACGAGATCACTCCGCCCCGCCCATGCACCACCTGGATGCCCGCCGCCTCCATGCGCCGGAGAAAATCAGAGAAGTCGGCGGGGCGTTCGGACAGGGCCGCATCTATGGCCCAGCGTATCTGCTCCTTTTGGGACGGTGGCCGGGCCGCCCCCTGCCACTGCCCATAATGCAGAAAGCGGCCCTTGCTGTGGAGCTTGGGCCGCTCTACCACGGACAGCGCGTGTTCCAGGCACACCCGGTCAGACAGCCGCCGCAGGGCAAAGCTGGAGCCGATGAAGTTGCGGAATTTCCTGGAGCGGTCATAGGCCGTGGAATTGTAGTAAATGTGATTGTGAATGTGGCCTTTGTCGGTATGGGTGCAGACAAAAAATTGATATTTTCCCTTTGTCCAGCGCGTCGCCGTTTCATAGCCGATCCTGTTGGCCTCCTCCGGGGTGACTTCCCCCTGGGGAAAGGCTTGGCGGAGCTGGTAGCACAGCGCCCCCTGCTCCGCCGTCCGGCCCGTTTCCGCCTGATACTGGCCCTTTACCAGCATAAATTCAGCGTGGGCGGTTTCCGGGTCGCAGAGGTAAGAGGACACCGCCCCCAGCTTCTCCGGGTTCAGGCCGTAGTCAAAGCGGTCTTTCAGGCTTTGAATGGCCGTCCGCTTGGCGGTCTGTTTGTGGGGCTTGATATAAGTCGTAGCCATTGATTGACTCCATCAGTTTTAATTGACATGACCGTATTTAAGCAGTATATTTTAATAGATTTTCAAAAATGCAAGGAGGTATAAATTTGAATAATTCAGTTTCCGAATTGATTAAGGCTAATGATGTTCAACATCCACTAAAGTTTGCTCAAGAACATGGACTGCCCTACTATGACCAATTTATTCAAATTTTAAGTGTGCTTCGTGAGGTTATACCAAAAAAGAAATATGATGATTTACTAAAGAATAAGTTTCATTTGGGAAAAGGAATTACGTTAGTACAGTATTTACAGGCTGCTTGTGAGTTAAGTGTTACAGGCTTTTTAGCAAATAAATATAAAGATACTTTTAAATATGAACCTGTGTATAATGGCAAGAAAAATCCAGAATGTTCTTTTATGTGTGACGATGTAGAAATCTGTGTAGAAGTAAAAACGCCAGACTTAAGTAAGCGCATTGAGGACGACTTGGCTAACAACAAACAACAGGTTACTGTCTATTTTGCTGAGCGTATTGAGAATCATGACAAGGTAGTTAGCACGATCAAACACTTGGGAGAAGAAGCAGGTATCCCCATCAAAGAAAAAAGAAGATTGGACAACAAATTGTCAGACTACGTAAATAGCGCTAATGAAAAATTTCCTTTAAGTACTGATAAGAATTTCAACATACTTGTAGTTTGTTTGGATATAATCAGTGATTTGGACGAATGGTATTCGTATTTATTTGGTGATACGGGTATATTTTCTTCCGCTCCCCTTGTGGCTCCAGGTAATGTAGACGCAATAATGCTGACAAATTTAATGTGTGGACATTATCGCTTTGAAGCAGAGAATCCAAACAATCTTTGGGACTTGCAAAATTATGGGAATTTTTTGTTTCTAAATCCACTGTTAGAAAATTCTAAAAAAGGGGAGTTTTATTGGCAAAGGGGAATAGATATATTTGGCCCATATACACGGAATTTTTTTGGTTATTTGCAGTTTCTTGATAGTAAAATTCTTAATAATGGTTCTTTAACAAGAGAACAATGGCTGATGCACAAATTTAGAGATTCAAATATATTTACAGAATATTGGCAGTTTATTTCACAGCAGTCAAAAGCATAAACTTCTGGCCACACTGGAGCTGTTGACAAAGTGCTCCCAAATCGCTCGAAATATGGTATAATTAGAGCAGGGGGGCAAGGAAATGCAGTTAAAATATCACATGGTAACGATAGAGGATTTGGTACCGGAAAAT
>NZ_JAWXXL010000072.1:0-6220 GCF_034334985.1 Acutalibacter intestini | reverse complement strand
GAGGACTCGAAGTTGGCGGCGGTGGCGACAGCGGCGGTACCAAGGCCCACCACCGGGGCGGTGACCGACTTGGTGAGCGTCTCGCCCACCCCGGACACCTTATCTCCTACGGCCTGGAGCTTATCACCCACCTGCCCGATTTTTTGAAGAGCGACAGACGAGTTTTCCGCCTGCCGCTCTAAATCTTTGAGTTTCTGTTCAGTCTCGATGATCTCTCGCTGGAGGGCGTCATACTGCGATTGGGTGATCTCCCCGTTGGCGAGGGCCTGATTCGCCTGCTCCGCAGCGGTTTTCAGCGTGGCCAGCTTCTCCTTAGTCTCGGAGACGGCCTCGCCCAGCAGCCTGTGTTTCTGCGCCAGCAGCTCCGTGTTACCGGGGTCCAGCTTGAGCAGCTTGTTCACATCCCGGAGGCTGCTCTGGGTGGTGGAGAGGGCCTTGTCCACATCCTTGAGAGCGGTGGTCAGCTTTGTGGTATCGCCGCCGATCTCCACCGTGATGCCCGCAATCCGTCTTGCACCCATAGGCCGTCACCTCCCATCAGAAGCGGTCAAAATCTTCCTGTGTTGCCAGGGTTGCGTACTTGCAGTCATCGTTTAGATGCTCCGCAAAAATGTCGTTGACCATGCCCACCGTTAGCAGGTCGAGGTCCCGGAGGGACAGCCCGACCTGCAAACAGCGGAGCAGGAACAACGGCGTGGTCATTTCGCGGTCAGTCGGGCGAAGTTTTTTTTAGACTGAACATCCGTCTGGACATTCAGGCCCCAAAGCTCAATGAGCTGGGGCAGCACCTGGTAGATGGAGAAGGTGTTGAACTGGTCCAGCCAATCCTCTGGGGAATCTGGGACGGCGGCGGGGTCAGCGTGTTTCGCCATGATGTAGGCGATGTTCTCGAACATCTCCAGAGAGAACATATCCAGCCCGGAGCTGCCCTCACTGTTGTCGCCCACGCTCTTTTCCAGAGCGGCGAGGTCCTTGTAGATGTCCCGGTGGAACTTCAGCCGGTAGATGCGGGGGATGGCGGCGCTGGCCTTGAAGGTGACCTGCTGGCCGTCAATCTCGATGGTGCGTTTGATACCCATAGTTCAGCCCTCCTTTAGCCCTGACCGCCAGCGGAGGCATCCTCGTCCACAGCCGGGGTGTCGGCGGGCTGGTACACGCTCTTGTACCAGTTGTTGTAGACGCTGGCCTTGGTGGAGTCGCCGGTCTTGGCCTTCACATAGCCGGTGGACAGAGGACGGGCCTTGACCGTCAGGGTCTCGGTCTGCACCTCCCGGCTCTCCTCGTTGGTCTTGGCAGAGATGGAGGGGCGGGAGGCGGAGCAGTTGTAGAGGACATGGCGGATCTTCCGCACATCGCCATCGAACTCGAACAGCAGGGCGAACTTGCCCGTTTCGCTGGCGGCGTTCTCCAGCAGGACGCTGTTGGCATCCGTGGTTTCCATGAGGATGTCGCGCCGGAAGGACTCCGGGATGAGGGCCAACTCCAGATCGCCGTCATAGCCCTGGTTGTTGTTGATGACGTAATACTCGATGCCGTCCGCATAGAAGCTCTCCGGCTCCCCCTCGGGGTCCAGGGACAGAGACACCGCGCCGGGGAGGGCCACGGGGGTCGCCCAGGTGTACTTCCCATCGTTGTCCTGGGACAGCGGAGCGTAGTGGACGTTGCAGATATTGAACTTGACCTTGTTGCGCTTATTGGTGCTGCTCATGCAGATACCTCCATTTCATAAAGGACCTCGTACAGCTTTTCGCTGTCGATCCACGTTTCGCCTTTGCCGTAAAAAATGCCGCCCTCGTCCAGAGCGGCCTCGATCTGCTCCTCCAGAGCCGGGTCCTTTTTGTCGGTGTAGACCTCGATATGGAGAACATCCTGCTTGAAGTAGGCCACCCCATCGGCAGCGAAGTTGTCGGCCTTGGGATAGCGGTACACCAGGAAGGGCGGGTCCGGCCCCTCGCCTTCGGCAAAGTGGTCATAGGCGAAGGGGGACCCCAGCCGCTCCAGCAGAGCGGGAACATCTGCTCTCGTCATCCTCTCAGCTTCCTTTCCACTATCCCCAGCAGCTCCTTCTCCGCCAGGGCCTCGCCGGGGGCGATGTGGGGGAATGCCCTCGTCCTGCCGCCGCCCCGCTTGGCATGGCCGTTCTCCAGCAGATGGGTCAGCCGGTAGTGTTTTGCCGAGTGGACAGTGTTCACCAGGGATTGGGCGGTCTCCTCCACCTTGGTAACCGTCCAGCTTGCTTTGTATTTGCCCGTCTTGACCGGGGCGCGGGACTGTATCTCGGCTTTCACATCCTCGCTGACGATGCGGACAGCCTCTTTGACCTCGTCTGAGGCCATGGACACATATTCCTCAAGCTGGGCCATGACCGCGCCGGGGAACTGGTCGATGGACACCCTGTCACGAGTCATATCCTCACCG
Source organism: Acutalibacter intestini (assembly GCF_034334985.1). Lineage (NCBI taxonomy): Bacteria > Bacillati > Bacillota > Clostridia > Eubacteriales > Acutalibacteraceae > Acutalibacter > Acutalibacter intestini. Next base: position 3,802 of record NZ_JAWXXL010000072.1, on the reverse strand, counting down.
CCTTTCACGCTGGGCGGTGATTTTCAGCCGTTCGTGCCGGAACTGCACATCGTCCACGCAGGTGATGTTGTAGACGGCCCCGCCGAACAGGATGCGGAACTTAGTGCTGTCCAAATCCCGGAGCCGCTCACACCAGCGCACCTCGAACACCAGGGTGTCGCTGCCCAAGGTCTGCCCTGCGGCCCCGTACTCCTTCCCGGAGGCGAGGTTGGCATAGGCGGCGCAGGACCAGTAGTCCACCCAGGCGTTGGTGTGGTTGCCGATGGCGTCCGTCTGCACCACGGCCTGCTGGATGGTGATGCGGGAGCGCAGCTTGGAAATCTCCATCAGAACGCCACCTCCCGCTCTGTTGCGAGAATGTAGCGGAGCATCCGGGTCAGCTCGTCCATGTCGGCATTCTCCCGGTGTTCGTAGAGGTAGGCCACAGCGAACAGCACCGCCACTTTGCTGATGGGGACAGGCTCCACGGCCTTGCGCAGCGTACCCTCGCAGAGCGTTTCCGCCGCCCGGATGAACTTCCGAATGATGGTGTCATCATCGTCATGGTCTACCCGGAGGTACTTCTTGGCCTCCTTCAGAGAAACGAGCATAGCGTTACCCCCTCTAAATCCGGGGGTCCCGGCAGATACACCACCGGGACCCCCGGCAAATCACTTCGCGGCAGTGCTGGCCTTGATGGTCAGGAGCTGCACCGCCTCCGGCAGCACCAGCTTGCCGTCCACCCGCTCCTTGGCCACAAAACCCACCATGCCGTTTCCGGCAAACAGCTCCTTCAACTCGGCGAAGGAACGGGTCCCCCGGTCGCCGATGTTGTAGTAGCTGAAATCGCCGAAGGCGATGGCGGGCTTTCCAGCGGTGACGGTGGGGAAATAGGGAGAGGTGTGGATGGCGTAGCCGAACAGACGGTCCGGCTCTCCGGCCTGGTAGGAGGGCTGCCAGAGGTACTGGCCATTGTTGTCCTTCAGCTTGCGCAGGACGGCCAGCGTCTGGTCGTTGGTGAGGAAGGCGGCGTTCTTGCGGTAGGGCCGCTTGAGGGCGTAGACCAGGTCGATGACCTCGTCCGCCGCGATGGAGGCCCCGGCGGTGGTGACGGCGGTCTGCGCCCCGCCGGTCGCCGCCAGCAGGCCCAGGGGCTTGCCAGTGCCGTCCCCGTTGAGGAAGGCATCCTCCTCGGCGTTGCCCAGGGCCTTGGCGAACTGGGCGATGATGTAGCTCTCCAGGCCGAAGGCGTTGTCGTAGAGCAGCTCCTCGGTGACCTTCACCGCCACATGGAGCTTGTGGGCGTCCAGACTGATCTGAGCGAAAGTGGCGTCCCCGAAGGTGAGCGCGCCGCCCTCGTCGATCCACGCGGCGGCGGGCTTGGTAGCGGCGATGTTGATCTTGTGTTCCCCGCTGGTGGTGATGCGGTGGCCCAGCCTGCGCATGATGTTCTCCTCGGTCAGCCCATCAATGAGCCGGGAGTCGTACTCCTCCGGCACCAGGTAGCCGCCGTTGGCGTCGATGCCCTCCTGGAGGACGTTGCTCACCTGGCGGAAGTTGGTGCGCAGAGCGGTGAGCATGGCCTCCTTGTAGGCTTTGGATGCACGCCCTGTCTTGGGCTCGTCCGGGTCGCCAGAACCCAGGGGCTTGCCGGTGAGGGGGCTGGCGGTGGGCCTGGACAGCTCGGCGTCCAGAGCCTCCTGCCGCTCCAGACGGGCGATCTCCTTGCCTAGGTCGGTGATGTCCTGCTCCATCTTGGTGTAGGCGGCATCGTCCTCGGCGGACAGGACGCCCTTCTCGTTGCGGCGGCTGTCCAGGAAAGCCTTTGCAGCCTCCCACGCCTTGGCCCGCTTCTCGCGCAGTTCCTGAATGGTCATGATGTGATCCTCCTTAAAATTTCAAAAGTTCAAGCCGCTCCATCAGCGTGTCGATGGAACGGCCTGTGGGTGTGGGATGTTCAATTTTGCATTTCTGGGCGATCTTCCCCATGAGGGAATTGACCACCGCCGCCTGAGAGAACAGCGCCGAGCCAGCGGGCGGGGCCTCGTCCCCGGCATCGATGCGGGACAGGATGCCGTCCGCAAAGCCCAGCTCCACCGCTTTGTTTGCGTCCATCCAGGTTTCCGTATCCATGAGGTGGGACAGCTTGGCGCGGGACAGGCCAGACTTGATCTCGTAGGCGTTGATGATAGAGTCCTTCACGGTTTCCAGCATGGCGATGGCTCTCTCCATCTCCCCGGCATCGCCCCAGGCGATGGTAGCGGGGTTGTGGATCATCATGGTGGACACCGGGGACATCAGCACCTTGGTGCCAGCCATGGCGATGACCGAGGCCGCGCTGGCGGCGATGCCGTCGATCTTCACGGTCACATCGTGGGGGTAGTCCATAAGCATATTGTAGATTTGGGCCGCAGCCACACAGTCACCGCCGGGGCTGTTGATCCAGACGGTGATGTTGCCTTTCCCGGCCATCAGCTCGTATTTGAACAGCGCCGGGGTCACGTCATCGTCATACCAGCTATCCTCGGCGATGGTGCCGTTGAGGAACAGCGTCCGTTCCTCCGGGGCCGTCTCCGTCGCCGCCTTCACTTTCCAGTTCCAGAATTTTTTCATGGTCATCTTCCTCCTCTCTCGAAGTAGTCATATTTGCAAAGGCTCCGGCATCTCGCAGCGGGAGCATATTGCCGTTGATGAGGTACAGGTCGCCGCCCTCCTCGGCGGGGATACGGTCCAGGTTCTCCAACTCCCGAATGTCATTAGCCGACATCCAGCCATTCTGACGGGCGGTAGCGTAGCCGTTCATCCGGCTCTGGTAGTCGCCACGGAGTAGCCCCTCCAGATTGAACTTCACGAAGTAGGCGGATTTCTCCTCCTGGGTGAGTAGCGTCCGATGGATGGACTGCTCCCAGCGGATCACCCACGGCTCCAGCGTATACTTCACGAACTCCAGCGACTGCTGCTCAATATTGGAAAAGCTCGACTTTTCCAGGTCGCCCACCATGTGGGGCGGCACTCGGAAAATTCGAGCGATCTCATTGATTTGGAATTTTCTTGTTTCGAGGAATTGAGCCTGCTCCGGCGAGATGCCGATGGGCGTGTACTTCATGCCCTCCTCCAGAACGGCGATCTTGTTGGCGTTGCCGCTGCCGCCGAAGGTGGACTGCCAGCTCTCCCGAACCCGCTGGGGGTCCTTGATGGTGCCGGGGTGTTCCAGGACGCCGCCCGGAGCCGCGCCGTTGGCGAAGAACTTAGCGCCGTACTCCTCGCAGGCGATAGCCATGCCGATGGCGTTCTTTGCCATAGCGATGGGCGAGTAGCCCACCAGCCCGTCAAAGCCCAGGCCGGGGATGTGCAGCACATCCGAGGGCCGGAGGATAACGGTCTGGCCTTTGGAGCGGATGGCCTCATCATTGCTCCGCTGGTAGCTATAGTAGAGCTGGCCCCGCTCGTCCCGGTCTACCGTCATTTTGTTGGGCATGAGGGGGTACAGCGCCACCACCTCGCCCTTGCCGTTTCGGATGACTTGTGCGTAAGCGTTGCCCCAGAGAAGCAGGTGGGTCATGAGCGTTTCCCGGAACACAAAGGAACTCATCTCCGGGTTCGGCTCGTCATGGAGCAGGAGGTACAGTGGGTGGTCGATGGCCTTCTCCTTACCGCCGTCCTCAGTGTAGCGGTAGAGGTTCAGCGGCAGGCCAGCCACTGCCTCCGCCAAGATGCGGACGCAGGAATACACCGCCGTCATCTGCATGGCGCTCCGCTCGGTGACGGCCTTGCCGGAGGTGGAGCCGCCGAAGTAGAAGGTGTAGCCGCTCCCGGCGGTGCG
>NZ_JAWXXL010000071.1:0-6447 GCF_034334985.1 Acutalibacter intestini | reverse complement strand
TGCACAAATCGAACGCTGCGAATGGGGGGATGGCTGACGGACTTTCTGACGAGCGTTTCGCTCTTGGAGCTGTAAATCAGACCATTGCCTACCCATTCTAACAGCTTTGGCATGAGATGTCCCAAGCCTGTGGCTGGCTGCCACATATATGGGGCAAATATATTGTAACAGGAGATGTTGTTATGACTCAAACACTGGCCTATACGGTCATACATACCCCGGAAGCAGACAGACTTGAGAACCAGAAGTTGCTGCTTCAAAACTATGTCAGGCAGCGCGGCTGGAATGAGGTCGATGTCTATATTGATGACGGATACTCCGGCACGAACTTCAACCGCCCAGGCGTCAGGCGGTTAATCGAGGACGCAAAGGCAAAGCGGATCAATGTGATTCTGGTAAAGGACCTTCGGCGTGATTTTCTTCCCGGCTTTCTCAAAGACGGTTTCGACAGTTTCCCGTTTGAAATATTCGTCAAACGTATGAAGCTGCCGCGCTTCATCTAAGGTCATGTCAGAAAAGGTCACTTCCTTTGCCTTGTGTCTGCGAAGCTCTCTATGAGTGTCGCACGCTTCATTGTGCAATACCGTATTACAAAACTTCTGAAAAGCACACTGTTTGTAAAACTCCCTGCTATTAGGTTCCACATTCTCACCTCCTTTCTCGTTGGAAAGTTGGTGGTGCTTCCCCCTTTTCGCGGGGCAATACGGCGGTTTTCAAAAACGCCGAAGATTTTTTTGAAATTTCTTCAAAAAATTTTTTGAGCAGCAAAATACGCCTGTCCGAAAAGCCCGGACAGGCGTATAGGTATTATAAGTAGTATTTAGATGATTAGACAGTTCATATATAAAAGCGTAATTTCCCCCGGTGGTGGTCGGGCTTTTTTTAACAAGTCAATGACCGTCGGATTTTGTCGATACGGTATGTGCTTCATGGCGTCTACCTCCTTTTAGCCGCCGTATCTGTTGGCGTTTGTGGCGTCATTCCTTTTCAGAGGATAGAAAGAAACGGCAGCCTTGATTTATTCAAAGCCGCCGCTGATAGACAGGGTAATGAGTTTATAGAAACGGCTTAATATTGGGGGATATAAAGAGAGCCGACAAACTGCGATTACTCGCAAGTTTATCGGCTCTGCGTCTGTGCGTCTGGCTCTTTGATAACTGACATATTCAGTTGCTTTACATTGATAAGCGTTTCCTGTTTACATTTCGGACAGAACAATGGGAAGTTTTCAAGTATCGTGTCGCCGCGTATCTTTACCTGCGTTTTGTTGCCGCATACCGGGCATAATAACCATTGTTCAGCTATCATAGCAAATCCTTGTTTTCCGTCCAAGTTGAAAGTGTTACACCTCCATAGTGCTGATTTTTTTAGAGAGTGCTTTTGTCAAAACGAAAGCAACTAATATACTTGCCGCCGCAATCACAAGAACAATAACGCTGTTAAATATCTCTCCTGCTAAAAGGATTTCAGACGCAAAGCTACCGAAAATACATGAAACAATCACGCCCACTATAATTGTTACAGAAGCGGATTTTCTCCAATATCCAAACCACAAAGATATTACCGCCAATGCAGCAGCTATTATAGAGTAAGCAATAAGCGATATTGCAATCCCGAATAGCGTTGACATTGTTATAGCTTCTTGACAAATAGGAACAAACGCTTCGGTAGTAAAGAATATTGTAAAAGTAATCACGCCGCTAAACAGCATGGAAACAAATGTAAACAAAAATACAGTTATAACTTTTGCCAATAATACTCGGCTTCGCTTAACAGGGTATGAGAAAAGCAAAAAAACTTTTTTGCTTGCATATTCTTCAACAATAAATCTGTTATACATTGCCGACGATAAGATAGAAAAGCAAGCCGTAGCAACAACTAACGATAAGATGGCTATGCCGTTATATGTAATAAATATCTGAACATCTGTATCAGAAGCGTCAAGATGTGGTATTGCAGCAAATAAGTAAACAAGACCTAATACTGCAAATGTAATTAAAAGTCCCGCAGTTATGTAGCCTTTCAATCGGTTACGTTTAATTTCAAGTTCTATCAAATACAACATTATCTTTCCCCCTCTTTCACAATCGAAATGAAACATTCTTCAAGGTTAAATGAGCTGTCTTTTTTCAATTCCTGCAATGTCATTTCCCGCACAATCACACCATTTGAAATGATACCGATTTTATCCGCTATATGTTCTACCTCAGATAAAATATGACTTGAAAAAAGAATAGTTATTCCGTCCTTTTCTACAAGGCTTTTGAATAAATCACGCATTTCACGAATACCTACGGGGTCAAGCCCATTAACAGGCTCGTCCAGTATAAGCAGTTTAGGCTGATGTACCATTGCACGTGCAATAGCCAAACATTGCCTCATACCAAGTGAAAACTCCGAAACAGGCTGATTGCCAACGCTCTGCAATCCAACTTTGGATAAGGCCGTTTCCGTATCGGCTTTTTTAACACCCATATAGGCAAGATGTATGCTTAGGTTTTCTCTTGCTGATAAATGTTCGTAAAAAACAGGAACATCAATCATACTGCCGATATGCCGTAATATATCAGCTTTCTGTACTGTAACATCTTTTCCTAATACTTGAACCTCGCCCAAAGTAGGGGTTAATAAGCCGGTTAGTATTTTGAACATAGTTGTTTTTCCTGCTCCATTGATACCCAAAAAGCCGTATATTGTTCCTTTTTCTACGGTTAATGAGCATTTACGAAGCACCTCATTTTTTCCAAAGGATTTGCATAATCCTTTCGTGTGAATGGCTTGTTCTGTTGACATTAGATTTCCTCCTCATATTTTGAATATTGTATTGCCTTTTCCCGCTCCGCAGACGGCACATCACCAGGCAGAGCCGACAGTTTACTCATAAATTCTGTTCTATCCATTCCTTAAACATCCCTCAAAGATACCGTTCAATTTGGCAGAATACCGATACCACTCGCTAATATACGGATTAAGCTGCGTTCTTCCTTTCTCCGTAATCTTGTAGTAACGCCTGTTGCGCCCCGCACATTCCATATCATACGCTTCCAGACACTCATCTTTCTGTAACCTGCGCAGAACTGAATACAGCACAGATTCAGAAATTTCAATGACCTGCCGCACCTCCTGTGTAATTTTATACCCGTATGTACCCTCTGGCTCATGGGATATCATAGCCAGCACAACGGCATCCAGCAATGCCGCGCCTGTGTTAAAAACCATGCAATATACTCCTTTCCTGTTTTTATATATCTCATAAAGTTCTCTCCATATGTGAATCTATAAAGCTGTTATAAAAAAATATGTAAAAGGTATAATGTGCCTATGATAGTCTGTGCTTATAAACTTGTGCTGCTGCGCTAAACGCAATTATAATTGTTGCTATGCACCAAGCAAGAGCTATCCACAAGCTGTTCCCCAAAGGCAAGCCAAGCGTCAAGGCACGAATACTGTCAATAATCGGTGTCATAGGTTGGATTTCTGCAAACCATCTAATACCTCCGGACATGGTATCAGTAGGAGCAAAGCCGGAACTGATGAAAGGCAAAATAAAGAGTGGGAACATTAGACCACTGGAGCCCTCCGGCGATTTTGAAATTAGTCCACATAGTACAGCAAGCAATGAAATCGCAATGTTTACTAAGATAAGCAAGGCTACAACAATAAGCCAATCCACAAAGCCGCTATGTGGCCGAAAACCAAGGACAAAGGCGGTAATGATGATTACGGTGCTTGAAATTGTATTTCTCACTACTCCCGCACCAGTATGACCTATCAGTACGGCAGATTTTGAAATTGACATAGAACGGAAACGGTCTATTATGCCTTTTGTCATATCTGTTGCGACGTTCATTGCCGAGTGTTGAGAAGCCTGTCCAAGACTTTGCATAATAATTCCCGGCACAATAAAATCAATGTAGTTTAGGCTTCCCACATCTGCTATATTCCCAAATACCGTTCCAAACAAGAGCATTAAAAAGAATGGTGTTATTGTTGCCATTAACAATGCTTCGGGGTTTCGCAAAGAAATAAGCAGGCAGCGTTTAAACATTATCCAAGAGTCAAGAAATGATATACTTTTGAGTTTATGCACGATTATTTTCCTCCTTTTTCATCAGTCAACGTTAAAAACACTTTTTCCAAAGAGGGAAGTTTTTGCTCAAAGCTGTCAATCGTTATACCGTTCTCATTTAATAATGCCATTGCTTCGGCTGCTTGTTCTTCATTTTGAAAATTGAGTTGCGCGCCGCGCTGCGGCATTATCGTTTTTAGGTATTGCGGTGTCCCCTCTGCAAGTATCTCACCACCATGAAGAATGGCGATATAATCCGCAAGATATTCTGCTTCTTCCAAATACTGTGTAGTAAGGAATACCGTTGTTCCTCCGGCAGCTAATTCTTTTACTAAATCCCACATAGCGATACGATTTTGAGGGTCAAGCCCAGTGGTGGGTTCATCAAGAAAAATAATTTGTGGCTTTCCCATAAGGCTCATGGCTATATCTAATCTGCGACGCATACCTCCAGAATAAGTAGATACTTTGCTGTCTGCTGCGTCCTGCAAATGGAAGAAAGCCAACCACTCATTCACCTTATTTTTGACATCGTTCAGACGTTTAAGCTGTCCGATAAGGTTTAGATTTTCTCTACCCGTCAAAACTTCATCTACCGCTGTGAATTGCCCTGTCAGACTAATGCACTCACGCACATAATATCCTTGACGAACCACATCAAAGCCGTTAATGGTTGCTTTGCCGCTGTCCGGCTTCATCAATGTAGAAAGGATTTTTACGACAGTTGTTTTCCCTGCGCCGTTTGAGCCGAGCAGGGCAAACACACTGCCTTTACGGACAGTAAAGCTAACATCTTTCAAGACGTGATTTGCCTTATAAGATTTTTTTAATCCCGATACGTCAATCATAGTTTCTATCATGTTATCCTCCTTCAATACATACGTATGTATGTTTTTGGTCTTAATTTAACTGCCTATATGGGCAGTTAAATTAAGACTTTATTCTTTTTCAAATTCGTGTTTGCCTATTTCGTCCAGAAGCTCTTTCATTTCTTTATCCATAAAGGGTACGCCCAACACTTGTCCCAACTGTTCGAGAAATGATACTTTATCGGAATACTCTTTGTAAGATACTTGAAATGTAAAAGGACTTAACCATGAAGCAATCAGCATAGAGATAACTTGCGCTGTTTGCTTTGGGTATTTTACGGAAATCGAACCGTCCGTATTTCCCTCAATCAACAGTTTTTCAACGTAGGGAGCTACTACATTTACTTGCGTAAGCATTTCGTTCTTAAAGACAACAGGGCTATCTGATAGTTTTTTCATTTCTGCTCTTAAACTATCGCTCATATCCAAACGGGGCGTGAGGTCAAGTTTGAATACAAACCTAAGTTTTTCAAGGGCGTTTAGCTCTTTCTGCCTGTTAGCAAGGACAAACGGATTGTTGTCATTAAAAGACTTATACATAACGCCGGAAATCAATTCTTCACGTGATTTGAAGTAATGATAAAATGCTCCGCGAGTTACGCCAAGCTCTTTTACAACATCTTCAACATTGACATTTTCTAATCCCTTTTCGGCAAAAAGACGTGTGGCTGTTTCTAATATCTCCTGTTTCGTTTTTTTATCAGAACGTGGCATACAATCACCTCCAAAACATACGTATGTATGTTTTGCCTATTATAGCTCTTATTCTTTGCGTTGTCAATAGACTTCAAGGAAAAGGTTACAAGTATATATGCTCTATTTTGGCTAACTGATAGAACTGTGTAGACACATCCAAGAAGAAAGGGGAACAGTAAAATGTAAGAGGGTGAATAACTATGGCAAAAAGACCAGTACCACGATACGACTTTAAGGCTTTTGGTGAAGCAATCAAGGCAGCGCGTGAGGGGCGCAAGGAAAGCCGCAAGAAAGTAGGCGACGAAATGTTTATCTCGCCGCGCTACCTTGCGAACATTGAGAACAAGGGGCAGCACCCAAGTTTACAGATATTCTTTGAGCTAATGCTCCGCTACAATATATCCGTAGACCAGTTCCTTTTGGAAACGCCGCCGGAAAAGAACACGCAGCGGCGGCAGCTTGACGCGCTCCTTGACGGCATGAGCGATACAGGCATACGGATTGTGACCGAAACAGCAAAAGAGATTTCCGAAGTCGAAAAAGAGGGCAGATGAAATGTGTCCGTCAGAATTGAATAAGGTTTAGAGAACATTGTAATCTTTTTTGAAGATTGCAGCGTTTTTCTTTTGCGTAAGTTTGGCAAAATTGTTTATTCTCCGTAGTAGGGGATAAGAGCCTAAGGGATAAAAACATTCGTAGCAAGCATAAGATTGCGTTTTATTAGGAAAGCACACTGTCAAAAGGATTTTATGCTTTGGCGGGGGTCAGCCCGCCTCGGCGGTGTCAGTGGTGTTGATTTCAATGTATTCGGCA
>NZ_JAWXXL010000070.1:0-1927 GCF_034334985.1 Acutalibacter intestini | reverse complement strand
GATTTAGGCGTTGAGGGCATGAAGGCTTTAACAAACCTGAACGGCGAAATTAGCACCACAACGGACGCGCTTTCCGCGATAAACGCGGTGAAATATGATGATTTTGGATCGGCAATGTCCGGCTTGGGGCGCGTCCTGAAAACAAATTTTGTTCTTCCCATAGGGCAAGAGGCGTTACCCGCCCTTTCGGATTTTGTCAATGAGCTTTCGGCGGGTGCGGCTTCCGCAAACGGCGATATTTCTAAAATGGCTGACACATTCGGGACAGCCCTTGCCGGATTGGTGGAAGACTTTTCGACGATCCTTCCACAGATTACAGAGTTTGCAACCGAAATTGTGTTAGGGCTGGTTGACGGGCTTGTAACAAGCCTTCCGACAATCAGCACAGCGGCGGTAGAAATGATAAACGCGATTGTGCAAGGGCTGATTGGGGCCTTGCCCGCGATTGCAGAAGCCGCAACGCAAATTATCCTTTCTTTGATCGACGGGCTTATAAGCGTTCTTCCCCTTCTTCTGGAAGGGGCGGTGCAGATTGTTCTTGCGCTGGCAAACGGGATCGGGGAAGCGTTGCCGCAGTTGTTACCGAAGATCGTTGAAGTCGTGGTTGCAATGGTGCAAACGCTGGTTGAAAATATCCCTATGTTGATCGACGCGGCATTACAGCTTATAACAGGGCTTGCGCAAGGGATTATAAACGCGGTTCCCGTTTTGGTGGCCGCGCTTCCTTCCCTGATAACGGTGTTGATTGACGGGCTTCTTTCGGCAATCCCGCAGATCATTCAAGCGGGTATTTCCCTTTTCACTTCTCTTGTACAAGCCTTGCCGCAGATTATTGAAACAATCGTTGCGGCGATCCCGCAGATTATAGAGGGGCTTATAACTGCCTTAACTGGCAGTATACCGCAGATTATTCAAGCAGGCATTGAATTATTTGTGTCGCTGATTCAGGCATTGCCGGAAATTATTGCAACGATTGTCGGGGCAATCCCGCAGATTTTGGCCGGACTGCTGACCGCCTTAACAAACAGTATACCGCAGATCATTCAAGCGGGCATTGAATTGTTTGTGTCGCTGATTCAGGCATTGCCGGAAATCATTACAACCGTTGTTACAGCAATACCGCAAATTGTTTCTTCACTGGTGACAGCCCTAACAAACAGTATACCGCAGATCATTCAAGCGGGCATTGAATTGTTTGTGTCGCTGATTCAGGCATTGCCGGAAATCATTACAACCGTTGTCGCGGCTATACCGCAAATAATCACTTCGCTTGTAACGGCTTTGGTTGGAAGTATACCGCAGATCGTACAAGCAGGCGTGCAACTGTTCGTTTCGCTGATAAAAAATCTTCCGACAATCATTGTTGAAATCGTGAAGGCCGTGCCGCAGATTGTAACGGGCATTGTGCAGGCATTTTCTAACCTACGCGGGGAGCTTATCAACGCGGGCGGCAATCTGCTTCGCGGGTTGTGGGAAGGTATCAGCGGGGCGGCGGGCTGGTTGTGGCAACAGGTGTCCGGCTGGGCTTCTAACCTTGTATCGAACATAAAGGGGTTTTTTGGCATTCACTCCCCTTCCACCGTATTTGCGGAAATCGGTTCGTATATGGGCGAAGGCGTAGGCGTGGGCTTTGGTGACAGCATGGGCGGCGTTTCTTCTGAAATGACCGCCGCAATGGGTGGCGCGGGGGAAATGACCGCCGCCGAAGCGGTGCGTTCGGTGAACGACGGCATTATATCCAACGTGGCCGCGCTGGACGGCGCGGTAACGGCCATTGTGCAACAGGTAGTAGCCGGAATGACGGCGCAGGCTGGACAATTCGGGCAAATAGGCGTAGATATGGCCGCCCGCATTTCCGAAGGCATAATAAACGGGCTGGGCAGTATAACGGGCAAGATGGCCGAAGTAATACAATCCGTTATTACGG
>NZ_JAWXXL010000069.1:0-1623 GCF_034334985.1 Acutalibacter intestini | reverse complement strand
GCAGGCTGGACAATTCGGGCAAATAGGCGTAGATATGGCCGCCCGCATTTCCGAAGGCATAATAAACGGGCTGGGCAGTATAACGGGCAAGATGGCCGAAGTAATACAATCCGTTATTACCGCCTTCACCGCACAGCATGGAAAGCTGACAACCGAGGGCGTGAACATGGACAAGGCCATAGCGTCTGGCATGGTGCAGGGTATACCGCAGATCACGGGCAAGGCCGCGCAGGTGGTTCAATCCATTATTACCGCCTTTACCGCACAGCATAGCAAGCTAACAACGGAAGGCGTGGACATGGACAAGGCCATAGCGTCTGGCATGGTGCAGGGTATACCGCAGATCACGGGCAAGGCCGCGCAGGTGGTTCAATCCATTATTACCGCCTTTACCGCACAGCATAGCAAGCTAACAACGGAAGGCGTGGACATGGACAAGGCCATAGCGTCCGGCATGGTGCAGGGTATACCGGAAATCACGGGCAAAATGTCGCAGATCGTTCAATCCATTGTCACAACATTAAACGGCTTCACGTCGCAGTTTACGGCGGCGGGGGAAAACATGGTGCGCGGCATTTGGCAGGGCTTTCAAAATATGTCCGGCTGGCTGGAAAGCAATGTGCGTTCTATGATGAGGCGTATTGTTGCCGCCGTGGAAGCAGAAATGCAGATCAATTCCCCGTCGAAGGTATTTGCAGGAATTGGCGCATACATGGCCGAAGGTTTAGGGCAAGGCTTTGCCCGCGAAATGCGGGACGTTGAAAAGACGATCCGCACGGCCACGGCTTCCAGCGTGCCGGAAGTGAAACAGCCTTCCGGCAGGGTGAACCGCAATGAGCGGGGCGGCGGCGTTCAGGTGGTGCAAAACATCTATGCCAATGAAACGAGCTATGCACAGCAACAGCGGGAGGCCGCAAAGCAATTCCGCATGATCGCGCGGGAGGTAATGGCGTAATGGCAAGGAAGATCGAAATACTGACATATACGAATGAGCGTGGGGAAAGCGTAGCCTTTTCCCACGCTTCCGTTTACCACACGAACAGCGTTAGCGGCCTTTCTGACGTTCGCAACGCAATTTACAGCATAAACAGCATGGGGCAGGACGGCGACACCTATTTAGGCAACCGCATAGAAAGCCGCGAAATTGAGATTGTGGGCAGTATCAAGGAGCGGAACAAGGATCAAATGCGGGAATACCGCCGCAGGCTGAACCGCGTTCTAAACCCGCAGTACGCCGCCACGCTGACATATCAGTACGGCGATTTTGTGCGGGTGATTGATTGCAAGGTTGACAACGCGCCCGTGTTCACGCGCAAGGCCATTTTTCAGGACTTCACAATACAGCTTCTTTGCCTTAATCCGTTTTGGAGGAAGGAGAGCAAGACGCGGGACGATATAGCAACGTGGATCGGCGGGCTGGAATTCCCCGTTGAGATCGTGCCGGGGTGGGAAATTGGGTATAGGCAACCTTCCTTGATCGTGAACGTGTATAACGACGGGGACGTGCAGGCCGGAATACGCGTGGAGTTCCGCGCGCTGGGCATGGTGACAAACCCCGCCCTTTTGAACGTGGACACGCAAGAATTCATCAAGCTAAATTACACGATGGAAGCAGGCGACACG
>NZ_JAWXXL010000068.1:0-2105 GCF_034334985.1 Acutalibacter intestini | reverse complement strand
CGTGCAGGCCGGAATACGCGTGGAGTTCCGCGCGCTGGGCATGGTGACAAACCCCGCCCTTTTGAACGTGGACACGCAAGAATTCATCAAGCTAAATTACACGATGGAAGCAGGCGACACGCTGACCGTTTCCACGGGCTACGGGGAAAAAGAAGTAACCTTGAAGCACGGCGGCATTGTAACGGACGCGTTCCGCTATCTGGACGTGGACAGTTCATATTTGCAACTTTCTGTTGGGGATAACCTTTTCAGATATTCCGCAGAAGGAAACCTTGAAAATCTGGAAGTGTCCATATACCACGATGATCTATATTTGGGGGTGTGAGGCGTGGAGCTTTACATATATGACCGAAACATGATCCTTCAAGGGGTGATTGACGAAATTTCTTCCCTTATCTGGACGCGGCGGTATTGGGCGGCAGGGGAATTCAAGTTGCTTGTGCCGTTCACAGATCGGCACGTTGCCCTTCTGGTAAAAAACCGCCTGATTATGAAGCGCGGGGACACGGAGGCCGCAGAAATACGCTATGTGAACATAAGCAAGAATTCGCAGGGCCTTGAAGAAATCGAAGTGCAGGGCAAATTTATCACGCAATGGATCGGAAAACGCATTGTGCGCGATCAGATCACGGCAACGAGCGGGACGCAGGATATTCTATACCGGATCGTCCGTGAAAATATCATTTCCCCGCGGGTTGCCGCCCGCCGCATTCCGAATATTCTTCTTGACCCGCTGGACGTGGACACAGGAAGCGGCAGGATCAACTACACGTCCGAAGCCTTCATAAATGCGCTTCTGGCCGTGGAAACGGCGGCGAAAGCGGCAAAGCTGGGCTTCCGTTCCCGTTCTGATGTGCGCACGGGCAAGCACTATTTCAGCGTCTACGCTGGCCGCAACCTGACCGCGGATCAGACGGAAAACCCGCCTTGTATCTTTTCGCAGGAATTCGACAACATCACAGAGCAGGAATACACAAACAGCGTTGAAAACCTGAAAACAACCGCCTATGTAGGCGGCGAAGAGGTAGAACCGCGGGTTGTGGCCGAAGTAGGCGGCGGCGCGTCCGGCCTTGACCGTGAAGAAATCTTTGTGAATGCAACGGACATTACGAAGGTTTACACGGACAGCGCGCAAACGGAGATCACGCGCACGGACGCGGAATATTTGGCGTGCCTCTTGGAGCGGGGCGCTTCGGAGCTGGAACAATACGCCGAAACATTGAGCTTTTCCAGCAAGATCAACACGCACGCAAACCTGAAATACCGCGAAGATTACGACTTAGGCGACAGGGTGACGTGCGTAAATAAACGCTGGGGTATCAAGATCAACGTTCGTATTACCGAAGTGTCCGAAACATACCAACAGAACATTGAGGAAATCGACATTACTTTTGGTGAGAGCTTGCCCGCCCTGCTTACACAGATACGGCAAATTGCAAAGTAAAGGGGTGAAAACATGGAAAAATCAAGTTTTTTCAATTCCGTTTCCCATGATCGTGTATACCGCGCGGAAGAGTGGGCCGAATACTTCGCTTCATTTATCGGCAACGGCGTGTTCCCCGTTCCGTCAAACAATCTTCAAGTGGTGGCGGGTTCTGGAATGGTTGTGACCGTGAAGGCGGGCAAAGCGTGGATCAACGGTTATTTCTATTACAACACGGGCGATCTTTCCCTTACGCTTCCGGTTGCGGACGGCGTGTTGAACCGGATTGACCGAATTGTTGTGCGCTGGGACTTAACGGAACGGCTGATTTCCGTTGTGGTGAAGTCTTCCACGCCTTCCGCGTCGCCCACGCCGCCCGCGTTGCAGAGGGACGCGGACGCATACGAATTGTGCCTTGCGGACATTACCACGGGCGCAGGCGTTACGGCCATATCGCAGGCCGTCATAACGGATCGCCGCCTTGATACTTCCCTTTGTGGCGTGGTGGCGGGCGTGGTGGATCAGATAGACACCGCCGCGTTTAATGCACAGCTTGAAGCGTGGTTTTCAGACTACAAGGGGCAGAGCCTTCAAGAGTTCAACGATCTTGTGTCCTATATGGAAAGTTTGGAGCTTTTGGGGGATCAGCAGTACAACGCCCTGCAAGCCTACATGAACGCAT
>NZ_JAWXXL010000067.1:0-1596 GCF_034334985.1 Acutalibacter intestini | reverse complement strand
ATTTAAGCTGGAAGCGGAAAACGACTTCAACGCATGGTTTGCTTCGGTGAAGAACGTGCTTGACGAAGACACCGCAGGCCATTTGGTGAACATGATACAGAGCAACACCGCGCGCATTGAGTTGATCGAAGCCGTGCTTTTCAATGACATAACGGCAAACCCGTTCTTGATCCTCTTTGACGATCTGGACGGCGTGGTATCAACGGGCGTATGGAACGCGGCGTTGCGCCGGATCGAATGTTGACGCGGTGCGCTTGCACGGGCGCGGAATTATCGTGCATAATCGGCAACATCTTCACAGAGCTTCGCCCGCCGTGCGAAATGTGCGGCGGTTCGGCGGCGGTGGTGCTTTGCGGCGTTACGCCGTCCGGCAACGCGGCCACGCTGACAATCACGGCGGCGGGCTTCGATTTTGAGGGGTGCGCCGAAGATACCGCGATTTTGGAGCGGATCAGGAAAGGACGGTGCTTGAATGCAGGGACAGGAGCGGGAACGCAAAGAGCCTTCCGAATTCAACGTGATTGTGAAGGCGAAAGACCTTGTAAAGCATACCTTCACGATCACCAACAGCACGGAGCGTTACCCGAAGAAATACCGCTTTACGCTGGTGAACCGCATTCAGGATAAAGCGGTTGACATTTACGAAATGACGCTTGAAGCGAACGAATTAGATTTGCGGCAAGCGGACGAATTCAGACAACGGCAGAGGCTTCAAGCGCGGGCAATGACCTATTGCAAGGAGCTTCTATTTTTTATTGAGCTTTCGCAGGAAATGGGCTTTATATCAATGAAAAGTTGCAACTTCTGGTCGAAGCTGGTTCTTGATGTAAAGTACATGGTGGCCGCGTGGAAGAAGCGGGACAAAACGAGAGCTTAGAAAACCGTTCGGGGAACACTTTGTAGGTTCTTCTTTTCCTTTTGCACGCCCCGCCGCCGAATTCCGGCAATTCGTACAACGTGCGCAATGTCAATTCTTCGGGCGCGCTGAACAACAACAACGCGTACAACGGCAACAGGGGCGTGCGCCCGCTTCGGTGGATCATTCGACAGAGTAGGCCGAAGAATTCAGCTTGCGCCGAATTCTGGCCGAAAACACAATACCACCATCAAAGGAAAGTGTTTCCCTTCCCTGCTATCCACAGCAGGGATAAATACAAGATTGCCGATACCGGAGCATAGCCGCAAGGCTTGGCCGAGGTTATACACGGCAAGGAGCTTTTTATAAATGACGGACTTTGAAAAAGTATGGAATTTTGAAAATCTATACCGCGCATACCGGAAGGCACGGCGCGGCAAACGCTGGAAGGGAGCGGCGGCGAAGTTTGAAGTAAACTTGCTGGAAGCCTTGCACCTTTTGAGCGTGCAGTTACGGGCGAAAACTTACCGCCTTTCCCCATACAACACGTTCAAGGTGTATGAGCCGAAAGAACGCATTGTAATGTCGAACAGCTACAAAGACAAGGTTGTGCAACACGCCCTATGCGACAACGTGTTAGGGCCGCGGGTTTTGCCGTCCTTCATCAAGGATAATTACGCGTCGCAGGAAGGCAAAGGAACACACTTCGGGCTTGAACGTCTGGAAGAGTTCATGCGGCG
>NZ_JAWXXL010000066.1:0-8326 GCF_034334985.1 Acutalibacter intestini | reverse complement strand
TGCCCCGATCTTGAAAAACCTGCACGGTAATATCCTTGCCGATGGTGAAATACTCACCGGGCTTCAATCGTAATGACAACATGTTGGGCTCCTTCCCAGTTTTTCTAATCGCGGGCTTCCGCGCTTTCTACCCGCCGCACCGCATCATAGAAGGTAGTCGCGGCCATCCCGCAGCGCTCAGCGGCATCCTTCATCTTCAGCTTGTGGCTGCGCCACAGCATCCGGGCTTCCTCAAAATTCTCCGGCAAAGGCTTGCGGCTGTTCACCTTGTTCGGCTTTTCCATGCGGCGGACCGCATCATAAAAGGAGGTTTCTGCCATGCCGCAATGCTTTGCCGCATCTTTTAATTTCAATTTGTGATTGCGCCACAGCATCCGGGCTTCCTCGAAATTGTCCGGCAGCGGGTTCCGCCTGCGTCCGAAAGACACTCCCTCAGCCTTGGCTTTCGCAATGCCCTCGGCTTGCTTTTTGCGCCTATCCTCTTTGATGGACTGCTTGGTGGCGGACATAAGCAAATCGCCCACAAAGCTGCTCAGCAGCTCGTGGCTGTGCTCTGCGTCGCTTTCCACAAGAAGCGAAACGATTTCCTGTGCCAAATCACTTAACCGGACTCTCATTTCATCCGGCTGTGGAGAGGGCTCCCCATCAAATAACACATCCTGTATCTGCATGGATTGACACCCTCCTTCTGCTGTTTTGTCCGGTCAAGTGTAGGTAACCGGACAGCTGCTATTTAGCATTTTTTATTCGCTTACACACAGTATATCGGCCCTATTTCGAAAAAGATAAGCTGTTTTTTGAAAAAAATCGGTGTCCGATTACTTACAAGTTTCCGGAAGCCGATTTTTTTATTGCTTTTTCCTCGGATTCTGTGCGTTTGGCGGCGTCATAAAAGGTGGATTTTGCCAGGCCGCAAGCGTCCGCGGCTTCCCGCAGGCTAATCTCTCTCTTCTTCCATGCCAAGAGTAGCACCTGAAAATTGTCGGGCAGCTCCTGCTCTGGCCGGCCGAATTTTACACCCCGGGCTTTTGCCGCCGCAATACCCTCGGCTTGCCGCTGACGGATGTTATCGCGCTCACTTTCCGCCACAAAAGAGAGGATTTGCAGCACCAGGTCGGCGATAAAGGTGCCTATAAGGTCTTTAGCGGTGCGGGTGTCCAGAAGCGGCATGTCTATGACGCAAATGTCGATGCCCTTTTCTTTGGTGAGGATGCGCCATTGCTCCTGGACTTCTTTGTAATTGCGCCCCAGGCGGTCGATGCTTTTTATGTAGAGCAAATCCCCTGGGCGCAGTTTCTTCACCAGCCTTTTGTACTGCGGGCGCTCAAAATCTTTGCCGGACTGCTTGTCCATAAATATATTGGGGGACGGTACAGACTTGATGTTCAGCGCCACAACCTGCCTTTCCTCGTTCTGTTCTGTGCTGGAAACCCGCACATAGCCATATGTTTTCATATAACCCACTCCCTCCTGTTGTAATAATATTTTACATTATAGCAGCAGGAAGGACGAAACAAAAAAGCAGCCACCGGATTTTCTTAACCCGATGGCTGGCTTTATATATTCATGGATACACGCCTCAAAATTTGCGTTGTTTAACCAAAGAAAATCCAGCCTAAAGACTGGCTTTTCCCGCAATTCGCTATCCGATAGCCTACCCTACTCTGCTAACTCCTTCCATTCCCGGGCCTGCGCAACCTTCTTCTTCCACTCCACTCCTCCGTTGAAATTTCCTGCAGGCCCTCCTCGCTTTCAAGCGATTGTAAGCCCTCCGACACTCCCGCTGCGCCGGGGTCTTGGAGGCTTTTTCTTTTTCTGCTTTATTATGAGCGCCTACCTTGCGACAGGTGCGGGAGGTCTCACCCGGTGCGGTGATGTTGCAGCAGCACGTGTTGTACCCAGCAGTCAACAGAAAATACTTGCCGCAGTTGTGGCAGCGGCGAGGACAGTTGCCGTGAATCAGTCCGCGTTAGAAGTCAGCATATAAAAAGTTAATCAGATTATTGAATTGCAGCTTTTCGGCGATTAAAGGCCGGTGGGATTCGTCCAGGTTGCTCACAGGCACAAACTCGATAGCCACATCCGCTCTTACTTCCCAATCGGCATCTTTGGTCCTCCGGCCCAGCGGCTCAAAGCAGAGGGCAAGAATGGCGTCCACCTGGTTCAAAAAGCCAACAAGTTTTGCAAAAGCCCGCCAATCATGCTGAAAAACGAATCCATACGTTTGCGGCCTTCGGTCTCGGGAGTGGTAGCCTCCTGCCATTTCTCTGAATCAGCAATCAGTATAGAAAAGAAATGGTGCCTCGTTTTAATATCCGTGCCCATGTCGCGATAAGGAGGCATTCCCAACAACAAATCCCCAATCATGTTCAACCGTTTCTGCACGTCAGAAGCGATATTTTCATTTTTGCTTGCAAACATTTCCCTCATGACAGGCACGAAAATATCTGTGCGTTTCTGCAACTCGGAAATCCACTCATTTTTCAAATCCAATCATTCCGTGGTGATTTCACCCAGCGAATATATACGCCTGCCAGCAATTAGATTATCACCAGAACAAAAACGAAACCCCGTCAAAGTAGTCCATGGTTCCTCCTGTTACCGATGCGAAATCGGCATTTCCCCCTCTTTGTCCAAAGCAAAGCCATTGAAACCCGGGGTAATCCCTGCTAGACTATTGTAACGAACAGAATTTAAAATGTCAAACATGATTTAGGGGGATGAGTGAATGAAGAAATCCAAATTCAACCCCCACGAGGGGACGCCGCTGTTTCTCAACGCGAGGACAGTGGCAGAAGTGTTGGGCATATCTCAAGCGGGAGCTTATGAACTGTTACACCAAGAAGAATTCCCAGTGCTGAAAATCTTCTCTCGCTTGGTGGCGCCCAGGAAGAAATTCCCCTCGTGGATTGAGAGCCAGTCAGGATGCTGTGCGCTATAAGTTATTTCACTTCGCCAAAGGCAAAGCGGCCCTCAAACTTTTTTCCTCTGCCCAATCCTATCTTCTATTTCCGGCTGTCTGCTGGCGAAATTGCAGTCTACGGCTACCTGATCGCAAAGATGGCGCAATGGCTTCAGGTCTCCAAAAGCAGCTATTATGCATGGCGCAGACGAACGCCAAGCGCCCGCCAATTGGAGAACCGCTCCCTTCTGGAACAGATACGCCGGATCCATGAAGCGTCCCGCGGGACTTACGGCAGCAAAAAGATCCCCCATGTAGGTTTTCGAGGGCTTGCCCTGGCGCACCTTTTCAATAAGACCAATATCCGCCAACTGCTTTGTCAGCTTGACGATAGTGGGGTGGGAGCTCTGCAAATCACGCTTCATCTGCTCTACGGTGTAGATGATGAAAAGCCTACCATGCTCGTCAGGAAACTTATCCTCATGCTGGGCAGACAGACCAGCCCGTTTCAGTATTTTTGCGTACAGAATCACCGCACCGAAGTCCAGGCTGGAGAACGCCAGGTTCTCGATCAGCTCCTTTGGGACCACCAGATACCGGTAGCCTCTGGCACTCTGAGGGCGCATGGGTTTTAGATTCAATTTATTTCATGACGATATGGGCAGTACGTATAAAGAAGTTTTCACTGTTGGGGAGACAACTGTATGATGCGAAAGTGTCATACAGTTGTCTTTTTGCTGTACTGGCTAAATTCCGGGGAAAAACCAATCTCTCCAATAAAATTATAGTGTACGTCAATCCGTTGGACACGGTGGCCGCTGGATTTGTCCGGGGCGTGAACAACCGCCTTTTCCACAAACTCACGCAGGAGCGTCGGAGTCAGCTCCGTCGGCTCGGTGTACTTCTTCACGATTTTCATAAAGCTCTGGATATTGACCGTTTGGGCTTCGGCGGCGGCTACAACCTCCCACAATTCCTCTATGGACTGCTTCAGCTCGGCCTGTTCCTTTTCGTATCCATCGGACAGCTTTGCAAACCGCTCCACGCTCAACGTCCCCGCAACACGATCCTCGTAAAGCCGCTGAATAATCGCGTCCAGTTCGTTTGCCCGCCGCTCCTGCTTGTCCAGCCTGCGCCTGGCCTGTTCCTGCTCCGCTTGCTGTACAGCGGTTTTGTTCTCTATGACACGCCGTACAAACGCATCCTCGTCATCCTGTGCATAGGCAACCACCCTCTGCAAATTTTGAAGCACAAGCTGTTCAAGCACCACGGCCCGGATATAATGGGCGGTACACTGGCGCCTTGTCTGATAATTTGCGCAGATATAGTTCTCCTGCTCTTTAGAATATGAGGAAGCTCGATGATGGTACAGCTTCGCCCCGCAGTCCGCGCAGTAGGCAAGCCCGGAAAACATACCCATTTCTCCCAGCTTTGTCGGGCGGCGGCGCTGCTCCCGATTCTTCTGTACAAGTTCCCACGTCTCCTTATCAATAGATGGCTTCGTGGGTGTTCTCAAATACCGCCCGCTTATCCGGGGAATTGAAAATCGTCTTTTTGCTCTTATAGGAGAGCTTGGTAGTTTTGAAATTCGTTGTCCGGCCTAAATAGGCGTCCTGTCCCAAAATACTCAGGACGGTGGCGGGGTTCCAGCGGCAGGGGGCGTCCGGGTAATAGCGGCTTGTCTGGCCTGTGCGCCGAAAGGCGATTGTTCCCGGCGTTGGGATTTCTCGCTCTTTCAGCATCCGGGCGATTTTGCCGGGGCCGTTGCCCTCCGCGCATAGCTGGAAAATCAACTCCACCACGGGGGCGGTTTCCTCGTCCACCACCAGATGCCCGTCCTCGCCTTTTATGTAGCCATACGGGGCGTTTGACGCCAGCCGCTGTCCAGACATTCCCTTGTTACGGAAAACCGCCCGTATTTTCTTCGAGGTGCCCTTGGCGTACCACTCATTAAATAGATTGATAAACGGAATGCGAACTCTTGACTGGATTGGGACTTCTTTATTCTGATTGGTGATCCCATCGATTGTGTCAAATTGGTCATTGGCGGATACAAACCGGACGCGCTGCTTGGGGAAAAAATCTCCAGATGATAGCCAACTGTGATGTGGTCACGGCCTAACCGGGAAAGGGCTTTGACAACGATACATTTAATTTTACCGGCAAGAATGTCCTGAATCATCTGCTGAAATGCTGGGCGGTCAAAGCGATTACCGCTGAAACCGTTGTCGATATAGTAGTGCATGATAGGAGTTTGATGTTGGTGTCCCCATTCTTCAATGATAAGTTTTTGATTTTCGACGGAACCAGAAGAATCTTTATCCTGAACCGACAGACGGATATAGCCGACAGTGTCTCGACTTGGTTTGCAAATCAAGTCAATATTTGGGTGCTTTCTACTCTTTCGCGCCATGATCGTTCCTCCTCAACAGAAAAGGACTATGGCGCAAACCATAGCCCTTGAGAGGATTATATCATGTTCTGTTTTCCACTTCCACGAGGATGGCCTCATTTTCCGCTTCCACGAGCTTAGGCACCCGTATGTCAAGCCCAAGACAACAATAATTTTTTTAAAGATTTCCCTCGCCAGCGCCAAAACCGGCTACTTTCCAGACTATTTCAACATTCTGCCCCGGATAGACGTACACCCTCTCAATCAGAGCATCCACCAGTTCAGAACTCAAATTTCCCATATCCACCACCTTTTGCGCCAACACTTTGTTGGCTTTTTTCGTTTTTTCATCTGCCTGCTGCTGGGCTAGTTTAGTTGAAAGGGCAGCTTGCGTTTCCTGTAACCTGACAAGTTCAGCGTCGAGTGCCGCTTTTTTATCTCTGTACTCCTGTTCACTCAGTTCACCCAAAATCATTTGCTCAAAGAGTTTGCGTTTTTGCTCCTGCATTTCGCCGATTTGCTGGCCATTTCCTGTGCGTTTTGATGAAAGAGCCTTCATCCCGCTGACATCCACATCACCCATATCTAAGAGGATTTGCGCCTGCCTCTTCAGAATCTCGTAAATCACAGATTCCAACTCAGTTTCATCCACTCTAAGCCCATGGCAGGGAGCGTTCGAGTCTGCTTGTGAATGCCTACAAACGAAGCGAAAGGTCATATTGCCAACTCGTGAGAGCCTGTGCAGGCAGTTTCCGCAGTAGACTTTTTCCCGCAAAGGATAAAGGTGGACGTGTTTCTTTGGACATTTTGCCCGTCGTATCGTACTTTGCGTTTTGTCAAACAACTCTTTAGAAATTATGGGAGGATGGTGCTCCGGGATTTTTACCCACTGGCTCTCATCTTTCAGCCTGACAAGATTACTTCCCACTTCCCGAGATTCACGCTTACCGATAATATATGTCCCGGTATACCGCTCATCGTGAAGAATATTCAAGACTGAGGAGCCGCCCCATATCCCTCCACACCTGGATATATCATGATTAGCCTGCCCTTTCGCCTTTTTGTACTCGCCAGGGGTGGGTATTCCCCGGTCAAACAGCGCCTTAATTATTGCTGTGGTATTCTGCCCCTGCGCAGCCATTTCAAAAATCATCCGCACAATGGGAGCAGTTTCCGGGTCCGGCTCCATTCGGCCATTATCGCTCTTTTGGTAGCCGTAGGGACAAATCTTGCTCTGGTACTCGCCCCTCTTGAATTTCACATATTTGGCACTTTTGTATTTTATGGACAAGTCCCGGCTATAAAACTCGCTTATCAGATACTTGAACGCCACGTTTAGCCCGCCGGTATCGCCGTGGAGCTTTCCGCTGTCAAAATCATCATTGACAGAAATGAACCGCACTCCATAGAGCGGAAAGACCTTCTCCATGAAGTAGCCGACCTCCAAGCTGTTCCGACCGAACCGGCTGAAATCCTTCACGATGATACAGCCAATTTTGCCCTCTCGCACCAGATCGAGCAGTTCTTGAACGGCTGGCCGCTCGAAGTTCGTACCGGAGTAGCCGTTGTCCACAAATTCCCGAACCTTGCAGTCAGCCAGATCATCCAGATTCTCAGCGAATTTGTGCAAAGCCAATCTCTGATTCTCAATGCTCATGCTCTCCACCTTATAATCCTCGGTGGAAAGCCGGATGTAGAGCGCGGTCAGCTTATTCATTCCCCAGCACCTCCATTAGCTCGTCAAAGCCGCTTTCAAAGCGGAAGTCAATGGAGATGTCCTCCGGGCCGTTGACGGTGATGCGCTCAATCAGAGCATCTACTAGCTGTGCGGTCAGTTCGGTACTCGCGTCCACGTTGGACAACATATCCGCAAGGCTGACATACTCTTTTACCTGATGCTCTAATGTGGACTGCTGCTCTTTCAGGCGCTGAATTTCACCAAGTAATTCCTCAACTTTCTTTTCATAGCCGGATTTCATTTCCAGATACTCATCCTGGCTCAGCAGCCCGGAAACAAGGCTCTCATATAAGCGAGACATGAATTTTTTGGCAGTCACAGTCTCTTGGTTCAGCTTTTTGGCCTCGCTTTCTATTCTGTCCAGTTCATCAGAAAGCGTTCCTGCCGATCCTTTCAGCCGCAGTTCATTTCCGATGACTATTTCTGCTTTCCGGCGTATGATGGATATAATCAGCTTAAAAAGTTTCGCTTCGTTAATCGAAGTGTACTTTATGCAAGCGCCTCGCTCAATGCTGGAGTTTGCGATACAATAGTACAGATAGCCTCCCTCGTGCCGGTGCCGTTGAAGATGTCCGCCGCAGCCGCCACAGAATATGCGGCCACGCAGAAGATTTGGGGTATACGGTGTTTTTGCGATACTGTGGTGTTTGTCCTTTCGTTCCAGCCGAATGGCTTGAACCTTTTCAAACATTTTCCTTGAAATAATCGGTTCATGGGTATCTTTTTCAATAATCCAATCCTTCATGGGGACAAGCTCTTGCTTATGGCCGACGGCTTTCGTTTTTCCCTGCACCATATCGCCCACATATACCTGATCGGCAAGCAGTTTATTGACAACGCGGGTCTGCCAAGGGCCGCTGCCAATCAGCCGCTCATGGGTGATTATGCCTACATTAGCCTGATATTGGGAAGGAGTAGGCACTCTGCTTTCATTGAGATTTCGTACAATTTGACGGAGCGAAACTCCGTCCACTGTCCACTGAAATATCTGCCTGACAACCGGCGCGGTATCAGGATTCACCACCAGCTTGTGGCAGTCCTTGGGGTCTTTGAGGTAGCCATAGGGTGGGCGGCTCCCCACAAATTGCCCCTCCTTCATAGCTTGCCGCTGCTGGGAGCGCACTTTCCGGCTGATGTCGGCGGCGTAGGCCTCGTTCACCATGTTTTTTAATGGCACTATCATATGGGCGGCGCTGTTGGAGTTGTCCTCGCTGTCATACTGGTCATTGACCGCGATAAACCGAACGTGGTGCAGAGGGAAATATTTTTCCAAGTAAAACCCGGAATCAATGGC
>NZ_JAWXXL010000065.1:0-11624 GCF_034334985.1 Acutalibacter intestini | reverse complement strand
AGCTGTTTTATGATCGAAGCATGATTTTTCGTCATTGCAATATGGGTTTTTACTGCGTCGCTCTGCTTCGTTCCCTTCTGATTTTCGCCGTTCTGGTATTCGACGGTGTAGCCTTCGGCGTTGATAATTTCTTGTAGCTCTTCCAGCGAAACGGCCATGAACGCGGCGTTTTTTATCAGGCTTTCCACGGTCTGCAACTTGTTTTTGTCCAGGTCACGGAAAACCCTTTTAAGCCGCGCGATCTCCCGCTTGATCCGCTGATCCTTCGTCAAGTCCTTCTTTGCCGCCATAAAAAACGCCCCCTTTCTTCCGGCCTCTACCACACCCCCACCGCGTACACCCGTTATGCGCGCGCCTGCGGGGTTTTTTTATCCTCCCGCCCTCGGTGTTCCACCCTCCCTAATTCTGCGGCGAATGGGGGGGATATACAAGATTGCCGTTCGCGTCGAAGGTGTACCGCTTCGGCCTGCCGCTTCTGTGGTGTTCCTTGTTGTGGCAATCTTGACAAAGGGCCTCCAAGTTATCCCACGAAAGCGCAACCCGCGGATCGTCGATATTCTGCCGCGTTAAATATTTCTTGTGGTGTGCGATCTTCGCCACGATCGGATTGTCGGGCGTTGAACATCGTTCGCAAAGATAGCCCTTTGATTGCAAGAACCCTTCGCGGCACGCGCGCCATGCGTCCGAATTGTAGAACCTTTCTGCCCACGGCTTCACGCCTGCCGCCTCCTTTCAGGCAAAAGAAAAAGCCCCCACGGGCGAACCCGTGAAGGCTTTTGAAGTGTGCTGTTTCATTCGCAATAAATCAGCGTAATAATTATAGCACATATAGACGGGCAATGCAAGGGCATGAAACGGGCGCGAAACGGGCATTTTTCGGCCCTGTTTTACTCCCTGCCGCTTGCCCGCTCCTTCCTGAACGTGCCAGCGGCCACCGCCGCGGGCTTGCCGAACATACACACGGCCATGTCGTTTACTATCTTGTTGCGCCAGCGGCGCGCGCTCTTCGCGTCCCGCACAAGGCCCATGCCCCCCAGCTCTTCCGCTATATCGTCCCACGTGTACGGCGGCGCGTCTGCGGGGCGCGGCTCCCCCTGTGCGTCCTCCCCGAAGTAGTACAGCCGGACAACGTGAAATTCCTTCCGATCTGCAAACAGCGATATAACGCGGTCTATCTCTTCAAACCGCGCCCGCGTCCTGTGGTATGCCTTCACCTTGTCCCGCTCCAACTCTTCCAAAATATCATCTTCCGTCCGGTGTGTGTTGCCCCCGCTCGAAGGTGAAAAGCTCCCTATGCTTTTGCTTTTCCCCTGAAGCTCCACGCGCGTATAGCCTTCATAATCGGCAACCAGCGTTTGCAACTTCTTGTAGTTGAAAAGCAGACTTTCCATTGCGCGGAAGTAATTGACGTTGCCGCCCATGCCGTCAATATAGGGCATAGAAGCCGTTGCCCGCGCAACTTCGTTTATCAGCTCCCGCACTTCGTCCGTGATTATGCCCGCTTGTTTCCTTCCCATGTCCTGCACCCTCTTTCCGTTATTATTCCGTTTCGGCGGCCTCTTCGCCGCCTTCGTCCGAAAGCACGCGGACGATCGCCGCCACCTGTTCAAAGTCCAGATAAACGGGCTTGTTTTCTGTGATCCCGCTAATGTTGTAGCCCGTCACCTGATCCAGCCCGTTTCTTGTCAGCGTGAATTTATCGCACTTCGTCGTAAACTCAACGCCGCTTTTCAGGATCACCCGCATAGATATTTTTGCCATTGTCAAAACTCCTTCCCGCCGCTTTCGCCGTCTTCGTCTTCTGCCGCCGTCGCCCAATCTATGCCGCAAAATAATTCCTGTAGGGTCTTCACCATAGGGCGAACCGCGCGCAAGACAGATTTATAAATTCTCTGGAACACCGCAATTGCGCGCTTGCCTTCCAGATAATGGCGATAATGCGCAAAAATGGCTTCATACGAACCCAAGACGCAAACCAGCTTCGCCAACCGTTCCGCTTCATTTCGCTGTACCCCGTAAGACATAGCCAGCTTTACAAACCGCTTTCTTTTCAAGCCTGCTTCCCTCCCATGCTCAAATAGTCCGTGATAACCCTTGCGGCGGCCTCCCAGCCCTTGCACAAGGCCGTAAAATAGCCCTGCTTTTTCAGCTCCGACAGCCACCGCTTTTGATCGCCGCTTGTTTTACTGCCCTTCTGCCGCTTTAGTTCTATGTAAAGCCCATGAAAGCCGCCGCGGGCGACGGGTAAGCACAAATCCGGCACGCCCGCCTTCACCCCTTCGGCGCGGAAGCGTCCGGCCTCTGCCTTCTTCCGGCTCCCGCCGTTCGGCACGTGGTAAAGCAAGGCCAATTCCGGAAAACGCCCGCTTTGAAAGACGGCCCAGCGGAAAAGGCATTGCTGTTCCGCGCTCTCTGTTGGAACAGGAAGGGAAGGGGAGTTATTTGCGCGCATGGTCTTCACCGCCCTTCCATTTCACCCACGGTTCAACGCCGCCGCGCCCTTCGCGTATCGCCGCCCGCGCCGCCGCTTCCGTGGAAAAGAGGTCTTCCGGCTTCAAGCCGTCGTAATCCTCCGAATACTCTTCCGTGATATGCCAGCGGCACACGATCCCGCCGCCGTCCGGCTCCACGGCCACGATCTCCACGGGAACGGCGCATAGCGTTTCCCAAATGTCCGTTATAATCCAGCATTGCCCGCCGATCTGCGGATTTTCAATCATGCTTTTTCAACCTCCCCGAAGAACCGTTCAAATGCTTCAATGTTGTTCGTTGCCTCAAAAATCCGCTTTACGCTCTCTTCCGTTTCAAGGTGTCCGGCCTGTTCTCCATAGTCTTCTTTGCTAACAGAAAACCAATTCCCGCGTTCCGTTCTGTAAAGCGTCATATTCTTCCGGAAGTAAATCCCTTGAATAAGCGAAGACGGAAAGGAACGCCGAAAGCGTGCTACCTCTTCGGCCTTCTCCGTGTCGTAAACCTTCCCACCCATGAAAAAGCGTGCCATGCTAATTCCTCCGTTTCTTTTTTTGCTTTTTGTCCTTCTTTGTCGGCTCTGGACGGCGGCACATTCTCGCGTAGATGTAGGCCCCGGCCACGTATGCCGAATACTTCACTTCGCAATCGTTGAAAGCATAATCCGGAAACAGCTTCCCGAAGATCGCCGCGGGCGCGGCCTCAAAGTCTGCCGCCATCTGTTCAACCTTCCGTTTGCTGATCTTTGTATCGGCTTCCGTGATTTTCGGATCAACAAGGTTTTTGCTTGCCGCCCAGCGTTTGCCGCCGTTCGGCTCCTTCGTCATATAGCGGGCAATGGCTTCAAGGCCGTAATCGTCCGGTTGCAGGCGGCGGGAATTCGCCCAGCCCCGGCCCTGCCACAAGGCTTCGGCAACGTCCCGATCCATGCCGGACATTATGACGTGATGGTGAACCCGCTTGCGCCTGCCGTCCCCGCCGCCGTACTCGATCACATACACGTACTTCAATTCCGGAAGGCCGTTCTTCCTGCGCCATTGCCGCACCCGCCGAAGATAGTTGCGAATATCCCGGCGCGCCTGCTCTTCGTCCGGCACGAACCCGCCCTTGTATGTAAGCGTTACGCAAAGGTCTTCACCCGTGAAATTCGCATTGATTTTCCGGATCAACTTCTTTTTCGCGTTCCGGTCATTCAAATTCCGCTGTGCTTCCTTCGTGGCCGCCTTCTTCGCCTTCCGAACTTCGTTTTGCGTGTTCCAAATGGGGAAAATCTCAACTTCCAGAATGTCCCCGGCCTTGATCGTGCGGGCGCGGTATCGGAAAACATTTCTATGCTTCAACCGCTCAAATGCGCTTTCTGTGATTTCCTCCGAACGGTCAAATAGGAATTCATATTTTGAACTGCTGTAAGGCATTCCCGTTCCCTCCCTGCTTGCCGTTAGGTCTTTTACCCCCTCCCGTCCCCCTAAAGGGGGAAGCAGGCTCTAAGGAATTAAAATGCGCCTGCGGGCGGGCTTCCTGATCCACCAAACCAGCCCCGCGCATTGTTTGATTTTATCCCCCGCCGCCGATCCTGCTTTTATCACTCCGGCAACACGTTATCAAGGGCAAGCGGCTTCGCCGTGCTACGCACCCTTGACAACGCGCCGCCGTCGTGATTATCCAAAAGCAGGCGACGGGGAATTAAAATCAAATCAAACGCTATCAGCTTGAACGCAAGCGCGTTCCCGCTGTTACCGTCCATTTCTTAATACCCATTACAAGCCCGTAAATACGCCGTGTTTCAGGCGCATAGTTGACATTCTGCCGCCGCGGTGGTATACTATCTTTAGTTTGAATAGCTCTTCTTCGCGGCGACGCGAAGGGGGAAAGGCGGCTTGCAGGCAACGCAAGCCGCCTTCTTCTTTTATCCGTTGTTACAGCCTGCGGCCTCTTCGTATTCTTCGCATGGTGCTTCTTCCCGCGGCTTGAACCGCATACCGTTCAAACAGCCAATGCAGGGAAAGGGGCGTATGCCGTCTGGCTTCGCGCCGTCCCTGTGCTGTTGGCAGTCTTCCAGCTTCGCGCACGCGTCGCACCAGCACGCGCGGCAATCCCGAATATCCGTCTTTGTATACGGCTCTTCCTCTTCTTCGTCGTGTACCAGCTCCACGCCGCCGCCTGCGGGGGCGGCCATGTCCGCGAAGCCGCCCGCCAGCCCGCGGGCGAACGCGTCACCCATGACGGCCAAAGCGCGCGCCAGATCATACCCCAAAGCATAGGCGCACCGCGCAAGCAATTCTTCGTCGAAGGTGCTATTTCTGCTTTCGTCCATCTTTTCCACCTCCCTTCAATCCGTTACGAATGCCCACGGCCACGCCGTACACGATCACCACCGCCGCCGAAAGACACACAACCCCCACAAGGGAATAGAAGGCGGCAACCATAAAATCAAACGCCGTCATTCGTCCGCGCCTCCCTCTGTTTCCCGGCCCGATCCGAAGCCGTGTTGCGCTTGAACTTCTGAAACAGCGACCGGAACGGCCCGCTTTTCTTCTGGTATTCCGCGCTGTTGTATGCGCGGCGGCTTGCGCCGAATGTGCTTTGCTTGCCCCGTTCGCTCCTGTGGCTTCTCTTCCTGTGATTGATCGCACTACTCATTTTTCTACGCCCTTTCCTTTATATATAATGTAGGGCGGGCGGCGGCGCGTGGCCGCCACCCCGTCCCGTGGCCTGCGGTTACTTTCCCTTGCCGGAAACAAGCTCCAACGCCTGCGCCTCTGTGAAGCCCGCCCTTTTCAGGGCGGCGAAGCGGGCGTAAAGCGCGCTTGCTTCGCCGTCGCTGTCCGGCTGATCCGCGGCGGCCTCCGGCTCTTCGGCGTGGACGGCCTCTTCCGGCTCTTCCTGCGGCTCTTCGCTGTCCCCTCCGGAAAACGCCTCTTGAACGCCCTGCATGATTGCCTGTGCAAGCATTTCCCCGAAGGACAGCGTGCGCTCCTTCACTTCGTCTTCGTTGAAAGATACCAAAATATCAGATTTCAGGACGCAAAGCGGGCGCACGCCCCCGTTGCCGTCGTACGCGATGTAGTTGACCAGCGCGCCCGAAGAATGGACAAGGCGCACTAAATGTTCGTAACCATTGCGGGTGGTGGAAAACGGCGTTGCCGTCCAATGCCAATCCGACGCGGGGGGAATGATGTTGCGGAATTCGCGGTAAATCTGATCCGTGTAAATTCCGATCGTTACCCGGTCTATGCCGTAGTCCTTCAATCCATCATCGGACGTAAGATCAAGGGCAAGCGGCAAGAAGGCTTCCTTGTCCGCGCCTGCGGCGGCCAGCTCTTCCAGAAAGTCCCCGTTCAGGAACGCCCGGACGGAAGACGCGGCAAAATCGTTCTTGTTCTCTTCGTCGAAGGGCATATACCGCGTTTCGCCGCTTTCCGTCTTCAATACGTCCGCGGCCAGCACAAGCACGGCCTTCTTCTGCGGGTTATGCGCCAGCACCACCCATTCCAAGCCGCCATAGGTGAAGCGGCTTTCCGCGGCCAGCTTGCCGATCTCTCCGGTTTTCAATGTTTTTTCCATGTCTGAATAGCTCCTTTCAGTTATTCCAATATGCAACGGCTTCTTCCACCGTTTCAAACTCCCTTGTGGTAAGCCCGCATTCGTGGCACAAAATCAGCGGGCGCGGCTCAAAGTAGGTAAACCGCTCTTTTACGATTTCAGCCCGCCCGCCGCAATAGCGGCAAGGCTTCAATTCCGGTATGTCCGGCTTGTCCCGCTCGTTCACTCTTCGCCCCCTTCCTGCAAGCGCGCATTTCCCGCCAGCGTTACCCGCTCCGGATCGGCAATCGTTACGCTGTGCAAGCACTTGTCTTCTAATTCCAGTTTTAGAACCGTCTTGCCGCCCTGCAACCGATAAATCAAACCGGAAATGCAACGGTATTCAATCCCGTTGTGCGTGATAGGTTGCTGTGCAAGGAAGGCGGCCTTTGCTTCACTCTTCGTCATTGCCCGCCGCACCCCGCTTCCAGTAATCCCCCGTATTCCCCTTTGATCCAAAGAACTTCGGTTCTCTCCTGTCCGCGTTCTGCATAGGCCGTTTTTTGTACCCGCCGCCAGTCCGTCAACATATCGTTGTATATTTCGTTGTCGTAGCCGCTCAAAACCACCGAACCGGAATGCGCCTTCAATGCCTCTAACAGCTGTAAATGCTGTTCAAGCGTCATTTCTTCCGCATAGATGTGTTTCCGGCGCGTTTCCGGCGTATATGGTGGATCGGCGTAAATAAGGCAACGGGGATCGTTGTACTTCTTTATCAGCTGTTCCGCGTCCATGTTTTCTATTTGTGCGTCTTTCAGCCTCCACGCCGCCGCCGAAAGCCTTTCAGGAAGGCCGCACCATTGCCGTGGCATGACGGGGGAACGTCCGGTTGCGCTGTGCCGCCAGCCTGTGCGCGCCGCCGTCATAGTCCCGAAAGCCTGCCAGCACCGAACAAGGAAGCGGCGCGCGTCTTCTAACGGCTCCCCGGTCTTTTCATAGGAAGAATAATATTCGTCCCGCGCCCACGGCGTTAATTCGATCAATGCCGCCAGCTGTTCCGGCTCTTCCCGCAACACGCGGAAAAGGTTTACAACGTTCCCGTCAAGATCGTTTATCGTTTCCAGCCTTGCAGGGGGCTTCCGGAAGAATACCGCGCCCGAACCGAAGAACGGTTCAAGGTAGATTTCATGTTGCGGGAAATGGTCTATGATCCAGTCCGCAAGCCTCCATTTTGCCCCGGCGTACTTCAAAATGGGTTTTACATTGGCGGGCGGCCGCTTTTCCGTCACGGCTCTTCCCCTCCTTCCCCGAAAGGCTCTTGCCCTATCCGGTTGTATTCCTCAAAAATCCGATCGAAGGCGGCCCGCCATGCGTCGCCGTGCGTCTGGTCTTCCGGCGTGGCAACGTGCGCCAACTCATGCGCCAGCACTTCCACCCCCGCCGCAATGGGGATTTCCCCCGATACCTCCACCACGGGCGGCGAACCGTCTTCCGGAAAGGTTGTCACCCCGCACGCGCTGTTCCCGTTTTCGTCTGTCACTTCCGGTATTATGTACGCGCTGTATTCCCGATCCGAAAACAGATTGCCGAAGGCTTGCGCAACCAGCGCGAAGGGATCATTGCCGAATGGGGATTGAAGCCGCCCCGCCGCTTCCGCGGTCAATTTGTCCTTCATACCCCGCCGCCTTTCAACCGCTTTTGCAGGCGTTCCAACTTCCCGTTTTCGGCTTCGACCGGATCACCGTACAGAATGCGCATTTGATCCAGCATTATTTGAACGTCCGCTATCTCTTCGCGCACCGCTTCAATGCGGTTCCGGTGTTCTTCGCTCCCGATCATGGACACGTGAAGGCGGCGCACCTTCAACAAGGCTTTTGTAAGCTCCGACATTTCTTCAATGCACATATCGGTTTGTGCCGCTTCGCCCCACTTCTGCAAAGCCGCTTCTAAAACGGCTTGCCGTTCCTGTTCGCTCATAACCCGCTTTCCTCCCTTCAAATCTTGCCTTCTTCATACGCCTGTTTCAGCTCCCCGGCATACCCACACATAAGGGAAGGGGAAGCAATACCCAAAACGGCGTTTATGAACGTCCGGTATACTATGAACGTGTTACCCCGCTTTCTGATCCAAAAGGCGGGGCTTCCGCTTTCCGGCCTGATCCGCTTTAGCACCCTGCGCACCCCCTTTCGTTGTGGCCGCGTCTGTGCAATCGCACCTTTCGCCATAGTCAAGGTGACTTCCGCACCACGGGCAAACCTTGAATTTCACTTTTTCACCGCCTTTCGCATTACCAGCCGCCGCAACCCGTCCGCGCACAACGTCAAGCCGTGTTCCCTCTGGTAAGCGCGGCGGCGGTCTGCAACGGGCTTGTTCCATCCGCATTCCGGGCATTCCGAAGGCTTGCACTTCTGCGAAGCGTCCGGATCAATCCCAAGCAGGCAGTTAAACGGCGGCTTTTTCTCTTCGCTCATTTCGCACCGCCTCCCCATTGTAAATTACCAGCATAGAAGGGAAGGGCGCGGGATCGGCGGCGTTGCCGTCTTCGTCGGTGAAGCGAAGCCGCCCGCGGATAAAGCGCACTTCCGCTTTGTGGTAAATGAATTCGTGAAAATATGTGGTGTCCGTCCGCGCCGGAATAAGAAGCACGATCGGCGTTCCGGCCTGCGCCTCTTCGTATGCCTTCCGAACCCATTTGCCGATTTCCCGCCCATACGGAGGATTGCAAAATACTGTACCCCCCGCAACCTTCCAAGAGGATTTAAGCCCGTCCGTTTCCGGCGTGAAATATTGCGGGCATTTCGCCGTCTTGTCCGTGGCCGCCGCGTCCAGCGTGAAGGAAAATTCTTCGTTCAGCTTGTCGAAGAAGTCTTGCGGCGTACACCAACACATATTTTTTGAAGACAACAAAGCCTTGTTCATTCTTCGCCCGCCTCCCCTTCATCTTCCAGCACTTCCCCCGTGGACGCGTCCACGTTGAAGGCACATTGCGCCGGATCGCCTGCCGCTTCGCGGGCGGCGGCCTGTTCCTCTTCCTGCCGCCGAAGATCAAGGGCAAAGGCACAATCACGCGCCAGCCGTTGCAGGCGTTCCACAAATCCCGCGTTGATAACGTCATAGGGCATAATCACCGCTTGAAGCAGGAAGCCCGCCTTTGCCACAATGTACGGTGTCCCGTTCGGCGTGAAGCGTTCGTATAGCTCCAACACGTCCAGCACGTCCGACACGGGCGACAAATAGCGGCTTTGAATGAATACCAGCCCCCGCCGCGTCTGCAACGGCTTCAAGGTGTGGCCGCTGAAAATGATTGAAAGGTTGTCCCGCTCGATCATCTTTTCGTTTGCGTCCGTGTCTTCAAAGTTAATCCCTTCCGGAACGTCCCGCACCCGCACAAACCAGTCTTCGCGCTGTTTTTCCGGCACGTCAAAGATCGTCAAAATGCTTTCTTCGTCCAGCTCTGGAAGGCCAGAAACGGGATATGCGGTCATTCCGTCGCCTATGTACTGTTGCAACGTCCCGCCGCTTTCGTAGCGGTTATACAAAACAACCTGTTTCCCCTTCTTGCAGATCGCGGCAATGCTCTTGATCTTCATGCGCCGCCCCCTTCCTGCGGATCACCGCCCGCCGTGATTGCTTTTCGTAACGTGTGCCGCTCCATGCCGTCCATCATTGCGCCGATCTTCATTGCGCGGGCAAGTTTTTCCGGCGTTTCCTCTTCGCCGTCTTCCACGTCT
This sequence comes from Acutalibacter intestini, assembly GCF_034334985.1. NCBI lineage: Bacteria > Bacillati > Bacillota > Clostridia > Eubacteriales > Acutalibacteraceae > Acutalibacter > Acutalibacter intestini. The sequence goes on along the minus strand of NZ_JAWXXL010000065.1, from coordinate 1,902 downwards.
TCCAGCTTGTCCGGCGAAGGGAAGAGGCGGTTTTTATTTGCGAAGGCCGCATAGAATATTTCAAGCTCCTTTTCCATAGCCGCCTTGAAAAACTCATAGTTTGCTTCTATTTCCATGCGTTCCGCGGCGGTGCAATCTGCCCCCATTTTCTTTCGCTTTCGGTTTGTGTATGTTCCAACGCACCCAAAGGCCGATTTCCCCGTAACCATATAAATGCTCTGATTAAGCAAGCGGCGTTCGGTTTCTTGACTGTAAGAGAACCACGCCGTTTCGCGGCGGTCTTCTTCGATTTCCGCTTCGCTGATCCCGTATTGCTCCATAAGACGGTATAAAATGGCTTGTGCGTTTTCCCGCTCCCCATCAACGCCGCGATCCGCAAGGGCTTTTATTTTCTTCAAAAGCTCTTCTTTGTTGGACATAGTTTGAATAGCTCCTTTCCTTCCATTATGCCCGCCGCTTGTGCCGGAAGTCCCCGGCGTTCGGGCAAGTCTTCCAATGCGGCACGAATGCAACGGGAAGATCGCGGCTCTCCTCTTCCGGACGGGCAACGCGTCCAGTGATAACCTCCCCTTCGTCCGTTACAAATCGGTCATTCCCGCCGCCTTCAATCACAAAGACGGGCGCGGGATCAACGGGCATATTCTTTCCGGCAACTGTCCTGATCCAGTCGATTTCACGCCCGCACCCCCGGCAAATGCTCATTCTGAACGCCTCCTTTCCTTGCGTGCCTGCTACGGGCGGCGGAGCCATACACAACCGGGCTTTCCTCATATTCCAGCCGCCACCCGTCTTCCCGAACTTGAAAAGCGTCCCCGCATTGCACAATATCCGGGAAATTGCTTTGTGCGATCTCCATTGCGTACTTGTCGATCTCATAGGCAAAATAGCGAATATTTTTATAGCCCAGCTTGTCAAAGCAGTAACGGCCCGTGCCGATCCCGTCATACATGGAAAGCACAATGATTTCTTCATCTTTCGGAATGCCTTTCAGCACATAGGAAAGAAGGTGTATAATTACTTCCGCTGTCCAGCCATTGCCAAGCCCCATATATGCGTGTGTCTTATTTGCCACCCGGCAATAATCGTCCGGAAGCGTCTGCAATCTGCAACATTCCGTTACGGTCAGTTTGCGGATTATGTAAAAGCCGTCCGGCAAGTCTATTTCGTATTCCTGCCCCTTTACGGTGATTTTGCCGCCCTCCACCTTGTAAATAGGCGTCATTCCTTGCAATGCCCCGGCTTCTTCAAACGTCATAGGAACGTGCGCAACGGACACGGTTTGCGTTTTCCCGCCCGGTAAAGTGACGTGCGTACCCTGAATTGTGCTGTGCTTCTTGTCCCGTCGTTGGCAACGCATAGAATTTCCCGTTATAACTATGTCGCTGTCTTTGTGCGGCTTGTAGTCAACCGGCACGCATTCCGCAACACAAGTCCGGCGATCGACGGTATTACAAATCAGATTTCGCATACCGTCTTTATAGCAAGTTGCCCGAAGGCATTGCGTTTGCCCGCCCGTTGTGCTTTGCAGAATGTCCCGCAATACAATTCCGCGATCTTCCGGTTGCGGCACGTCTCCGAAGTTATGAACATAGAACCGTTGACGGCTCTGTGCTGATACCAACGCCGAATTGATATATTGTAAAGGCCGCCCCAATTCCAGCGATATTTGATCCTTGATCGCCTGCGCCGCGCTCTTGTTATTCTCATACAAAAAGAAGTCCGGCATGAACTTGTCCTTTGCTATCAGGTAATTTCTAAACAGCTCCCAGCCGATCCCAGCCGCCGCCGTTTCGCGGTTCTTGCTTTGCGCTATGCTCCAATGCGTGCAAGGCGAACCGCCGATAAGGAATTTAACCATAGTTTGAATAGCTCCTTTTCTTTAGTCCGTGGCCGTCTGCGCCA
>NZ_JAWXXL010000064.1:0-12453 GCF_034334985.1 Acutalibacter intestini | reverse complement strand
AGTATTCCCACCATGCTGGACAGGGCCATGCAGACGCTCTACCGTTTTGCACTGGAACCGCTGGCAGAAATGAGTGCTGACCCTTGCTCCTTTGGGTTCCGCCCGGGGCGCTGTCCCCAGGACGCTATTAAACAATGTTTCAATGACCTGGCGAAAAAGGTGTCGCCCAAATGGGTGCTGGAGGGAGATATAAAGGGGTGCTTTGACCACATCAGCCACCGGTGGATATTGGAACACATCCCCATAGACAAGAAGATACTCCGCAAGTGGCTGAAATGCGGATACATTGAAACAAAAAAGCTGTTCCCGACCGATGAGGGTGCGCCGCAAGGTTCGCCTATCTCGCCGGTAATCTGCAACATGGTGCTGGACGGATTACAGCCGCTCCTCAAAAAACATTTCCACCAAACCACCCGTAAGGGTAAGCAATACTCCCCTATGGTTAACTTCGTGCGCTTCGCCGATGATTTCATCATCACCGGTGAAAACCGACAGTTACTACAGGAACAGGTACTGCCCATGGTGCGGGAGTTTATGGCGGAAAGAGGTTTGCAGCTTTCGGAGGAAAAGACGGTCATTACCCATATTGACAATGGCTTTGATTTTCTTGGCTGCAACATCCGCAAATACAAGGGCAAGCTGCTGATTAAGCCGTCCAAGAAAAATCTCAAAGGGATTCTGGATAAAATCCGGAAAACCGTGAAGGGAAACCCCACTATCAAGCAGGAATGGCTGATTCGCAAGCTGAATCCCATGATTCGCGGCTGGGTCAATTACCAGCGGTTCAATGTGTCTGCTGTGGCGTTTGAATATGTAGATTATCAAGTGTTCAAATGTCTGTGGGCTTGGTGCAGGCGCAGGCATCCAAAGAAAAGCAAAACGTGGATAGCCACAAAATATTTCCACCGTATTGGCAACCGAAGCTGGACGTTTTCTGTTCCAACAAAGCTGAAAATGAATAATGGGGAAACCCTGTTTATACGGCTGGTTTACGCTGCCGATACGGATATTATCCGCTTTACAAAAATCCGCAACTGTTCCAATCCATTCGACGCGGACGACCGGGAATATTTTGAAAAACGCAACACCGAGAAAATGCGCAATAGTCTGAAGGGCAGAAAGATATTGGCGAAACTTTTCCGTCAGCAGAAAGGTTTGTGTCCTGTTTGCGGAAAATCACCGTGGACACCGGATTCCAGGTTTACGACGATAAGGAAAATCGCCAAAACCCCAAGCAAATGCTTCATCCGGAATGCTATAGAAAGGTTCGTAAAAATGATGTTTCCTTTGAGCCGGTTCCCGAAGGGGAGCTTTGAAAGGCTTGAGCCGTATGAGGGGAAACTCTCATGTACGGTTCTTAGGGGAGGCTCCGGCAGTAATGCCGGGGTCTTACCCGACCAAATCCTGTGCTTTGATACGGAGATAGATGCCGAAAGATTTTGCAATGAGAAGTGCGCCGTGTTCGTTATTTTACCGGAGGAAAACCCCAACTCGTTCTTTATGATTTCACTCATCATCCAGCAGCTCTACCGGGAAATCCTCTCCGTGGCAGACGAGAACGGCGGTAAGCTGAAAAACAGGTGTATTTTCTTTTGCGACGAGTATGGGACGATTCCAAAAATAGAATCCGCTGAAATGATGTTCTCCGCATCCCGCTCCCGCCGCTTGCAGATCGTACCCATTATACAGTCCTTTGCGCAGCTTGAGAAAAATTACGGCAAGGAGGGCGCTGAGATTATCGTAGATAACATCCAGGACATCATCTTCGGCGGGTTCGCGCCCAACAGCAATTCTGCCGAAGTGCTGTCCAAGGCCCTGGGTAGCAAAACGGTAATGTCCGGCTCTGTTTCCCGTAGCAAGAATGACCCCAGCCAGTCTCTGCAAATGATTGAGCGCCCACTCATGACGCCTGATGAGTTGAAGTCCATGCCAAAGGGCCAGTTTATCGTGATGAAAACCGGCTTTTATCCCATGAAGGTCAGGCTTAAACTCTATTTTGATTGGGGCATTCAGTTTAACGAGCAATACGCTGTGCCGGAGAACGGCAATCGTAAGGTAGCTTACGCAGAGAAGAACGAACTGCTCCAGGCCATCGTGCTGAAGTACCATCCTGACTGGTTGAAGGATGATGATACTCCTCCCGAAGAATCCAATGCTGGCGGGCAGAGCCAGGACACTCCCGCGCAAAAGCAGCGAAAGAAAAGTTCAAAGAAGAAAGGCCCCGCAAGCAGGCAAAACAGGCCGCTAAAAGAGGTCGCTCCCCATAACCGTGAATCAGAGGTAGTGCAGGATGGGCCGGTTTGATTTTCTGTATAAGATGGACTTGCAGCACCGGGCCGTGGCTGTGTATATCTATCTGGCAGACCGGGCGAATCGGGATGGCGAATGTTGGCCTGCTATTCCTACCATCGCCAGGGAATTGAAATTGTCTCAGTCTACAGTGCGCAGGGCATTGCAGGATTTGCGAAAGGCGGAGTTGTTGGAAACGGAGCAGCGCTACCGAACCAAGGGCGGCAAGAGCAGTTTGCTTTTTCGTCTAAAGAAAATATGACAAAAAGGAACCACCTGCCGCCAGGGAGCTTTTGCGCTTTCTCGGTGGCAGGTGCCGCCTGTCATGATGGCGGGTGTAGGGAAGTACCCATATGAAAAGAAACCACCTCAGAGAAAAGATAACCCAGATATTTGTTATCGAGATTTTAACATCATTTGCCTTGATATTTCAAGAGTATCCCGGTATAATGCTTGCAGAACGGTAAGCTGGCGAGAAATTACGTGAAGGAAATACGCCTGCTTAAGAAAATCATAATGTTTTCTCATGTAAGGCTCAAGAAACTGTGCCACACACTTTGCTACAATTATATTAACAGAGAAGGAGGGTGCATATGCCCGAAAAAATACTTGTGGTGGACGATGAAAAGGAGATTGCCGACCTTGTAGAGCTCTACCTAAAAAACGAAAACTATGAGGTCTGCAAGTTCTACACAGCCTGGGAAACCCTGGCCTGCATCGAATCCACAGAGCTGGACCTTGCCATATTGGACATCATGCTCCCCGGCGTGAGCGGCTTTGCCATCTGCCAGAAGATACGGGAGCGCCACACCTACCCGGTCATCATGCTAACGGCGAAAATGGAGGAGACAGATAAGATCACCGGCCTGACCCTGGGCGCGGACGACTATGTCACCAAGCCTTTCCGCCCTCTGGAGCTGGTGGCCCGGGTCAAGGCCCAGCTGCGCCGCTATAAGCGCTACAACCCTGGCATGGCGGATACCCTAGAGCCGGACGCGCTGGAACACGCCGGAATTTTTATGAACACCAAGACCCACGAGTGCCTGCTGCTGGATGAGCCCTTGTCCCTGACCCCCACCGAGTTCTCCATCCTGCGGATTCTATTGGAAAACAAAGGTCAGGTGGTCAGCGCGGAGGAAATATTCCACAAGATATGGCAGGACGAGTATTATACCAAATCCAACAACACCATCACGGTACACATCCGGCACCTGCGGGAAAAGCTGGGAGAGAGCGCCGGGGCAATCAAGACCATCTGGGGAGTGGGGTACAAAATTGAAAAATAGAATTGGCAGAATCTTACAGCTGCTTATGCTGCTGACCGCCGGGTTTGCAGCCTGCTCGGCGCTGTATTTTCTGGTGGATAACGTGTTCGATGGTTTTTTTATCGATTGGTTCGAGGGCTTTTTCACCCAGACCGAGGGCCACTTCAACCCCGTAGAGGGCACAGGGGAGATCTGGCACACCATCAACTGGGGGCGGCTGAAGCCCTTTGTGCTGGCGGTGTTCATCGGCGGCACGCTTTTGTGGCTGACGGCGGCTTTTGTGGCCGCCCAGGCCGCCGCCAAACGCCAGGAAAAGCGCACCATCACCGACATCAGTGAGCGCCTGCGGGCTTACATGAAAGGCAACGCCGACGCCGTAACGGTGTTCCCCAAGGAGCAGGCCGAGATATCCGCGCAGCTTTCAGACATCAAGTCAGCCTTGCTGGAAAATGAGCGCCGGTTAAAGGAGGAGACCACCCGCAAAAACGACCTCATCGCCTACCTGGCCCACGACCTGAAAACGCCGCTGACCTCCGTCATCGGCTACCTGAGCCTTTTGGACGAGGCCCCGGATATGCCAACAGAGCAGCGGGCCAAGTATACCCGCATCACCCTGGACAAGGCGTACAGGCTGGAAAAGATGATCAACGAATTCTTCGACATCACCCGGTACAATTTGCAGGAGATCGCCCTCCAGAAGGAGCCGGTGGACCTCTACTATCTGCTGGTGCAGCTCACAGACGAGCTGCTGCCGGTGCTGGAAAAGAACGGTAATACGGTCAGATTGCAGGCCGATGAAGCCCTCACCGTCCCCGGCGACCCGGACAAGCTGGCTCGGGTGTTTGGAAACGTGCTGAAAAACGCCGCTGCCTACAGCTACCCTGACACGGAAATTGTCATCACTGCGGAAGAAAAGGAGGGGGCCGTCACCCTCCGCTTTAGTAACCGGGGCAGGACTATCCCACAGAAAAAGCTTAATTCCCTCTTTGAAAAATTCTACCGTCTGGACGAAGCCCGCACCTCGGGCACCGGCGGGGCCGGGCTGGGGCTGGCTATCGCCAAGGAGATCGTCTCCCTGCATGGGGGCAGGATAACAGCGGAGAGCATAGATGAAACCGTCACATTTACCGTCACCCTGCCCGCGCAATCTTAGGATTTTCTTAGGAAAGATACAATCTCATATTAAAGAACAGAGCGTTCCCATCTGGTATGATGTAGTTAACGCGGCGGCAAAGCCGTCTGCATTTACTACTATGCCAGATGAGAACGCTTATTATTTTTTCTAGGAGGCATGACATATGACAGAGAAAGCAATGGCGCGCAGGCGCAGATATCGGCAGCGACACAGAAGGAACACCCTCGCCACATGGGTGGCGGGCGCGGCCTGCGCGGCTATGCTGGTGTTCCTGGCGGCAATGGGGTGCAGGGACTATGTGAATAAGCTGCCACCCCCGGAAAGCTCCACCTTCCCCGGACTGGCGCTGAGCGAAACCAAGCAGGGCACGCCAGACCCGACAATTCAGGACAGCCAGCCCCAGGAGCCATCAACAGTTTACGAGGACGGCACGGACTGGAACCTCCGCCTTGTGAACCGCTGGAACCCCATCCCGGAGGGGTACAACGTGAGCCTCAAGGAGCTCCCCGGCGGGGAGAAGGTAGACGAGCGCATTTATGGGCCGCTGACGGAGATGCTTGAAGCCGCCAGGGAGGGCAACTGGGACGAGCTGCCCCGGGTGATCTCCGGCTACCGTACCCAGGAGGTGCAGCAGGAGCTATACGATGCCGAGGTAAACAAGTATAAATCCCAGGGCTATTCAGAGGAGGAGGCTAAAGCTGAAGCGGGCAAGTGGGTGGCTGTCCCGGGTACCAGCGAGCATCAGCTTGGCTTGGCGGTGGACGTGGAGGGGGCAACCTATGATGTATTCATCTGGCTCCAGGAGAACAGCTATAAGTATGGATTTATCTTCCGCTATCCGGGGGATAAGACAGATACTACCGGCACGGTGGAGGAGGTCTGGCACTACCGCTATGTAGGGGTGGAGGCCGCCACGGAGATGTATGAGCAGGGGCTTTGTTTGGAGGAATATGTGGAAATGAAAGGGGGAGAAGTATCATGACCATGGAAAACCGCAAAGAAAGACAGGCTCAAAACCATGCCGGGCGCACAGGCCCTGCGCGATTGAAAACGGAGTGGCTGGTGATGGCTGGCTTCTTGGGGCTGGCGGCCTGTATAAGCGCTGTGCTGCTGCCGTGGGTAGGTCATAGGTTTTATCACAGGCTGGAGCCATCCCCGGCCATTGTGGAGATCCAGGAGGTACCCGGCTGGAGCCTGATCCTGGTGAACCCCTGGAACAGCCTGCCCGAAGGCTATCAGGTGCCACTTATGGATTTAGGCGGCGGGGAAAGGATAGACAGCCGCTGTTATCACGAACTTCAAGATATGCTGGACGCCTGCCGCGCCGCCGGGCTGGAGCCGCTGATCTGTTCCGCTTACCGCAGCCAGCAGACCCAAGAAAAACTGTTTGCCAATCAGGTGGAGCAATGGACATCACAGGGGTACTCGCTGGAAAAAGCCCAGGCCGAGGCGGGTAAGGTGGTGGCTGTACCGGGCACCAGCGAGCACCAGTTGGGCCTTGCAGTAGACCTTGTAGACGTGTCAAACCAGATGCTGGACGAAAGCCAGAAGGACACGCCTGTGCAGCGGTGGCTCATGGAAAACAGCTGGAAATACGGCTTTATCCTCCGGTATCCCAACCAAAAGAGCGATATCACTGGGATTATCTACGAGCCTTGGCACTACCGCTACGTGGGAAAAGAGACCGCTGCCGAGATATATGAACAAGGGCTTTGCTTAGAAGAATATTTGGAAACCAGGGAGGTTCAGCCATGAAAGGGAAGTTAAACATCGCTGTGCTGTTCGGCGGCTGCTCGCCGGAGTATGAGGTGTCACTGCAATCCGCCCTTGCCGTGATAAAGAACATGGACAGGGAACGGTTCACACCCATCCCCATCGGCATCACCCGGCAGGGGGACTGGTACTGCTTTGAGGGCAGCGCCCAGGAGATTGCTGCCAACACTTGGCGTACTGGGGAGAACTGTGCCCCGGTTACCATCTCTCCAGACCGCCGGGACCCTGGGCTTTACAAATGCACGGACAACCATATCACAGAGATCCATGTAGACGCGGCCTTTCCGGTCCTCCACGGGAAAAACGGCGAGGACGGCACGGTGCAGGGGCTGTTTGAGCTGATGGGCGTCCCAGTGGTGGGCTGCGGGGTACTGGCTTCAGCCCTGTGCATGGACAAGCATCGGGCCCACCAGATCGTCCAGGCGGCAGGGATAGAAGTACCCCGCTCCCTGGTGCTGGAAAGAGGGCAAGGGATGGAATCCGCCCATGCCCTTGCGGAACAGGTCGGTTACCCGCTGTTCGTAAAGCCGGTACGGGCCGGGTCGTCCTTTGGCATTACAAAGGTGGCAGACAGGGAAAACCTGCCCGCTGCTGTGGCCCTTGCCAGCCAGTATGACAGGGAGATCATCCTGGAGGAGGCCGTCTCCGGTTTCGAGGTGGGATGCGCCGTCATGGGAAATGACAGCCTCACCGTGGGCGAAGTGGATGAGATAGAGCTGGAGGACGGGTTCTTCGACTACACGGAGAAGTACACCCTCAAGACCTCCGCTATCCACGTCCCAGCGCGCATCCCAAGAGACACGGCGGAGCAGGTGAAGCAGACCGCCCAGACTGTCTACCGGGCCCTGGGGTGCCGGGGCTTTGCAAGAGTGGATATGTTCCTGACCCCCGACGGACACATCATCTTTAACGAGGTGAACACCATCCCCGGCTTTACGGAGCACAGCCGGTTCCCCAGCATGATGCAAGCGGTGGGGCTGGACTTGGGGCAGGTAATCTCCACGGTGATTGGATTGGCGGTGGGGAAATGAACAGCCTGATTTTAGTGAACCGGCAGCACCCCTACACCATGAGCGTCCGGCAGAATCTGACCCCCGTCCTCCCGGCTTTCCCCCGCATCCTTTTGGAGCGGGAGGCCGCCCATGCCCTCTCCCGGCTCATGGAAAAGCTGGGCGGCTGGGGGAATATCCTCCCAGTAAGCGGCTGGCGCTCCTTTGACGAGCAGGAGAAAATCTATCTGGATTCCCTTCGGGACAACGGGCGGGAGTTCACAAGGCAATTCGTGGCCCTACCGGGCCACAGCGAACATCAGACCGGCCTTGCCATCGACCTGGGCCTGCAAGGGGAGGACATGGACTTTATCCGCCCGTCTTTCCCCTATGAGGGCATTTGCCAGTATTTCCGGGAGCTGGCCCCTGCCTATGGCTTTATTGAGCGCTACCCGGCGGGGAAGGAACACGTCACCGGCATCGCCCACGAACCCTGGCACTTCCGCTATGTGGGCGCACCCCATGCGGAAAGCATGGCCCGGCAGGGGCTTTGCCTGGAGGAATACCTGGCATGAGTACACGGGAAAAAATTACCGATTGGTCAAAGGGGGACTATATGGGTTTTTATTGGTCGCTGTTCTGGTGGCGGGAGCGGTGCGAAGGCAAAATCTGCCGGGATATCCTGACCTTTCTTCTGAACAGGATGGCTCATCGGCACGGCGGATACATTGGCAATGGGGCCAAATTGTGGGAGGAGCCGCTGCTGCCCCACGGGCTGCATGGGGTGTATATTTCCCGGTACGCGAAAATCGGCGCGGGCTGCTGCATCTACCAGAACGTCACCATTGGCGAGGTGGACGGCAAGGCCCCGGAAATTGGCGAGCACTGCCTGATCGGGGCCGGGGCCGTGCTGGTGGGCAGTATTAAAATCGGAGATTATGTAAAAATAGGCGCGGGTGCGGTGGTCAGTACCGATATCCCCAGCCGCGCCACGGTGGTGGCCCAGCCCGCCAGGGTGATTGTAAAGGAGGGCAAGCGATGATGGAGAAAAGCCGTGCCTGGATAGAGCTCGACCGCGCCGCCCTGCGCCACAACGTGGAAGCCCTGAGAAAGCGCCTGCCCCCCGGCTGCGCGCTGATGCCCGTCCTCAAGGCCAACGCATATGGACACGGGGCCGTTACTGTTGCCAGGGAATGCCAGCGAATGGGCGTGGGCGCTTTCTGCGTGGCCACGCTGGAGGAGGGCATCGAGCTGCGGGAAAATGGCATAAGCGGCACAATTTTGGTGCTGGGCTGGACAGACCCCCGGCAGGCGGCGCTGCTTCATGAACATAAGCTGACCCAGACAGCGGTGAGCCTTGCCTATGCCCAAGAGCTGAACCGGCGGGGAAAATCCATTGATGTGCACATCAAGATAGATACCGGGATGCACCGGCTGGGCCTGCATTGGGAAAGCTTGGATGAGCTGGCAGGAATTTTTCACTGCGAAAACCTCCACGTCACAGGGGCTTTCACCCATCTCTGCGCAGACAGCCTGGCGGCTGAGCAGGGGCGCAGGTTCTATCAGGCCGTTAATGGGCTGAAGGAGCGGGGATATGCCCTGCCAAAAGTACACCTGCTGGCAAGTGACGGCCTGCTGCGCCACCCGGAGCTGGGCGGGGACTATGCCCGGGTGGGGCTGGCGCTGTGTGGCGTTGGCGAAAAAGAGCTGCGCCCCGTGCTCACCCTCAAGGCCAGGGTGTCCCAGGTGCGGGAGCTTACGGCTGGGGAGGGCGCGGGATATGACTGGCAGTTTACGGCCCAGCGGCCCAGCCGGATTGCCGTGCTCACTATCGGCTATGCTGACGGCCTGCCCCGCTCTCTGTCCTGCGGCGCGGGCAGCGTGCTGCTCCACGGCAAAAGAGCGCCTGTTGCCGGGCTGATCTGCATGGATCAAACGCTGGTGGACGTGACAGAGATCCCTCATGTGTCGCCTGGGGACAAGGCGATGGTAATAGGAAAAAGCGGCGGGTCAGAGATCACCGCCGCCCAAGTGGCAGAGTGGGCGGGGACGATCCCCAATGAGATTTTGAGCCGGTTGGGGGAGCGATTTGATAGAGTCATCGTATAAACGCACTCGTTTTTCGCAAAACAGTAGAAGATTACAAAAATTGGATTGACTAAGCCAACCATGTAGTTGTTTAAATAAAATGTAATGCGCAAAAGCCAGTCGCTTAGTCGCAGAGCTGCGCAAAGAGAAAGTGGGGATGTACACTTGCAGAAGAAACAGCAGAAATCGAGATGGATACATTGTCCCTCATGTGGAGGCAAAACACGCAATAAAGTGTATCAGGACACCGTCCTTGTGAACTTCCCCCTATTCTGTCCGAAATGTAGAAAAGAAACACTGATAGATGTTGTACAATTCAAAATGATAATTAAAAAATGAGCCAGTCGTACTATACGGAGAGCCTGCATCCTCTATTGAGGGTACAGGCTCTTTTCTGTCCTACTTGATCTTGATGACGGAACTCGCTCGAATCGCGCTAATGATGGATTCAATGATAGGTACCAACGAAAGTGCCTCATCTTCGTTGCAGTCCTCCACCAAGAGCCTTAGCCGACGAAGGCCGGGACTGTCGCGGAGAAGTTCGGGGTAGAAAACTTCTCGTGAATCAATTTTTAGAGAACGGATTAATGGGTATAAGACTTCCAATTTCGGATTTCCCTTATAGTTCTCTATGTTCAGAACGGTTCGGACATCCACATCTGCAGCCTCCGCAACCTGTCGCTGTGTGATTTCAAGTTCACCTCTGGCTCGCTTTACAGCATCTCCCAACGGGCGTGTAAATTCTGGCATTCTGCTTCACCTCATAAATATTGTACAATACATGCTGCTTCGACAAAACACACAGGAATTCCTTAAATTCATGTATTGTAATTCCTATAAGGAGTGAAATCAAACTTATGGCTTTGCCACTGCTTGACGCTATTAAAACTACAAAAGTGTATTTCAATGTTCAGAGGTAGAGCAGTGTGCTATTGGAAATGTATTCCAATACACCTCATTATATGAGGAAAATTATTTTTCTATTGACCTGTTCAAATTTGTAAGGTGCCGAGGCCCGCCAATCAATCGTTTTGCCAACCCCAAAACAGATTGATTGGAGGAATCATGGTGGAGTACACACCAAAGAAAGTGTTCGTCTTAGACGGCAAAACTTACCTGGAGCTCAGTTATTCTGAGTTCCGCCAGTGGGCAACTACATACCAGGGCAGGCGGTTCATCCCCCTGCACGGTATGCTGATGGAAGTGCCTGAAGATGCGTACAAGGCGTTCTACAAGAGGAAGCGCCGCGAGAAATACCTGAAGGATCGCTCAAAGGATAACGGCGACTTTTCCTACGATATGCTTACCACGGATGAATTCAATGGCGAGGATATCTTGGTGGACACAGTAGCTGACACAGCAGGACTGGCAGAAAGAAATCTCCTGTTGGACAAGCTGCGCCGTGCTCTGGATACACTGCCAGAAGAAGAACGCACGTTGCTGGAACAGTACTACTTCGCAGGAGTGTCCGAGTGTGAATTATCGGACATTTACGGGATTTCTCAGCAGGCCGTCAGCAAGCGAGTTCGCAAAATCCTTGCCAAACTGAAAAAGCTCATAAAAATTTAAAAAAGTTGGTTGTAGACCCCTCACCTTTTTGGCTTTAGAAAGTGAGGGGTATTTTTTATCCCCTCCCTGCTCTTTGAAAATTTAAGATACAACGCACCTTTTACTTTCCTTCTGCCGCCGTGAGGAGCGGTAAGCTACATGGGCGGACACCAACTTTTGGCCTCCAGGCTCAGACGATGGAACGCACATCCATCGACGGCGATGACCGGCAGAAGGGATAATGATACTTGCGTCCCGTCCTAAAGCCGAGCGTGACCCGTCGCAGCAAAGGAGGGCGCCCTCCAGAGATCCTGGAGGTGGTGAGATTCCAATGAGATTAAAGGCATAATCGGGAGGTGCGTTCCCTGTCCAGGGGTGTTGAGAACAAATGTGGACGAGCAAAACGATTGATACAAGGCGGCAGTCTGCCCGTTGGACTGCTGTCTCTACTTACGGAGGAAAACATGAGAAATGTTAAGCGCGGCGAAATCTACTACGCCGATTTATCGCCAGTAGTCGGCAGTGAGCAGGACGGTACTCGACCTGTCCTCGTTATCCAGAACGATACCGGTAACAAATTCAGCCCAACCACTATTGTGGCGGCTATCACCAGCAAGTCAGACAAGGCCAAACTGCCCACCCACGTTATTGTCCACGCAGATGGGTTGGATGTGGAGTCTGTTGTCTTGCTGGAACAAATCAGGACGATTGACAAGCGCCGATTGATTCGCTATAGCGGCAAGCTGGACAAGGCCGCAATGGGCCGGGTAGATCATGCCATTATCGTCAGTTTCGGAATCATGTATATGGAGGGCCTGCTATGACAAACGATATCAACAATTCTGCCTTCGTCTACAGTGTGAATCTGCTCCGCCTTCTGTTGAAAATGCAACTCATTACCCAAGAGGAATATGAGCGTATTTTGGAAATCAGCGCTGCCCACTATGGTACCGAAAAAATATATGTCTGAAGTGAAAACTCTGGCAGTTTGCGCTGGATGTATCTGAACTCTTGTGGTATTCTTGTTGGTGCCAAAATGCGAAAAATCAAAGAAAGGAATGGTGCAAATGACTGTAACCGACATCAGCCGGGAACCGCAAAAACCCGAAGTTACCCGGCTGGCAGCTTACTGCCGGGTATCCAGCAAATCTGCCGACCAGCTACACTCCTTTGCGGCGCAGATCCGCTACTACAAGGATTATGAGCGAAAGAATCCGCAATACAAGCTGGTGGACGTATATGCTGATGAGGGCTTGAGCGGCACGGACATGAAAAAGCGTGATGAGCAGAATCGGCTTATCCGTGACTGCAAGTTGGGCAAAATCGACCGGGTCATTACCAAGTCCGTATCACGATTTGCGAGAAA
>NZ_JAWXXL010000063.1:0-12631 GCF_034334985.1 Acutalibacter intestini | reverse complement strand
GCCGCTGCGGCGGACTCCGCCTATGACTTCCCCCTGGCACACCGAGCGCTGGAAGAACTGGGCATCGACTTCTTTGTCGTGCCACAGCCCGCCCATGACCGCACGAAAGCTGAACTGAAAAGGAGCTATTACGGCATACGGAACATGAGCGACAAGCTGTGCCGGGAGAATGGCTTGTCCGTCGTCGTTCCCGGCAAGGGCAGCAAGGGAAAGAGCTATGCGGAGTACCAGGCAGAAAAGACGGGTACAAGTTGGAAAGGCAAGCTAAAGATTGCCGTTGACGCGCTTATCCCCCAAGTTTCCAGTTTTGAGGAATTGTTGCAGCGGTTACAGGCGGCGGGCTATGAGATAAAGCCGGGGAAATATGTATCATGCCGCGCCCCCGGACAGGAACGCTTCACCCGCCTAAAAACCCTCGGCGCAGACTATACAGAGGAAGCCATAAGGGAACGGATAGCGGGCAGACGGGCAAAAGCGGCGAAAGCTCCCAGAGAACAGCGCGGCGTGTCGCTGCTTATCGACATTGAGAACAGTATCAAGGCGGCGCAGAGTAAGGGCTATGAACAGTGGGCGAAAATCCACAATCTGAAACAGGCAGCTAAAACCATGAATTTCTTGACGGAACACAAGATTGAACAGTACGCGGATTTAGTCAGCCGGATTGAGGAAATGTCAGCGGAAAGCGGACAGGCGGCAGACGCATTGAAGAACGCGGAAAAGCGGCTTGCGGACATGGCGGTGCTTATCAAGAATGTTTCCACCTACCAAAAGACAAAGCCCGTCTATGACGCATACCGCAAGGCAAGGAACAGGGAGAAGTACCGCGCCGGACAGGAACAGGCGATTATCCTACATGAAGCCGCCGCAAGGTCGCTGAAAGCGGCGGGCATTGCAAAGCTCCCGAACCTCGCCGCGCTGCAATCGGAATATGAAGCCCTCCAAGCGCAGAAAGAAGCCCTTTACGCCGACTATGGGAAGCTGAAAAAGAAAGTCCGGGAATATGATATTATCAAGCAGAACATTGACAGCATTTTACAGACAGAGAAACAGCCAGAACGGGAACAGCAGACAGAGCGCGGATAATGCTTAAACTATAAATGAGAAAATCCGAAAGTTGTACAAATAGGAAAACAAGTTCGATTGATTTTTTTGCATATTATGATTTTGCTCATTTATAGTCCTAAAGATATTGAATTTAGAACTTAGAAAGCATATAATAAGAACTGTAAATTCATAATTAGGCAAATCGGAATTTGGAGGAGGAAAAGAATGGAATTTAAGCTGATTTCCATAGCAAGCATGATTGCTTTTTATGGATGTTATTTTTTAAAAATGTTTCATCAAAAAAAGCAAGGAATACAAACAGACCAAATTGGAAAGGACAAAATCGGTTTTGTAAAATTTGTGGAAATCACAATGAAGATTGCGGCTATTCTTGTCTTTATAGCGGGACTTGTCAGTATTTTCCTTGAAACGGGGCATAGTCTTACTGCTATTCGAGTTATGGGCGCAATAATAAGTGTTGGAGGAACGGTTATATTTATTGTTGCAGTATGGACTATGCGGGACAGTTGGCGGGCGGGAGTATCCAAAACCGATAAAACAGAACTTATAACAAACGGTATTTACCATATCAGCCGTAATCCCGCCTTTCTGGGATTTGACCTTTTGTATATTGGTACACTATTAATGTTTTTTAACTGGATTTTGTGCTTCTTAACTGTATTTGCGGTCACTATGTACCATTTGCAGATTGTCAACGTCGAGGAAGATTTTTTACTTGCTACATTTGGAAATGAATATTTGAAATATAAGAAAAAAGTTTGCCGTTATATTGGCAGAAGAAGATAAATTCAAACTTGTAGGACAAAAGAAAATCGGGACGCGGCAGCTATCAGATAGCCACCGCGCCCCGGTTTTTTATGGGTGCAGAGATTGGATTGTTACGCAATAGGACGGCATTTTCGGGGATAAAGGTATAAAGTATCGCCTGTCTAATTTTCCCGCCCGGAAAGCCCTGTAAATCAAGGGATTTTCCGCGCCTACTGCGTAACAGGGGCGCGTCTTTTCCTCATGCGCTCGGCGGCTTGTCGGCGGGTGATACGCTTCCGGCAGACGGGGCAGTATTTGACACTGTTAGAGCTTGACGCAAAGAACGCGCCGCACTCGGTACACTTCTTCCTGTCCCCGGTCTGGTAAAGCTCCGCATAAAGCAGCCTGTCGGCGGGAAGCACCGCAACCCGGAACCACTTGCAGAGAAGCGAATAGGAAATGAGCTGCGGACATACGCACTCGTCCCCGTCGTCCAGTAAGATACAGTTCCCGTTATCATAATTGCAGCACGTCCGGCGCACAAGGGCGTTGACTTTCCGGCTCTGGGGCGGCGTCAGCCGCTTAACCCCGTTCATACTTCATCAGCGGCGTAAATGGGAAGCTCTGCAAATTCCGCTTCGGTCAAAGCGTCCACTTTGGAAACGGTGCGCTTTGCAAGCTCCCGCATATCCGCGTCCATGTAGGGCAGCGCAGCGTTGACATTCTCAATCAAAGCCCGCTTGCCGCCCTCGTTGTAAATGCTCAAAAGGTTTGTTTCTTCAACAGTCAGTCTACCATTTCTAACCTGACCATCGGCGCTCTCATAGTTTGTCGGCTCTGTCAGGATAAGCGTTTTGTACTCATATTTCCGCACCATGTTCTCGCTCATACCTACTGCTCTGTCAATAGTTTTGTAGCTGGGCCAGCACTGATGCGACTTCCTGTCCTCGCAACACATAAGGTATACGTAGACCGCAATCTCACCCGCTGACAATCCTAAACTGAAAATTGCGTTAGGCAGAGGAAAGAAGTTCTTTGCTCCGCTGCATGATGCTTTCAAGAAATTACTCATATTCTGTACCTTCCGTCTGACTCTCGACCCACGAAAGAAATTTTTCTTTGGGAACCACCAGACGCGAACCGATTCGCAACACAGGAAAGCCCTCCTGATGCAATAACTTATAGGCTCCAGCCATAGAGATTCTCAAAACTTCTGCCACTGTTTTCGCATTGAGAAACAGTGGCAGTTCGTCATAGCTTTTGAACTTTGATTGAACCACTCCGCACCTCCCAAAAAATGTCTTGACTTTTCCATTCACCTGCTGTAGACTTACTCTTAAATACAGATTAATTTTCCAGACTGTCTTGTGGTAACATATGCCAGTCTGTTTATCAAGGACAATTCCAAAAATATTTTTAATTTTCAAAAGGAGCGTGGTCAGAATGGCTGACTATCTGTTCTACACCTACTTTGAAGAGGGCCGCGAGTACTTTGTCTACAAAGACTTGACCCTTGAGCGCTCGCACAAAAAGGAAAAAGACTTCCCGTTTTTGGAAAGCCTTTTGCGGTTCACCTATTTGGACATCTGGCCGATGGAGAACTTGTTTAAGGAAATGGACAAGGCCCTGCTGAATTTCTATCGAGAACGCGACCGCGACTCGAAGGAAATAGTAATGGGTACGTTGGAAAAGCTGGCAAAGGAGCATATCTATTTCGAGTTCCTGCGTCTTGACTGGCAGTCACGGTTCCGTTATGTGGAGAGGCATCCTGACGAGGATTTGCATAAGGTTATCCCGCATAAGCTGTTAAGGCACATTCCCAGCGACCTGGACACGCTGCAAAGGCAAATCATGCGTTTGTTTGAGGACGTGCTGGACATCGACGATGGCAAGAAGAAGCCTGTGCAGGAAAAGTTGCAAGCCTACCTTGATAAGGAGAAACGAGAATCGCTCTATGCCTACCAGTTCAGACCAATTTCCACCACCTATGAGCGAACCGGCAAGGGTACTTTCACCGAAGTCCTCCACCCCACCTCCCTCTCTGACTTTGTCGAGTTCTCCCTCCGCGAGTGCGTCAAGCGCGAACAGCGTATGCGCATCTGCTCCTACTGCGGCAAGTATTTTGCGATTCCTCGGAGGAACACGGCGGAGTTCTGCAACCTGACCGTTGACGAGAATGGGCACACTTGCAGAGAAGTCGGCGCAGTAAAGCGCTGGGCGGAGAAGAAAAACTCGGACGAGCTGTTCAAGGAGTACCGCCGGGAGTACAAAAAGCGGTTCAACTGGATCAAGGCGGGGAAGATAAGCCCTGGCGCGTTCTACGCTTGGAGCGCCGCAGCGAAGGGTAAGCGGGATGAGTGTGTTTCTGGTAAAATAACCTTTGATGAGTTCAAGGAGTGGCTGGCGGAATCTTGAACGGTGTATTCTTTGTTAAGCGGCGCAAATTTTGATTTATCCTGTGATGTACTTTGTTATCAGCTCTGCCGCCCTCTCCGGCCCCACGGAACTGTCTATGCTCAGTTCATACTGATGTGGATCCGCCCCAGTCCTGCCCGGATATACTTTTATAGTATGTGCTCCGTGCCATGTCCGACCGTGCAATGCTCTTTTCTCCTTCCTGAGCGGTGTCGCCGTACATTTCCATAACCTTCTTCACACGGTAGTCCTTTGGCGCGTGGATAAAGACACGCACTACGTTCTTCCGGTCGGGCAGCACATGATCTGCTGCCCGGCCCACGATCACACAGGAACCCTGATCCGCAATCATTCGGATGGCTTTTTCCTGTGCCGTAATGGCCTGCTGCACAGCGCTGGTGCTTAGGTACAATTCACGCATGACAGCGTTTTCGTCCGCATTCAGGCCGGAGATAAACTTCTTTGCAAGGCCGCTTTCCTGGACGGCCAGGGCAGTCAGCTCTTTATAGTAGCAGGGAACACCCAGCTTTTCCGCTACCAGCTGGCTCACCCGCGGAGCCATGCTCCCGGGCAACGGTGACGATCACCCCGGGCCTGCTCTTATGCAGAGTCCAGACGGCTTCTTGTATGCCGCTATCCGGGATACTCAGCTCTTTCCACAGCCGTACCATGACTGTACTCGTGATGATAATGGCAATCACATCCGCCACTGGCGCGGCCCAGAAAATACCCGTCACGCCGGTAAAGATGGGGATAACCAGAGAAAACACGATAAGCAGCACATCACACAAAACAGACAATGGCGCAGCCGCTTTTGCATGGCCGATGGACTGTAAAAAGATAGCACAGACCTTCTGCACACAGGTAAACAGGATCAGCGAGAAGATGCAGGGAATGGCAAATCTCCCCAGAAGCCTGCTTCCCTTTTCCGTGCCGAGATAGGTACTGCCCTGCATAAAAAACCTCCTGAAAATGCCAAGAGCGACACACGTCCGACGCGCGCCGCTCCTATATCTGGCATCCCCAAAAGAACAGACACACGCCGTTTTCCGTACCATAATCAGGCTTACGCACAGATACTTTTTGAGGGTATTCCGTGCCGCGTGTGTCGTTGAATGGCTATATTTGATTTGCCTTGTCACTATAGCATTTTTCCAGCAGGAAAGCCAAATGGTCATTTTGCACAAAGAATTTTTCCAGAGGGCCGCCCGCTCCCCAAGGTACGGTAGGTATAGACAATTATCGCGGCACAGATCAGAAAGGTCAGCACATCGGAAACGGGCATGGAGTATAGCACCCCGTCCAGCCCGAACCAGGTGGGCAGCAGCAGCGCGAATCCCACGCCGAGCACCACCTCGCGCATCAGGGAAATGGCTGTGGACGTGAAAGCCTTGCCCAGGGATTGCAGATAGATAAAGGTCCCCTTGTTCACGGTGGCCAGCACTGTCATAGACAGATAGATCCTGAAACACTTGACCGCATACTGGGTGTAATAGACGCTCTCGTTGGCCGCGCCGAATATACCGATAAGCTGCCGGGGAAACAGCTCTACAATCAGCAGCGCCACGGCCCCCACGGCTGCTTCCGCCGCCAGCAGCCGGGTAAAGAGGGCTTTGGCCCGGTCCTTCCTGCCCGCACCGATGTTGTAGCCCACCACCGGGATACAACCTGCTGCCAGCCCCACGGCGATGGAGATGACGATCTGGAAGAATTTCATCACGATCCCCAGCACCGCCATGGGAATCTGGGTATACTGCTCCTGACCGAACACCGGGTCAAGGGCGCTGTATTTCAGCGTCATGTTCTGGATAGCCGCCATAGCCATGACCAGGGAAATCTGGGAGAGGAAACTGCAAATTCCCAGAGGAATATACTTCCTCACCAGCTTCCCATGGATGTGGAAGCTCCGCCGCTCCAGCTTAACGGCTTTCATATGGCAGAGGTACCAGCCAGCCCCGCTGTCAGCACCTGGCCCAGCACGGTGGCCGCCGCCGCGCCCATCATGCCCCAGCGGAACACGAAGATGAACACCGGGTCAAGTACGATATTGACAGCCGCCCCGGCAAGGGTGGAGGCCATGGCGAACTTTGGGCTTCCGTCCGAGCGGATGATAGGGTTCAGCGCCTGGCCGAACATATAAAAGGGGACGCCCAATGAAACATAGAAGAAATACTCCTTTGCCTGCCGGAAGGTTTCCGGGTTGACCCGCCCTCCAAACAGGGTCAATATCTGGTCGTCGAACGCCAGGTACGCCGCTGCCAGCAGCACTCCCGCCCCGGTGCAGAGCAGCACCGCGCTGCCAATACTCCCCCGTGCAGAATCCGGGTCCCCAGCGCCCAGGCTGATACTCACAAAGGCGCAGCAGCCGTCGCCAAACATGACAGCAATCGCTAGGGCCACCACGGTCAAGGGGAAAACCACCGTGTTGGCGGCGTTGCCGTAGGAGCCCAGATAGCTGGCGTTGGCGATAAAAATCTGGTCCACAATGTTGTACAGGGCCGCTACCAGCAGGGAGATGACACAGGGAACGGCATACCTGACCATGAGCCGGCCCACGGGCTCGGTTTCGAGAAACGCGTTTGACTTGTTGTCCATGAAAAATTCCTCTTGAGAATTCAGAAAGCCGGACTTATGCCTATTGGCCGCACACTTTCCATTCGTGATCAGACAAAAAAACAACGTGCAGCTTCAACCGGAATTACGCGGTGACGCTACACGTTGCAACTTTAGTATAGCAAATAGGACTCAAAAAGTCAAGCGGAATTTTCAAAAGGTGCCTTGGCAAATGGAAGTAGGGGCTCTATAATATCAAGGTACCTAATATAAATCCGAGAGGAGCTTAACAGATGAAACGAAATGAGAGCTTTGAGAAGCACATCGCCTGGCGCAAGGCACACTATGAGCAGGAGGACGTGAACGGCAGGCTGGTTATCAATCTTCGAGATATCGGACACACCATGCGGGATATGTCGGAAGGTCGGGGCAGCCAAAAGCGCATTTTGACTGTTCTTCTGGAAACCGGTTCCATTACCCAGCGGGAACTGACGGAGCGGCTGGGCATACAGCCCGGCTCTGCCAGCGAGGTGATCGCCAAGCTGGAAAATGCCGGGCTGCTTACCCGAACAGAGAGTGAAGCCGATCGCCGCACTGTGGACGTTACACTGACCGAGGAAGGCAAACGGCAGGCAGAAGATGCCAATTCTCAGCGCATAAGGCGGCATGGCGAGATGTTCTCCTCCCTGTCTGATGAGGAAAAGAGAATGCTGCTGAAGCTTTTGGAAAAGGTAAATGCGGACTGGGAATCCAGATACGCGGACCGCCAGGCACATCACCATGGCCATCATGAGCATCACGGACACCATGGCCCCCATAGTGATTGGGAGGGCCATGGCCGTCACGCCGCCGGAGAAAACAACGGCCGCCCCCTCTGCAATCACGACTGTGCCAATTGCCCTGACCCTTGCGGGAAAGGCAGAGCCCTTCGGGAAGGCGGTAAATAGGCGGTATGTGGAAATACGTGAAAAGATACCTGCCGCTGGCGGTTCTTGCCGGGCTTTTCATGATGGGGGAAGTATTGATGGATCTGGTGCAGCCCGGTATTATGAGCCGTATCGTAGACGATGGCGTGCTGGGAATAGGCAGGAACGGCACAGGCGATTTCTCCTTAATCTGGACCCTGGGACTGCAAATGATCGGCTTGGTATTGTTCGGCGGGCTATGCGGCTCCATGAACAACGTGTTTGTCCACCTGTCCGCCCAGAACATCGGCAACGAAATGCGGAAAGACGCCTTCCGGCGTATTATGACGTTTTCCTTCCCACAGACAGACAAGTTCGGGGTGGGGGCCCTGGTGACCCGGGTCACCAACGATATCACCCAGGTGCAGAACTTTGTGTCTCAGTTTGTCCGGGGCATGATACGATGCGTGTTCCTGACCCTGGGCAGCATCACTTTTATGTTCCTGCTCAATTGTGAGTTTGGGCTTGTTATGCTGTGCGCGTTCCCCTTCATTGTAGGGGTTTTGGCGTTCTGCCTTTGGAAAGCCAACCCGCTTTTCCCACGGCTCCAGGCCCAGCTGGACTGGATCAACGCTATCATGCAGGAGGACGTCTCCGGCATACGGATGATCAAAGCCTGTGTCCGGGAGGTTTATGAGAAGGCCCGGTTCGGCAGGGCAAATGATGAACTCATCAAGACACAGCTGAAGGTACTGGTAATTTTTGCCTTTATGAATCCGGCCATAAACGCCCTGATGTACTTGACCACAGCCGTCATCTGCCTTTCCGGTTCCCGGCAGGTAACCAGCGGCGGCGCGACCCCTGGGGTCATTATGGCGGCCATCACCTATACCACACAGCTGCTTCACGGCATCCTTATGCTGGTCATGCTGTTTCAAAGCATCTCTAAGGGGCTGGCCTCATGGAAGCGTGTCAAAGAAATCCTGGATGCCCGTCCCGAACTAGAAAACGGCAGTTTTTCCGGCAGCACAGAGCTGCGGGGGGCTGTGGAATTTCGCAATGTGAGCTTTTGCTACCCCGGCAGCGGCCGTCCCGTCTTGAAAAATATCAATTTGAAAATAGCGCCGGGAGAAACCGTTGCGGTTATGGGGGCCACCGGCTGCGGCAAGTCCAGCCTTGCAAACCTGATACCCCGTTTTTACGATGTGCAGTCCGGTGCGGTGCTGGTAGACGGCGTGGATGTGCGGGAATATGACCAGCAGGCGCTGCGCCGGAAAATTGCTGTTGCTCTGCAAAGGGCCGAGCTGTTCAGCACATCTATCAGCGAGAATATAACGTGGGGCAGGCCCGGAGCCAGTCATGAGGAAATCCTGTCCGCAGCAGAAACCGCCCAGGCAGACAGCTTTATTGAAGGCCAGGCAGATGGATACGGTACCCTTGTAGCAGAGCGGGGGATGAGCCTGTCCGGCGGGCAGAAGCAGCGGCTTTCCATTGCCCGGGCCGTGATAAAGCCGGCGGAGATTTTGATATTTGATGATTCTACCAGCGCCCTTGACCTTCGGACAGAGGCAAGGTTTTACGAGGCCCTGGATGCTGCCCGCCAAGACGCCACAAAAATCATCATTGCCCAGCGCATCGCTTCTGTCCGCCGAACAGACCGCATTGTTGTGCTGGATCAGGGAGCTGTCGTGGCGACAGGAAGCCATGAGGCGCTGATGAATAGCTGCCCCATCTATCAGGACATCTACCGCTCACAAATGGGAGAGGGGGCTGAACAGATTGCCTGAGCAGAAACCTAATGTGGAGATGCGGAGCATCCCCGGCATGATGAACCGGGGTCCGGGCGCGCGATTTGCCACAGTGGAACACGCTGAGAACGCCGGGGCTGCGCTCAGGCGGATCGCCGCATATTTTGGCAAAGAGAAGGCTATGGTGCTGGGTATGCTGGCGGCAGTGGTTTTCGGAACCCTGTGCGGCGTGTACGCGCCCAGCGTACAAAGCCGGGCCATTGACATAATTGCCGGAAGCAGGGGTGGCTTTCTGCTCCCCACCGTAGGGCTCATGGCGGCGGTGTACCTGCTGTACAGTGTCAGCCAGCTTTTTCAGGGGCTCATCAGTGCCAGGCTCAGCCAGCGCCTTGTAAAGCGGATGCGGGAGGAGCTTTTTTCCAAGCTCATTGACCTGCCGGTGAAATATCTCGACACCCATTCCCATGGGGATGTGATGAGCCGCATGACAAATGATGTGGAGAATATCTCCACCACCGTGTCCCAATCGCTTCCCTCCCTGTTCTCCGGGGTTCTTACCATTATTGGCACTGTGGCCATCATGCTGTGGTACTGCTGGCAGCTGGCTCTGCTCAGCTTTGCCACGGTGCTGCTGACGGTGCTGGCTACCAAGCTGCTATCCGGGCGGGTGCGCAAATACTCCCGCAAGCGGCAGGCATATCTGGGACAGCTTAACGGTACTGTAGAGGAAATGGTGGCCGGGTACCGCACAGTGGTGGCTTATCAGCACGAAGAGATCACGACAGAAAATTTCTGCAGCACCTCGGATGAATTGACCAAAGCGGGAATCAAAACGGATATTTTCAGCGGCGTTATGGGTCCTATTATGAATTGTATCGGCAACATTGGCTTTGTTATTATCGCGGCCTTCGGCGGGTATTTTTCTATCAACGGTTTCATTTCTGTGGGGGTCATCTCAGCATTTATCGTGTATGCCAAGCAGTTCAGCCGCCCTATCAACGAGATTGCCCAGGTTTACGGCCAGCTACAGACAGCCATTGCCGGGGCAGAGCGTTTGTTTACCGTCCTGGACGAACAAGAGGAGGATATGTCCGGGGAGCCTCTGGAGCCCCACCGTGCGGCGGTGGAGTTTTCCCATGTGGACTTTGCCTACACTCCGGGGCACCCGGTGCTTCGCAACTTTACCTTGCAGGTGCCTCCCGGGAAAAAGGTTGCTCTTGTGGGGGCAACCGGCAGCGGAAAGACTACAGTGGTCAACCTGCTCATGCGGTTCTATGATATTGACAGCGGAACGATACGGATCGACGGGCAGGATATCCAAAAGATGAGCCGTGGCAGCCTGCGGAAGAATGTGGCAATCGTTTTGCAGGATACTGTGCTTTTCAGTGACACGGTGCGTAAAAACCTGGAATACGCCAGTGATAACGCCAGCATGGACGACATTGAAAAAGCCGCTGAGCTAGGCCGCTGCAGCGAGATGATCCAAAAGCTGCCGGAGGGCTATGACACCCTGCTGGCAGCCTCCGGCGCGAATATCAGCCAGGGCCAGCGGCAGCTCCTTGCCATTGCCCGGGCCTTTGTGGCAGACCCTAAGATACTCATCCTGGACGAAGCCACCTCCAATGTGGACACCCGAACAGAGAAAGCCATACAAGGAGCTATGCAAAAAATTATGGAGGACCGCACCAGCATTGTGATCGCCCACCGGCTGTCCACCATCCGGGACGCGGATATCATCGTAGTAATGGATCGGGGGGAGATCATAGAGAGCGGGAGCCATGGTGAATTGATAAAAAAGAGAGGGAAATATTACGATTTGTATAAAACCCAGTATGCTGGGTTTGCAACATAACCAAGGAGGAAATACTATGGAAATCAGCCGTACTTTCTATTCAGACGCGCACACCGCCCATGAAGTCACTTACACCCCGGATATTGTTTTTGCCCACCGGGAAACCGGCGATTTGAAACTGCAGATGCTGTCGCCCGCGGCCCCCAACCTGCCGCCCAGGTTTGTGAATCCCATCTTTGCAGAGCTGGAAAAGGAAGGAAAGATTCCGCCTCATCCCAAGGACACCCGGCGCTTCCCGCTGCTGGTAGACGTACCCGGTTCCGGCTGGAGCGGCGCACAAGGGTATGCCCATGTGCCGAAAATGGTAGAACTTGCCAAATTGGGCTTTGTAGTGGCCAGCATTGAGTATCGGGGGACTTACAAGGATGATGTACGTTTTCCCGCCGCCGTACAGGACACCAAAGAGGCCATACGCTTCCTGAGGGCCAATGCGGAAACGTATCATGTAGACCCCGCTCACGTAATGCTGCTGGGCGATTCCTCCGGCGGGCACACGGTGGCTATGGCCGCTCTCACCGGGAACGAGGAACGCTTTAACATCGGTGAACATTTGGAACAAAGCACCGTGGTGGAGTCCTGCGTCATTTTCTATGGGCCAAACGATTTGCTGAACCTTGTGCCAGACCGTCTGGCAGAACATAAGAAGCTTCGGCCCGGCGAGGGCGAGTTCCCCTTTGAGGCCAGGGAGATTTTCAAGGAGGATTTCCGGCAGAACCCCGAAGGGATGCTGGCCGACGCCAGCCCCATCAACTATATCGAGAGGGCAGAAAAACTGCCGGCTTTTCTGTTTATTCAAGGTGAGGAGGACCCCATCATTCCCCTGCGGCAGGGGCTGCGTTTCTGTGAAAAGGTGCGGGAGCATGGCGGCCGGGCCGAATTTGTGAAAGTTTGCGGCGCGGGCCACGGCACCGGCTGCTGGACAAAAGAGGTTATGGAGATGGTGGGGCAGTTCTTGAGAGCTTATTAACATCCTTTTTGGGTGCTCCCTATTTCTTTGTTTATCGGCGCAAGTTTTGAGGTAGTCTCCCCCACTCCTATCTTTTCCATTCGCTGCGTTTGACCCACTTTCTGACCCAGAATCGGAAAAACTCAGTGGAACGGATAGGGACAGACCTTCGGGTTTTGGCCGGAAGAATCGAGCAAAAAGGGCCGGAAGCGCCTGGAAGCTGCTGGAAAAAATCGAATCACCACAGCTCATAACCCGAAGGCCGCAGGTTCGAATCCTGTCCCCGCAACCAAAAATCCCCGGAAACACTAGGGTTTCCGGGGATTTCATTTTGCATTTTCCCTTTGTTTCCCTTACCTGACCCATGCGCTGACCCATACGGGGAAACGACCGGGTACTT
>NZ_JAWXXL010000062.1:0-13073 GCF_034334985.1 Acutalibacter intestini | reverse complement strand
GGAGGTCCATTGCAAGGAGAATTCCGCAAGGCAGCCCAGCGGTTGACGAGGATTTTTCACGCGAAAAGGGGCCGCTCCTGGGCAAAAAGACGGCGTTTTCGATGCCTCAAATAACCCCTAATTTGATAGCCGGTTTATAATACGTCCAGTATTCAGAAAAAGGAAACGTACGCTTAAAAAGCTATGCCGAGTTGTGGGAATATTAGTTGTTATTATTCTCATCTTGGTTATGGGCGATTGGCCAAAATACGCTTCCTGCTGCTATGGCATATGTTTTCAGAGCGGCCACCTTACTTGATGGTGCTGTAATGATGATACTAGCAAATTCAATATGCAATAAGTAAATTGAGAATGGAAGATAAAGCGAGGATATACTTAATGGATATACGAAGTTTTTGGGAAGCGGCATTAAAACAGGATGCAAAAAGGCTAAGAGAGTTCTTTGCCAGTGATGCGTATATTAACTGGCATTGTACCAATGAACACTTCACTGTAGAAGAATATATTAGAGCGAACTGTGAATACCCCGGCGAATGGGATGGTGAGATCCAACGAATAGAAAAGGCCGGAGATGTCTATATTGTAGTCGTGCATGTGTATACCTGCGATAGAAGCGGTTCTTTTCATGTGGCCTCATTCATGCGGGTGCGGGATGGCAAGATTCTTTCTCTGGATGAATACTGGGCAGACGATGGCGCGGCACCTCAGTGGCGTTTGGAAAAGCAGATAGGAACGGACATTGCTTCATTAAGAGGAGAACCGGTATTATAGATTGCACCAACACGGAACTTCAGCGGTAACTACGAAGAATTAGAAAAGATAAAAGGCTACAAAGTGACAGTATTCAGGTTCTTTAGCCGGAAGGTCAAATTAAAACGATGGAAATAAACGGAACAAAGCGAAAGGAATGGCAAAGCAATGAAAATCGAAAAATGCCGAAAAGAGTCCTTTGTTGTAATTGGAAAGGAGGGGGCAACAACAGACGGCGCAGGCTTTATTCAAAAGCTATGGGAGGATGCCAATTCCCATTTTGGAGAAGTTGTTCATCTGGTAAAGAAAGACGAAACCGGGAACATCAGCGGAATATGGGGCGCGATGTCTGATTTCTCCCGGTCCTTCCAGCCTTGGGAAGATTTCCGTAAAGGGCTTTATCTTGCGGGAGTAGAGTGCAATGAGGACGCAGAGGCCCCCGATGGCTGGAAAAAATGGGTGATTCCCGGCTATGAATATATCTATGCGGAACGTGAAAATGACAGCGTTTTTTCGGAAGTAATACAATATTTGCAGGAGCATGGCATTGCGTTAGTAGGAGCTGTCCATGATTTTACATGTCCTCAGACCGGGAAAAGATATATGTTTTTCCCAATAAGGAAGTTGTAAAAAAAGAGAATTTGCGGATGAAACCACAATACAATCCATTGTAGAATGGATTGTACAAACTGTGAATGAGACGGCGCTTGGTAACAGGGGCGCAGGAACAGAAGGCCAGCTCTTTGGAGCGGAATGTCTTGTTGCACAATGCTGTAAAAAAGGCAAGACAGCGTTCAGTGCGCTGCATATTCCAGATATGGAAGAAGTAACAGAACTGAATGCGCGGAAACGTTCCTTTTCCAACATTGAATATGCTCTTCCCAACGGACAGATCGTAAAGTTTTAGGATGGAAACAAGATTTATCGGGGGAATCAGCGGCATAAAAAGGACAGCGATAGGTGCTACGGGATCATGGATGATGAGAAATATTTCATAGTATTTGAGTACAGCGGCTTGGGAGATGATGTGAAAACAGTCGTATTTCAACAGAGAAATGATGCAGAGGACAAATAGATAGTTTCCAGGAGGAAGTATGATAGGCATATATTTAAGTGGAACAGGAAATACCAAGCACTGTATTGAGAAATTGATGGAATTATTAGATGAATCGGCACATACCATCCCGATTGAGGGAAAAGAAACGGCAAATTTATTGGCACAACATGACGTTGTTGTTTTAGCATATCCTGTACAATTTTCAAATGCCCCTGTCATGGTTCGGGATTTTATAATAGATCATTCAGACCTTTGGAAAGGGAAGATGGTGCTTTGCCTTGCTACAATGGGGTTGTTTAGCGGAGATGGGGCGGGCTGTTCCGCACGATTATTGAAAAAGTATGGTGCAAAAGTCATCGGAGGGTTACACGTTCATATGCCCGATTCCGTTTGTGATGTGAAGCTGTTAAAGAAGCCCGTTGAAAAAAATCGGGAGATCATTAAGGCGGCAGACAGAAAAATTGAAAGTTGTGCGAGCAAAATGAAGCAAGGAAAATATCCAAAAGACGGTCTGCATTTTTACGATAGGGTAGCAGGATTGCTCTGCCAACGATTATGGTATTATGGAAAAACAAAGGACTATTCAGATAAACTGAAAATCAGCAAAGCTTGTACGGGGTGTGGACTCTGTGCCAGTCTATGTCCTATGGAAAATCTCGTCATAAAAACAGTAAGGCGACCGCAGTAAGTCGTTGTACTATGTGCTACCGATGTATCAGTTCCTGTCCCCATCAAGCAATAACATTATTGGGAGATAGAGTGGTTGAGCAATGCCACTATGAAAGATATGTGGAAAGGTAGATATCTCCGGTTTTTATAAAAATCGGAGTTTGCAGGAGAAATAATTATGGGCAGTATGGGGAATTTGATTTTGGCAATTCCTTAAGTTTTCACATCGTCATGATGGCTCTTAAAAAATACTATGGTGGGGACTATATGTCTATGTAGGGGAATGATAGAACGAATTGTTGGATTGATAAGACGCAATAAAGAGAGGAAAAGCAAGTAAATTCCAATTTGTTGAAACGCAAAACGGGAGATGCGCGTTCCCTTGACAATATACCAGAGTGCGAGCGCCAGAGGCTGAGGAGGAGAACTATGATGAATCGTAAAGAACTTTTTCAATATATACAGGAAAAGCAGCCGAATATCTGCCAGATCAGCGTCCTACAAAATGGGAACGAGGTGTATTCCGCAGAATGGAACGGCTATCAAAGGAGAGACTGCACATATATTATGTCTGCAACAAAAAGTATTATGTCTCTACTGGTGGGAATAGCCATCGATCAGGGAATGATTGGAAGTGTGGACGATAAGGTGCTCTCCTACTTTCTGGAATACTCCGTTAAGCGCGGCGAGAAAATGATCTATGCTGTGACTATCAAACATCTTCTGACCATGCGCGCCCCCTATAAGGGACACGGCGACCCGTGGACGAAGGTATGTAGCAGCGAGGAATGGACGGCGGCTTCTCTGGATTTTCTTGGAGGAAGGAAGGGCATTACCGAGGAGTTTGATTACCGGACGGTTTGTCTGCACATCCTTTCCGGCATCCTTTACAAGGCGACAGGCATGAAGACCGTAGACTTTGCAAACCAATCCCTGTTCCTCCCTCTGGGAATACAGGAGCACGAAAATTATTATGCGGAGACGGCGGCAGAGCATAAGCAGTTCACCATGGATAAGCTGCCGAGAAAAAATGTATGGTTCTCCGACCCGCAAGGGCTTGGCACCCCTGGCTACGGTCTGTGTATGAGTGCCGCTGATATGGCAAAAATCGGACAACTCTGTCTCCAAAACGGTGTGTGGGGCGGGAACCAGATCGTGTCCTCAAAATGGATCGAAGAAATACTCGTCCCGAAAGCGGTGACAGGCGACGGCTTCCGGGGGATGTCTTACGGCTATCTCTGGTGGATCGTATACCCGGAGAAAAACATTTATGCTGCCGTTGGAAACAGCGGCAATGTAATTTATGTGGATCCGAACAGGAAGATTGTCGCCGCGATTTCTTCGTATTTCAAGCCTACTGTATTTGACCGCGTGGACTTTATCGAGGATGTATTGCTGCCCGCTTTACAATAGCCCAGCGTTTAGAAAGCATAAAGGGCGGGAAATGAAATTTCACATTATAGGATTTCAGAATGCAGTCAAAGGGATAGTTTGGCAAAAAGAATCGAATGGGGGAATATCCAGTGAAGCGATCAACAGTGACAGCGCGGTTTTCCTGCGACTGTAAAACGGTCTGGGAAATCGTTACAGATAACAAGAAATATGAATGGCGGAGCGACTTATCCAAGATCGAAATAATTGATGAAAATCGGTTTGAAGAATATACAAGAGATGGATTTGTAACGCATTTTCGGATTACCGCGAAAGAACCTTGCCGTGAATACCGATTTGATATGGAAAACCAAAATATGAGTGGACGATGGAGCGGTATATTTGAGAGCTGTGATGGTGGTACAAAGATTACTTTTACAGAAGAGGTCCAGGTGGGAAACCCGATTATGAATTTATTGGTAAAGGGGTATCTGAAGAAGCAGCAGGCCAGGTATATTGCGGATCTAAGAGAAGCGATAGCAAAATTGTAAGTTGGAGGATTAGGGCTTGTTGGAACATAGAGGAAATGACGGATTTTTGACCCAAAGTGGTCCGCTTTCAGGAGAAAACAGCAAGAATCCTTGCGGTATTACGAGGATTTTCGACGCGGAAAAGGGCCGCTTCTGGGTAAAAAGACGGCGTTTTCCATGTTTCAAACAAGCCCTAAGCACGTAAAGCAACAAAACTTTGCAGAATGGTTTTGCTCGTTTTGAAGAAGATGAAGAAATAGATAAAAGTGGTTTTTATGGGAACACCAGATTGTTCGGTGAGAACATTTAGAAGCATTGGTTGTTGCAGGCCATCAGATTATGTCTTGCTGTGCCCCAGCCGGATAAAGCAAACGGGCGAGGGAACACTTTTACAGTCTACGCCAGGTAAAGAGGCTGCCTGGAAATATGGAATCTCCGCTTTTCACCCCAAAAGCGCGCGTCATCCCCAATGTGTTGAGCAGCTACGTTCCTGCCATGCAGATGTATATGTCGTGGCAGCCTTTGGACAGATCCTACCAAAAGAGCTTTTGGAGATATCTCCTTATGGGTGCATCGTTGCACATGCCTCTCTGCAACCGAAATACCGCGGAGCAGTCCCTATCTAGTGGTCAATCTTGGAGGGAGAACAGGTGACGGGATTTACCACTATGCAGATGGACGGGGGAGTGGACACCGGTGATATCTGAAGCATATGGACCTGGAAGAAGGCGATATGACAAGTTGGCTAACGCAGGGGAAAGCCCGATGCTATACGTGAAAATGAGTTATAAGAATATGGGAAGTATTGGCTGGAGCCAACCCGCAGCGGAAATTGAGCATATGCTGTGGGGGCTCGACCCATGGCCCGGCGCCTATACCTTCTGAAACGGAAATATGTTGAAGATGTGGAAGGCCGCCGTAGAAAAGAAAGACGCCACAAAGCGGGTTCCGGGTACGGTCCTTAAGGCAAAAAAGACTATTTTTCCGTTCAGAACGGGGATGGAGTATTGAAAATTCCACGGAAAAGCGTTATCATAAAAATAAATGATGGCGTTCAGAACATTTTGATGTATTAAAGAGAGGAAATAAGGATGGAAGATAATAATGGTATTTTAGAATTTGAGTGCCTTGGGATAGAAAATGGCGGGGTATTTCCTCCTAAACATACGGGAAGAGGAGAAGACAGTTCTCCGGAATTTATCATTCATAATTTGTCCGAACAATGCAACACATTGGCAATCACACTGGAAGATCTCAGCCATCCGATAAAAGGATTTACCCACTGGCTGATTTGGAATATACCCGCTGCAAAAACCATACCGGGAGCCATTCCGGCAAGTAAAATATTACCGTCACTGGGAAATGCAAAACAAGGTGTTGCTTATGGCATTCACCGTTACGCCGGCCCGAAACCGCCGAAAGGGAAAACGCATACGTATCGGTTTACGTTGTATGCGCTCGATTGTCCATTGGAACTTAAGGTGAATACAAAAAAGCGCGGTTTTTTGAAAAAAGCGGAAGGACATATATTGCAGACCGGCAGTATAACAGCAAAATTTGAATGAGGGTGCAATAAGAGGAAATTATTCTTGGTGGCGATATAGGAGAGATGAGATGAAAAAAATTGGAATATTGTGTGCCACGGCTAAAGAGGTTTATCCATATCTTTCTACAATTGAGATAAAAAAAGCAAGCGAGTATGCCATGCGTTGCTTTTGCAATGGCCTGATTACCGGCACAGAGGTTGTAGCAGTATATTCAGGCTGTGGGAAAATCAATGCTTCGATTACAGCGCAGATTTTGATAGATCGGTATCAGGTGGATGCAGTCATCTTCTCCGGGATAGCCGGCGGTATGAAGAAAGAAATAGAAGTGTTTAATACGGTGGTATGTACAGCTTCTGTGTTTCACGATACGGATAATGAGATATATATGGATTTTCCAGTTAAGGACGAGCCTATATTTTATGCGGATCATCGATTGATTTCTCTGGCAAGAAAAGCGGCAGAAGGTATAGAGCGAAAAATTTATTTTGGCCTCGCCACGACGGGAGACAGGTATGTGGAGCCAATCCATTCAGATGCTTTGTGTATTGATATGGAAACAGCTGCAGCAGCGCATACGTGCTATTTGAATAAGGTGCCGTTTGTGGCAATCCGATCTATATCAGACAATAATAAAGAGTCTGGCCAAGAGGCAATTAACCGAAATTATGAAAAGGCCGCGTATCAGTCTTATCAGTTTGTTTATGCGATGCTCCACGAGCTTGAGAAAGAAAATGCCTGTGCATCAGGAGAAGATGGAAAATGAGTAAAATATTCTTGTTAGAGGATGGAATGACTCTAGGGCTTGTTTGAAAAATCGAAAACGTCGTCTTTTTTGCCATAAGAGGCCACTTTCTACGTCGAAAATCCTCGTCAATCGCCAGATTGCCGTAGTTAGCGCAGCTAACTACAGCGGTTCTTCTCCTTGAAATTGTCCCCTTCTGGCCAAAAATTCGTCATTTCCTCTATTTTCAAACAAGCCCTAGTAGATGGACTAAGGACGCGTCAGAATAATGAAATCAGATAATTCTGATTTAAGGAAGCAGGGCAAGCAGCGGAGGGTATCTTTGCTGCTTGCATTACTTTCTTAAATTTGAAAATACATATTTACAAGAGGATCTTTAGCATGAACGAACAACAGAATAAGAGAAGAAGGAAAAAATCTGTAAACTTCCCTGCTGCAATGTTTTTGGAACTGCTTTTCACCGGGGCCGTAGTGATTGCTGCCGTGGCAGGAAAGAATCGTGACAGTACAGGCCCCAATTCAAATATCGATAAGTCGCCATGGAACCTAACGCGGGTAAACACTGGTGAACAAATGGAATCTTCTGCCAGAGCTTCATAACCCTTCCCTGACACAGCTAAAAAACGGACATGCTATCGACAAGAGAACCTATCCCGATTTGTGGGATAGGTTGGATGATTGCCGAGCGGCAGGACTGAATCCGCTGATCTGTTCCTCATTGCCGTATCATGGACCAGCAAAGAAAGCTTTACAAGAACAAGGTAGACGAGTATCTGACGCAAGGATATCCTCAGGAAAGAGCAGAAGCCGCGGCCGGCGAACTTGTGGCGGTACCTCGGGACAAGTGTACACCAGCTGGATCTGGCTTTGGACATTGTAGACGTAGCGAATCAAGTACTGGATGAACGTCAGGAAAATACAAAGGTACAGAAATGGCCGATGAAAAATAGCTGGAAATACGGTTTGATTCTCCGTTATCCAAACAGATAAGAGCAATATAACGGGGATTTGCTATGAAGCCTGGCATTACCGCTATGTGGGTAAGGAAGCAGCCAAGGAAATCTATGAAGTGGAGATTTGCCTTGAAGAATACCTAGACGGATTGAATTTAACTTCGTGGGATAGCCGAGAACCCGTTTATGATATAAGAACAGGAAATAAAGCACATACTAAAATTATGGTAAGGACGTTACGGTTGCAGCAGGTCAAATGATTTTACTAAAAAAGGCTGCTTGATCAGATAGAAATATTTAAATTCATTTGGTATTGGAAATAGTAGATGAAATGTTGAAAATTGCGGTGTAATCTGAAAGCTAGAAATGGAAGGTGGGCAGAATGCGAGATACTATTTTAATTGTAGATGATGAGGCAGATATTGTTTCCACTCTTGTGG
The DNA here is from genome assembly GCF_034334985.1 of Acutalibacter intestini. Taxonomy (NCBI): domain Bacteria; kingdom Bacillati; phylum Bacillota; class Clostridia; order Eubacteriales; family Acutalibacteraceae; genus Acutalibacter; species Acutalibacter intestini. The sequence goes on along the minus strand of NZ_JAWXXL010000062.1, from coordinate 5,014 downwards.
ACTACTTTATGTATAACAACTATGACGTAATGACGGCAACAAATGGGATGGAAGCGATTGAAAAGGCAGGAAAGCAGCCAGATCTTATTCTGCTGGATATCAATATGCCCGATCTGGATGGGCTGGAGGTTTGCGCCCGGATACGGGATTTTGTCAACGGCCCGATTCTGTTTATGACTGCCAGAGTAGAGGACAGCGATAAGGTCAAAGGCTTTGGTATGGGCGGGGATGATTATATTGTAAAGCCCTTTTCATTGGATGAGCTTGGCGCTAGGGGTGCCGCACACATCAGACGGGAACGCCGCAGAGGGGACACCCCCAAGGTGAAGCTTGCCGATAAGCTGGCGATTGACTATACAGAAAGACGGGTGTTCTATGACGGGGAGGAAATTCCTTTTGCAAAGAAGGAGTTTGATATTATAGAGCTTCTGTCCGGCCATCCGGGGCAGATTTTTAGCAAAGAGCGGATCTATGAACTTGTCTGGAGCTATGACAGCGAAGGAGAATCATCCGTTGTAGCCGAACATGTCCGCAGAATTCGTGCGAAACTTGCGGCAGCGGGTATAAAACCATATGTGGAAACGGTTTGGGGAGTGGGGTACAAATGGGCAAAATAGCAGACTTTTTCAAAAGGAAGTCGATAAAGGCGGCTTTTACTACTTCCATGCTCGTTTGTATCATCTCTGCCCTGCTGCTATCCTTGGTCCTATCAAATGTTTGTCAGTGGGGGCGGTCCAAGTATTATGAAAAATATCAACTCCAATTTGTCGTATCTGATCCTGAAATGATGATTGGATTTGATAGAACCGACGATGAGCGGAAAGGAAGCATAACCTATCAGACAACACGGAATTTAAAGGATCATTTTACAGCAACTGAGCGAACGATATATAACATGCTTGTCTTTTTAAGCGTTGGCGTTTATCCAATTTGTTTCATTTCCTGTATTGTTGCCACCAGTATTCTGTTCTACAAACGGCATATGCAGAAGCCTCTCGCCATACTGGATCATGCTGCCGGCCAGATTGCTGATAACAACTTGGATTTCCAGATTGCCTACGATAAAGAGGATGAACTGGGAAAGCTGTGCGCTTCCTTTGAAAAGATGCGGCAGGCATTGCAAGAAAGCCATGAAGAGATGTGGCGGCAGATGGAGGAACGCAAACGGCTGAATGCGGCATTCTCTCATGATTTGCGGACACCGCTGACAGTTCTGAAGGGACAGAGTGAGCTTTTGAGGCAATATGCGCCCCAAATGACCGCGGAAAAACTAAGCGATACCTCAGAGATGATGCACCGGCACATCGTAAGGCTGGAAGAGTATGTGCATACTATGGGAGAGCTGCAGCGGCTGGAGGATATTGAAATTGTCCGGCAGTCCATAACGCTGGATGCGCTTTGTAGGCAATTAGAGGAAACGGGAGAGGCCGTATGCAATGGGAAAGAGTTTTCCTATGAAGTTATAGGTAATAGGGATTCTGGTTTGAATCTGGACATGGCTATTGTAATGCGGGTATATGATAATCTTCTTGCCAATGCAGTGGGGTTTGCAAAGGAAACGATTATGGTATCGGCAGAGTCGCAGGATGGGTATTTATACCTTACCGTTTCTGACGATGGAGCCGGATTTGCCAAAAAGGATTTGGAGAATGCCACGAAGCCATTTTATAAAACAGTGCGTGAAACAGATAACGAGCATTTCGGTATGGGGCTGAATATCTGCAAGACTCTTTGCGAGAAGCATGGCGGGTATATCCGGCTGACCAATCGGGATGGGGCGGTTATTACTGCGGCGTTCCGGCAGTGATTCTTCTGGCTATGATAAGGTAATGAAAAGAATCCCATATGGAAAAGTGATTACGATTGGAAAGATTATCGACTGCTTTGCGAAACTCAAGGGAGCAAATTTTACAGACTCGGTATGGGAAGGGTTATGCAGATGTCCCTTTTGGATTAGATGAACTTTCGGTTTCTAGAGTAACGGATCAGGAATATTATAGGTAAAAGGCATGTTTAGAATTAAAAAATCCTGGTCTTATTTACGCTATTCCGATTTTTGTTTCTTCAAAAGTATTCCGCATACGATTACCGCCACAAGAAAGACAAGGATTAAATACCATAAATTTTCCAGGTAAAAGCCATTATCCAGCATCAATCGGTATCCCCAAGAAGCAGGAAAAATGCGCCCTATCATTTCGAGAAAATCGGGCAATAAATTAATGGGGAACATAATCCCCGAAAGCATAATGGAAGGCAGAAATACTAACTGTGCTATCATCGTCAATTTTGCTTGATTTTTTATAATCAACCCTAAAATACTTCCAATGCTTAAAGACACAATAATGTATATAGCAAGTGCAAGAAAGAAAGTCGGAGGCTGTGCCGGAAAGACTGCCTCAAATAGTAAGGGAGCCAGCAGCACTATCACAGCGCAAGCAATCATCAAATGTATCAATGCGGAAAGAAACATCGTAATGAGACCCAGATAGATAGGCACTCCGTTTGATTTATAAACTTTTTTTATGTCACTTCCATAAGTTTCAATCAATGATGGCGGCAGTCCAATAAACGCTCCCATTGAAACACTCATTACAATCATAGATTGAATGAACGTACCTCTCATATCGGGCATAACAGAAGTGAAAATACCGCCCATCAGAAGAAAGAAAATAAGCGGAATGATATAACAGGTAACTAACAAAGATTTGCTTCGTATATCCAATTTCCACTGTAACGCAACGCTATATAAAAACCCACTCATTCTGTTTCCCTCCTCGTCATCTCCATAAAATGCTGTTCCAGTGTGCCACGATCAACTTTAATATCTAATAGATGAATTTCATTTTGTTTCAACTCGCCGAGCAGAGTAATCAAACTATCTTCTATATTATCCGTTTCAAAAGTGCTCTCCCCATGCTGTGTTTTGATATGGATCAAATATTTTTTTTCAACCTTTTCTGTAAGCTCTGAAGCTGTGCCAAAAAAAACAATATTTCCGTGATTTAAAATGGCAATACGGTCACATAAGGTCTCTACTTCCGCCATATCATGGCTTGCCAATACAATCGTTTTTCCCTGTGATTTGAGCGTTCGGATTTGCTCGTGAAGCGAAAGCCTACCCGCAACATCCAGTCCCGCGGTCGGCTCATCGAGAAAAATAATATCTGGATTATTGATAAGTGCAAGGACGAGATGCAGCCGCCTTTTTTGCCCTGTGGATAGTTGGAGATACTGTTTCTTCTCAATATCTTTAATACCGAGAGCGTTAAGCACAGTGGAATCAATCTTTGCCCGATTCCATTTTGTAAATAACCTTACAGCTTCCATTGGTTTGATATGGGCAGGTAAAGATGATGATTGCAATTGAATACCCATTTTCCCGTTTACCGTAATTGTACCGCTATCATATTTTTTCAAACCCTCAATACATTCAAGGGCTGTCGTTTTTCCTGCACCATTTACACCGAGCAGAGCGAAAGTTTCTCCCTTTTCAATTTCAAAATCAAGTCCATTGAGAACCATGTTGCTGCCATAGCTTTTCTTTAATCCACAAACTTGTATTGCGCTATTCATCCTTGCACCTCCTCAAACGGATTTACTCCGAGTTTCGAAAAGTAAACTTGCAAAGCTGGCTCTAAATACTCGTTTACTATTTTTTGTCTTTTTTCCCAAGCGTTTGTAGCAGCATCAATATTGCCTATTTCCATCAATTTCGGCAACATACTCATATCGCCGTTTGTAAATTCCATAATCAAACCCCAATATTCTTTTACAATCCGCTGGCACTTTTCACTTTCAGGGGGCACATTTTCCTTTTGAAATTGTACGATTTCATCGCTCAAACGATTAAATCTATCTATAAAGTTCAAACCGCTTTCCTTATCAAACCGATTACGGATATGGTCAAGCGTATCATCATCAAAACGCTTAATGAGATAGTAAAAGCCGTTTTTCATATGCAGATTGACAATAATATCTGCATATTTCTTAAAATTAACGGTCCGCATTTGTAACACTTCTTTCTTTAACTGCTCGATTGCTGTCAAAGAAGCTGTTAACTGTTTAATTCTTTTGCGGATGTCATCTGCCTGCTCTGTAAGAGCGTTTGCAACAGCAGCTGGTGTTTCTAAAGAAATCAGGTGTTGCTTTATATCGTCCAAAGAAAATCCCAGTGATTTCAAAGATGTAATCTGATGAAGTGTAACCAAATCTTTATCGGTATAAAGCCTGCGTCCACCTTCGCTTTCTGCTGATGGAGATAACAAGCCCTCTTTATCATAGTATTGCAATGTGCGGACCGTAACGCCTATTTTCTTTGCAATCTCTCCAACCGTCATAAACCCAGGCGGTATTGCTCGGTGTTTTGCCATAATCGTTTACCTCCTATAATACATTATACATCATTACGCTGCGTCACAAGCAAGCCTTTTTGAAAAAATTTAGGTGATAAAGAAACGTCTTAACCGCCTTGTCTGCTATATGCGAAAATAATCTTCTTATCAATCATCCTCTTGCATGCGCTTGTATGTTGTTCTTTTTTGGGGGGATTCTAAGGAATTCTTCACCTTTCATGGGGCCATCATCAGTTGTTGATGGCTGCCTGTGCATTAAAAAAAGACAATTTATTCCGCGAAATTCTTTTGACGAGTAGACAAAAAGTTGAAAATCTCCTTTTATTCTATACCTATCAGATGGGAAACCCATCTGGAGAAAGGAGCTTTTTAGGATGAACAATTCTATAGAAATCAAAAACTTAAATAAATTTTACGGAAAGAAGCAGGCGCTTTTTGACGTGAATCTTTCCATCCAACAGGGCATGTTCGGTCTGCTGGGGCGCAACGGCGCAGGCAAGACCACCCTGATGAAAACGCTGGCCACACTGCTGCAAAAGAAGAACGGAGAGATTACCGTGTGCGGCGTTCCCATAGAAAACGCCCAAGAGATCCGCAGGATTACCGGGTACCTGCCCCAGGAGTTTTCCATGTACCCATCCATGAAGGTGGGGGAAGCCATG
>NZ_JAWXXL010000061.1:0-13946 GCF_034334985.1 Acutalibacter intestini | reverse complement strand
TTCAAATTGTTTCCGACTGATGTCACTTGGATAGCTTTTCCTCACCTGTCTTCCCCCCTCATCCCCTCTATTTTATCACTGGACCGGATGGTTGGCTAGATACTAAACAGGTTCTAAGGACTCTGGACTGGAAGCATGGCCGTTTGGGAAAGAGAAAGGCGACTTTACAAAGCTCCTCCGGGCTTGTGCTCAGTATTGTAAAGATTTTTCGTATTCACAAGACAAAGATGGAAAAGGAAAGGAAATTTGCAATTCTATGTCTGGCTCATATCAGCGGCTTTTGGAGGCGTTTGAACAGATTGGTAAGTGTCGGGACAAGGGAGAATAAAATTCTCTCAACAAGGAGGGCAGTATCGTGAATATTTCCGGTGTATCGGCGGCAACAAGTTATGCTATGACCGTCAGAGGTGGGAAAAATTCTAAAATCCAGGACACCGAAAAAAGCGCACCCCCTGGATGTTTAAGCGTAACATAGTCTTTGGGGTGAAAGTATGACAACATTAAAACTATATTGTTTGGAAATTGCAACAATATGTTTTCCGGCGGTAATCGTCTTTCTTTGCTTTAAGCCATATAGAATAAAGGCTTTGACTGCCATGAAGTTGAAGTCCTCCCAACAGCGCGAAATAGCTCTAATTCTTTTTGTCGTTTCCATCTTTGGAATTTTAGCTTTGACGCTGTGGCCGCCATATATTTGGGAGGATACAAGTGGGATGTGGGGACATCTCCGTATATTGATTGAGCGACCCACATGGCATTCCGGGCTGAGTTTGGTTCCGTTTACTGTTTTCAAAGACTACCTGGAAGATTTGTTTAAGGGGCCGGTATTCTTTATTGTAACATTGATTAACTTTTTTGGGAATTTAGCAATATTCATCCCTATTGGCTTATTCCCTGTGCTGTTGTTCCGAGGTGCCACTTGGAAAAGGTCTGCAATCATTGGCTTTGGAATGTCCTCATTTATTGAAATAGCGCAGTATTTTATCATGCGAAACACTGCTGTTGACGATATAATTTTGAATACTGCTGGGGCAATGTGCGGCTACCTTATTTACCTGTTTATCCGAAAGCGTTTTCCAAGGTTTTCCGCTGGATTCTTGTGCCATGAGCAGTGAATAAGGGCTTCCACAATCTTTTATGGATAGTAGGCGCATTGAAAATATGACTAAAAACCGAAAGCTCCTTATCATATCCGTACTTTTATGTTTTGTGATGATTTTAGCGTGTATTTTCTTTTTACAAAATAATTCGAGCAACAAACTACTATATTCCCAAGAATATGTGGTAGGACAAGGCAACATAAAGGGAAATGTTAATATTGAATCTTTCCTCGAACGTAGTGAGTATTTTGATATTGGTGCAAACAGCTATGGATATGCGGTCTTTAAGGAGCCAAATACAGCCTTTGCAGTATTTGTTGAGTTGTATTCTGATGGAATAGAATTAGTACAAAAAGAATTTAATTTAGGGCCGCTAACAGAAACAAATTATGACGGGTACAAACAATGTGCTTTTTTGATGGCAGGAGACAGTGAGGCAGAAAAACAAGCAAGATTTATTCCTGAATTTTTAGATATATATGAAAATAGCTTTACTCTGTCTTAACAGGCGCATGGAGGCCCGCGCAGAAATGCAATCTTCTCAACCGGCTCCGTCTATTGAGACATCGGTAGATATTCGAGCTTAATGAGCAGGATTGAGGGGGGGGCACTAATATGAAAAAAATCATTGCTTTTATTCTTGTGCTACCTCTGGCACTAAGCCTTTGTGCGTGTTCCAGAGCAAGCCAGATACCATCTCTCGCAGAGATTGCAGAGAACGGTGCGGAGTGGGGCGGTGAGCAAATCCAGCAGGTGCAAGGCTGTACGCTGGCAGACCTGGAAAAAGCGTGGGGCAAGGCTGACGGCGAACTGCCTGGAGAGTACGCCTACTTCTGGAAGGTGGATGATACCACCTTGGTAAATGTGTATTACCACAAAAATGCGGAGATTGAGCGTATCACTGTCAGAGATTTGCAAGATGGAGACAGTACAGATGGAACCGGGACAACTTTCATTGAACAGCCAAACTATCATATTGAAAATATTGTTGACCGGACAAAATCTGAGGGGCTTCCCTATGATATGGCAGAGGAAAAGTTTTTTGAAGATAGCGACAACGAATACTATTTCAGTGGGATATATAGCCATTATGTTATTGTTCACTATGAGGATGGCAGTCAAGAAGATGTAGTAATTGCTCTGAACGCTGGGAGGGCTACAATCTCTGATTTAGATAAGTTTGAAGTGAGTTATATTGTTAAGCCTTTATCGCCAGTAATCCCGCAAAAATGAAATCTTCTCAACCGGCCCCATCTATTGAGACATCGGTAAATATTCGCGCTTAATACAAGGCTGTGCAATAGGATTTGGAACACGTTCAAACAGAGTATTGGCAACGACGCAGAGTAAACTCCGTTTTCTATCAATTTAGTCCCCTTTACTTTTTGTGTTGTTTGCCAGAGACTTTGACAATTTGACATACCACAGGTTGAACCAGAAATTGACCACGATATAATTTAGAGCAACAAATCGCGATTTGATGCGGAGGTGAAATGATGGTGAAGAAGAAAAAGGCATTCATTATAGGCGTTGTTGTTTTAGTGGTAATTGTTTTTGCGCTTAACCTGAACGTCTTTGTGGTGAAGAAATTCATTAAAACATACACTTATGCTGAACTTGAAAATCGAGGTTACACCGCACAGGATGTTAGTGAGATAATAATAAAGCACTCTTATTTAAATCGAATTCTTAGCTATAACGAATGGATAATTTCTGTAGAGTTTAAGAAAGAGCCTGATGTTCTTTTTCGGTTCACATATCGAAATGATAAAATTATTTTTGAGGGAGTAAGTTCCGAGCCGATGCTTGATAAAGAAGAGATTTTGGATTATTCGGAAAGGTTCAAAAACGGAACTCTATTGTTAGAATAAATTTCGATTTTTGGACAGTTATTCATAGCTATATTTTTAATTAGGAGGATTTCATTATGTCTATGCCAACAATTTTGCCTTCGGGCCAGCTCCACCCAGATGCGCTTAAAGGCCCCTTTGTCAAACATATCAGCAGCACCCCCGCCGCCACGGGCGAACGTGGCGAAAAAGTGACCGGCGATGCCATGGCGGAACGCTGGAAAGAGGAGGAGAAACGGGCCAATGAATATTGGCGGGAGCACCGGGATGAGGCCATCGACCTGACACCCCAGCTTGGCGGCAAGCGGGTGGATTCCTATGATGGCAAAACCATTGTGGAGAATAAGGGTATGGGGTTTATTATCGAGACGATCCAGCCCGGTGTTTTTACTGCTGAGGACGCGAACAAGTCAGCTGCATCCGGCGGAGCTACCCACGGTTTCTTCTACCGCGAGACGGATTTCCTGTTCAGCGCCGCTCAGGAGTACACCGCCCTTGGCGGAAACGAGGTATTCCGCCACCGTAATATTAACGATGTGAATTTTGTCCGGGACACGCTGGACTTCTTCACCGACGGGGATTACACCCAGGCGGACGTGAACCGTATGCAGGATCAGATGACGGCGGTGGTTCGGGAACTGGCCCAGCAGATAAAGGACGGCGGATCGCCGGATTTGAGCAAGGTAAAGACCACCCTGACTGTGGGCGGCGGAGAGGTTTCTATTTCCCAGCTTCTTGAGATGCAGAAAACAGGGCGGGAGTTGTCGGAGTCCTTTAGCGGGATGACCTCCGGCTCCCTGACCGGCCATAACATTGAGGCGTTTGCAGAAATGGGAATTGCAAAATCCCTGGGTAACTACTATGGCAGCGAAAAAGGAGCGATTGGGCAGATGTTCTCCAAAGGCATCGACCGGCTGTATGAAAGGGGTATGGCACAGCTTGAAAAGGCGGACGCCTGGGTGAAAACAGTATCTTACGCTGCCGGAACCTCCAGCAATCGGGATGCGGTGAAAACCGAACGGAATATTGCTGACTTGTTCTCCAAGCTGAATACTGGAAATAAGAGCGGCCTTGTCCAAAGTTTTTCTTCTACACTGACACAGGCAAGAGCGCTGGTACAGCAATATTGCAGTCAGTACAACCTGCCGACCTCCCATGTGGGGCTGGCCGGAGCTACGGTGGGGATCGAAAAGTTTTTCCAGGCGTGGATGGAAAAACTTTAAGCAAGTGGAGATCCGCATAATCTCATTTAAGAGCGGGACGGTTCTTGCCGTCCCGCTCTTTGCATAACACATTACTCGAAATTTGTCGAAGAAATACGTCTCACCGTGAGACGCATTTTCAAAAAATGTCGCTTTATATAACCTTTTCGGAAGTTTTGGGTGTTCCTGCGGATAATGAGCAAAATCCGATTTTCACGGATATTAAGGAGTAGAGGGACAAATTAGGAGTTTTGCTTATGAAAAGATTTGAACGATTTAACGAAATGATATTTGAATCTTACTGCATGAAATCTGTCCTCAACGCCATCAAAAAGGAACGAAATCGGAAAGACGCGCGGGGAGAAGTGGAGCAGTCCCTGTCCACACTGACAGATGCGATATTGTACGCCTTGTCAACAGAGGATGATGAGATGATTCAGGTAGAGAAGCCGCATCAAATTTTTTGCGTTCATGGAGGAAACATCCCTATTTATGATCCAAAGCTGTCCTGTGCTTTGTCCCACTTGATGCCCGCAGACCGGGAAATCGTGTTGCTTTACTTTTTCAGAGAGCTGACAGACGAAAAAATTGCGCCGCTGGTACATATGAGCCGCCCAACCGTCTCCCGACGGCGAAAAGCCGCTACACGGCGGCTGCGTGAATTGATGGAGGACACATCATGAAATTAGTCCCTTTTGCCGTTATCCAAGAAGCCAAAAAATTTGACACCGAGGCTGTCGAATTTGTGTTTCGGCATTTTGCGGGCTTTATCGCAAGCAAATGCCAGAGGCACTACACGGACGAATACGGAAAAGAACGCTCCTATGTGGATGATGACCTCCGCTATCAGGCAGAAATCGCACTGTTCAGAGCTATCGCCGGTTTCCAATTCAGAGAGCCGCCCGATGATTTTATGCCATAACATTTCCGTTTGGCAGGAGTGCGCCGTGTGCGGCAGGACGCATCCCTGCGGGCCGGAAATGGCCTATACCACTACAACTGAATAGGGCAATCAGATACATTCTGTATGCGCGGAGCCGGGCGGCGGGTACGCAGGGAGACTCCCCCGTGAAAGGAGGCAGGACATCGGGAGGACGGAGCGAACAAGGCCAGCGCCGCAAAGCAGCTATGGCACAGCAGCGGGCCACGAACCGCATACAGGCATGATGATACTTGCGTCGGCTATGCGTCACAGCGTAGGACGCCCCGCCACGGGAATGGGGGGAGGCACGAAAAATCCTATGGAGCGGCTTTGCCAGCCGCCGTCTGAACCTGCCTTTGCTTTATATCGTGAACAACTGAATACAGCACCGCCCGACGGTGCGAAATTTGTCGATAATGCGTCTCACCGTGAGACGCATTTTTCATTGGAAATACGTCTCACGGTGGGACACATTTCACAAAGGAGTGTGCTTGACAAATGGCAAATGCAATCCGAACGGCACAGCCGGGAATAAAGACGGAGATTAAGATCGGCAATACGACCTACATAGTAGGCGGGTATTTTGCCCCCCAGGGTGTCACCGTTTCAGAAAAAATAAAGCGTTTACTTGACAAGGAAACCAAGCGGAAAAAGCAGTAAAAACTTGTCGAAAATTTGACGTTTTCCTTGACATTTAGTATAATATAAGTGTCACAAGGACAAGAAATGGTGACTGCCGGATTGGAGGCTATGATGAACAGGCAGTACAATAACCAGGGCAAAAAATGGACAGCCCTTTATGTCCGGCTCTCCCGCGACGACGAGAACGAGGGGGACAGCAACAGCATCCAGCACCAAATCGAAATCCTCACCAAATACTGCAAAGACCATGATATTTCCCGTTATCAGATTTATAAAGACGACGGATTTTCGGGTACAAATTTCAAGCGCCCCGGATTCTTAGATATGATAGGGGATATTGAGGCTGGGCTGGTCAATATGGTGATTGTCAAAGATATGTCCCGGTTTGGCCGCAACTATCTGGAGGTGGGGCTATATACGGAAATCCGCTTCCCTGAGATGGGCGTCCGCTTTATCGCCGTCAATGACGGAGTAGACAGCGACGATCAGATGGGTAACGACTTTACCCCGTTCCGAAATATCATAAATGAGTGGTACGCCAAGGACACCTCGAAGAAGATACGGGCGGTATTCCGCAATAAAGGTATGTCGGGCCAGCGGCTGGCAGTAAACGCCCCCTACGGCTATATAAAGGGCGAGGACGGGCATCTGTTGGTGGACGAGGAAACGGCCCCTGTGGTGGAGTTGATTTTCCAGTTATGCGTTGAGGGCAACGGCCCCGGCAAGATTGCCCGGATGCTGAAGGAGCGGGAAATCCCGACGCCTGGGACAATCACGTTTCAGCGCACGGGCCAGACAAGCCGCTACTTTCCGGACGACCCCTGCCGCTGGAACGCCGCGACCGTCCAGCGCATTTTGGAGCAGGACACCTATTTAGGCCGGACAACCAATTTCAAAACCACCAAGCTCTCCTATAAGAGCAAAAAGACGGTCATCAATTCGCCGGATAAATGGGCGGTATTTGAGGGCACCCATGAAGCGATTATCGACAAGGAGACATGGGAGATTGTGCAGAAAAGCCGGGAACACCGCCGCCGTCCAACCAAGATGGGAGAAATGGGGCTGTTCTCCGGGCTGGCCTATTGTGCGGACTGCGACGCGAAGCTGTACCACCACCGCAGCATTACGTTGACGAAAGAGCAGGAGAGTTACATCTGCTCAAACTACCAGTCAAGAAAGAAATGTACTGCCCACTATATCCGGGCCGTGGTTTTAGAACAGCTTGTACTCCAAAATCTCCAACGTGTTGTTGCCTACGCCCAGGAGGACGAGAACGAGTTTGTGCGGCGCGTGATGGAGAACAAGACCGCCGTACAGAGGGCAGAGCAGGAGCAGGCCAAGCGCAAGCTGGAAAAGCAGGAGCGGCGAATCAGTGAGCTTGACCGTATCATTCAACAGCTCTATGAAGATCGTGTTTCGGGGGCGTTGAGCGCGGAGCGGTTTGCAAAGTTATCCGGGGGCTACGAGAAAGAGCAGAAGGAACTGAAGCAGTCCGCAAAGGAATTGCAGGCTATTGTAAACACGATTGAAACCCAGGCCGTCAATGTGCAGAGCTTTCTGAAGATTGTGCGGAAGTACACCGCGCCGACGGAGCTGACCCCGGCCCTGTTACGCGAGTTTGTGGAAAAGATCGTTGTCCACGCCCCGGACAAGTCCAGCGGCCATCGCACCCAGCGGATTGACGTGCATTACAATTTCATTGGCGAAATTGATTTTTCCCCGGAATACAGCCAGGTTAGCAGACAGACAACCGCATAACGCTACTGCATCATGCGGTTGCCTACCATATTCCTGAAATGTTCTTTATGCGTACTGTCCATTCAGAAAGTAAAAATTCTGAATCTGATAGTGTCCTTTCTCCATGCTATCCTGCCTTTTATGGTCAGTATTCCATTCCAAGGCAATCAGATCAGCCATTAACAGAGATCCAGGAGGGCGATTTGTACTTCTGCTTGGAACAGCGCCTTGTTACTGTTCGAGGCCAGATGATTTCGCTAACTGTTAAGGAATTTGACATTCTTGCTTTGCTTATACAAAATCCAAAACGGGTGTTCACCTATGAAATGCTGCTGGATCTGGTATAGCATGAGAACTACACCTACTATTCCCGAAAGGCAATCAACAACCATGTAAGCAACCTGCGAAAGAAAATCAGGATTGCCCCAGATCTGCAGGATTATGTGAAAAGCGTCTATGGCGTGGGCTATAAATTTGAAGTATAGGAAGGGTGCGGTATTCTCTGCCGCACCCTTAAATTTTCGTATTTGTTTTACTGCATAAATAGCCTCTTGTTATATATGAAAAAAGAATTGCAAAATAAATTCATAGCCAGAGGCTACTTCGTGTATTGACATTTTTCAAATATGATGCTATACTGAAAACAACCAATTAACCAAAAGGTTAAAAGCTATGAAGGAGGTGTTCTCCTTGTTGAATGTGTCCAGCTTGTCTTTTCATTACCAACCACAAGTCCCTGTGCTGACCGATCTCACTTTTTCTGTGCTGGATGGAGAAATCGTTGGCCTGTTGGGGAAAAACGGAGTTGGAAAAACCACAACCTTAAAGCTGATTTTGGGATTACTACCGATTGAAAAAGGCTCTATCTGCCTTGGTAATTACTCTCTGGAGCTGAACCCCATGCAATACAAGAAACAAATCAGCTATGTTTCTGACAGCCACGATATATACAACAATCTTACGGGAAAGGAGTATTTGAATTTTATAGCGGATATGTACGAAGTACCTTCTAAAACAAGAGGCACAATTTATACTCCGCTGATAGAGGCGTTTCAGGTTGAAAAATATCTGAACAGACCTATCAAAAAATTATCTCATGGGACAAAGCAGAAAATTGCTATTATAGCTTCACTGGTGAACGATCCCCTTCTTTGGGTGTTAGATGAGCCGATGACGGGACTGGATGTAGAAGCGGTTCAGGTCTTGAAGAAATTGATTCAATCCAGAGCGTCCTACGGAAAATCGGTTCTGTTTTCCTCTCACATATTGAAAATTTGTGAGAACCTATGTGATAAAATCGTCATTATGCAAGCTGGCATGATTAAGAAAACAATCAAACTTCGAGATAACCCTTCCGAAACTTCTTTAGAGGATATTTATATGGAGGTGGTTAATGATGTACCGGTGGGCAAAGATCTTTCAATTAAGCAAAGCAATCAGTAAGATCAATTTTAGCTTTTTGAACTTCCGATACAAATTAAAAGAACGCCCTGACGCCTACGTTATTGTGCTGAGTTGCTTTGTTTTAAGTATTATAGGCGTGTTCTATTACTACTATTTCCAAATGCTGGGACAGCTTTATGATGGACTTTCCGAGTTGGGGCTGGGAGCATTGTTTTGTCGGCTTGCACTGTTTGTGGTGGCAATGATACTTTCAATCGCGAGCGCCTTCCTGCTGGTCAATGTTTTCTGCTTTTCAAAGGATACAGAACACTTGTTGCTATTTCCTGTGAGGCCATGCGACATTTTTACAGGCAAGTACATTACCGTAATCTTGTTTTGCTATGGGATTGAAATTTTACTGCTGCTTCCCGTGTGTATAATTCAAACACAATATATGGGAGAAACTTCTGCAATAATCACATACATCTCTGCGGCAGCAATACTTCCTCATGTTGTTGTGTTCCCTTTGGCGGTTCTTGTGACAATATGCTTGAAATTTGCCATGCTTCTGAAACGCATGAGGACACTGCTGGTGGTTGCAGGAATCATAGTGTATTTTGCGGGCGGCATGATTGGCAGTCTATTATCCAATGGACAAATAGATGAAAAACGAGACTTATTGAACTGGGTTAATGATTTCATTGTACCATTCCCATTCTATAATCAGTATATCGGTTTTCACCCCGCACTAAAACTGCTCTGCATGATACTTGTTGCGGTATTTATCGGTGGCTATTACTATTTGAGCTATCTTGTAATCGGAAAGAAATATGCCATCTATGATAAAGAGGGACGGATTCGCCTAACGGCGACGAAATTCAACTCATTGCCAAAGCTGAGAAGTTATTTTAAGAAAGAGTATCAGACTTTTTTCCGTAATCCAGTATATGTCATAAATGGATTGTTTGGGATTTTTATTACCCCTTTTTTACTGCCGCTGTCTTTCCGGATCAGCGCAACTGCAGAAAGTATAGAACAAATAAGACGTTTGGTATCTGCCCCGGAATTTTCCTTCTATGCGGTATTATTTGCGATTGCGGTCATAGTCCTTACATCCACAATCAATGTAGTGGCTTCCAGCAGTTTTTCCAGAGAGGGCGCAAGTTTCTGGATAGCGAAGATTATTCCGTATCCATTAAAGCAGCAAGCGTTTGTGAAAGCCCTGTTTTCTACAAGTATCTCGATGATGGGGATTATCATAAATTGCTTCATATTTAAGGCTTACTTTCACTATGGCCTTATCCAGATTGGAGTAATTGCTCTTGTTGGCATATCATTTGCAGCATTATGGAACTTGATCGGAGTATGGATCGACATGAAGCGGCCCAAATTGGAATGGACAAATGAAACAGAAGCGATTAAGCAGAATGTTAATGTGGTTTTATCCATTTTGCTTTGCATCGCAATTTCAATAGGATATATATTTGCGGTTGCAAAAATGCTTCAGAATGGATTCCCTGCCGGGGGCGTTATAACCTTTCTGTTGTGCAGTGTATGTATTCTAATTTTACTTGTGTGTAAAGGAATTGCTTCATATCAAGAGTAATTGCCTTTCAAAATATGTCAATCAATCAAAAGGAGGAAGAAGCTATGAGTAAGAAGAACTTGATCCTTGTGGTGCTATTGATCGGAGCCTTTGTCATTTTGTTTGTGGCAACATTTTTTCTTCCAGACAAGATACCTTTCCATTTTGATGCAAATGGTGAGGCAGGATGGTATGCAAGCAAGTATTTTATTCTGCTGCTTACGCCGGTTCCGTATTTGATTTACCATCAATTTACGCGCAAGAAAAAATGAATACAGTATTATTGAGAAAGGAGATTCATTTAGATGACTACTGTATTCAAAGCTCTATCTGATGATACCAGACGACAAATCCTAAAGTTGCTTGCGAATGGTGATATGACAGCGAAAGAAATTTCTGAAAACTTTACAATTTCAAAGCCTGCCATATCAAAGCATCTTGACATTTTGAAAGAAGCAAGGTTAGTGACAAGCGAACGGACGGGGATGTCCGTTACTTATTCCCTGAATGCTTCTGTATTGCAAACAACTTTAGGCGCATTTTTAGATTTTTTTGATACGAATAAATCGACAGGAAAAGAGGGAAATGACAATGAAACTATATAGAAGCCTGAATATGATATTCTTGATTATATTCATCATAGGGACGGTTCTGTGCTTTAAGTACCTTCCCAGTGAAATCCCTTTGTTCATGCAAAGCTCTTCCCGCTGGGTTTTTATCGGGATTTGTTTCGTTCTTTTGTTGGCGTTAGCTATTGTGGCATTTTTCCCTCATAAAATCTCCAAAAGCGATAACAAAGTGAGAAATGATGTTACTCTGACTGCGATTAACCTCTTGGGGCTTGGAATTTTTCTTTTCTATTTTGTCACGGTAGCTAAATACTGTGGTTTGCAGATGAATTACATGAAAGGCATAGTGCTTATCGTGGGAGGCTTAATGGTATTGGTCGGGAATTTGTTACCACAAATGCCTTATCGTAGCTGTATTGGGCTCAAATTGCCTTGGATTTTAAAGGATAAACTATGCTGGCAAAAAACGCATCGGTTTGCCGGATACACGGCAATTCCTTTTGGGATTATTCAGTGTTTACTTGTCTTGTTTGTGCAAAACAATAATCTTGTATTTTTGTTGGGAATTGGTCTTTGGATTATAACTGTGTGTGTTTATTCCCTGGTTGCTTTTTATCAGAGCAAGGGAAATTTGGGAAAGTATAGGTCATTAGATAGTAATAACAAGTAATAATAATATTTGGCAAGTCTGCTATTCTTGCTATTCAGTGTGAAAGAGAAAGCAAAGCAAAAATATATGATATGGAAAGAAGGTATAATTATGAGAAATTAGCCGTTTTGGACTTAAAAGATTCCGGCAGGCAGATCGGTGAAAAGCTGTTTACCCTGCTTTCTGCTATCCAAAAGAAGGAACTGGCTCAGTTTGTTCGTGACTATGAGGCTGGCAATATTCCGGCTGATGTCTCCTGTACAACACTCTTTCGAGGCCAGTATTTTATCCCACCGCAGGCCGATCAACCCTTGACAGAAGTCCGGGAAGGTGATTTATATTTCTGCTTGGAGCAGCGCCTTGTTACCGTGCGGAGCCAGGTAATTCCGCTGACGGTCAAGGAATTTGAAATCTTTGCTTTGCTCATACTGAATCCAAAACGGGTGTTCACTTATGAAATGCTCCTGGATCTGGTATGGCATGAGGATTACACCTACTATTCCCGGAAAGCGATCAACAATCATATAAGCAACCTGCGAAAGAAGCTCCGGGTTGCCCCTGACTTGCCGGATTATGTGAAAAGCGTCTATGGCGCGGGCTATAAATTTGAAATATAGAAAGGGTGCGGTATTCCCTGCCGCACTCTTAAATTTTCGCTTTTTCTTCTGTGTGGATAACGCCTGATTTTGTCATATATTGTTGATTAAATTCAGTAAATCCGTGACACTTCTGGAAGAATTATAGCATTTATCCCTATATAATGCCCCAAAATGAGGGAGGTGGACATAATAGGTAACTCTGCTCTCCTTCACTAAAGGAGGGCATGGAAAATGCTGCCGAGGTCAGAATACCGGCCTCGACATAGCCGGTCATATAAAAGAGATTCAAACCCCGTAATCCTGCGATGGATTGCGGGGTTTATCCATTCGACAGGATTTTGCATTTTCCATTCTGCTCCGCCAGATAGTGACGGAACACGACTGGCGCAGCTTACCACTGTACGGTGGGCGCTCCTTTTTACAGATAAGGCGCAGGACAAGCCTGCCGCCGGACTTGTGCGGTGTAGATCACCGCCCCTCTGATTTCGATTTGCCCATTAACCCACTCAAAAATCGAAATTGGAGGATTACCATGAAAGAAATCAATCTGCGGGAATTTTACCCGGAAATATATAAAACGGATCTGTTTATCAGCCTGCCCGATGAGGTCGTGGATGTGCTGATAGAATATCAGCGGAAAGAAATGGCTTACCGCCGCCGTACATACCGGCATAAGGCATTCCTTTCTCTTGATTATGGGGATGATATTGAACGCGAAGCTGTTCTTTTTACCCCAACGCTGCAGGAGTTCGTAGAAAGGCACCTGGAGGAAGAACGGATGTACCAAGCTATTTCTTCGCTGCCGGAAAAACAGCGCCAGCGTGTGTACGCTCATTATATTCTCGGCATTACACTGATGGATATTGCCAAGATGGAAGGTGTTTCTCTCCATGCTGTCTATGAAAGTATTCAGCGCGGGCTTCGGCGTCTGGAAAAAATTTTAGAAGAAAATTTCTAACCCCCCTACAAATGTACCCCCGAAAATGTCACGACTTATAGAAGGACAATTTTGGGGGACAATGCCATTTCGGTGAGTGAGAACCTTCAACGGTGCCACACCCACCTGTATATGCAGACAAGCTCCCAGCCCTTCATCTGGACCTTGAAAACTGCATATACGGTGCCATTAGGTACTTTCCCTGTATTCCGAGCGGCAAATGGAGCGGCGCGATGACAGGCGGCTTTAAGGAGGTGATGAAACCCAGCCGTCCGAGCGATCTACGCTATCTATTGATCTGGCTGTGGCAGGCCAGACGCGATGACTGATACAGGGTATAATGATACTTTCTCACGACCCGTCAAAGACTTGGGGGGAGTCCCTTCTGTGTTCGTTAGCTCTGGCGAAGCGACGGCACAAGCAGGGCTATGATGCGGTAAAGCTGACCGCAGCCTGTGGCATCCCCGGCCCGGAAAAGGGCCTGCCGGGGGGCGTGGCAAATACGGCAAGTTACCTAAAAACCATCTATGCCGTTGATTTGATTTTCGAGCAGCGGCATGGATTCCTATAAAATCGAAATCAGATACCATGAGGCCGGGCCGCTCTTTTTGTGTGTCCGGCCTTATTCATGTGATTTTGATGATCCAGTATGAAAAGAAAGCCTGCAAATAAAAAGTCAAGCCCCTTAAGCCAAAAATATGAAAGGAAGCGGATGGAAAAAGTGAATACAGCAAACAGACCGCCGCCCAAAAGCGGCAGTCAGGAAGAAAA
>NZ_JAWXXL010000060.1:0-14322 GCF_034334985.1 Acutalibacter intestini | reverse complement strand
CTGACTGCGTATCTGCTTGAGCCCTTCTTTTCCCACTTTCCGCAAATCGATATATTCCATATCCCTATTATATCACTCTTCCTCTCTTTTTCCTAGCTTTTTGAGCGGGAGTAATACTTTGCGGCGGGAAGATTGAAAATTTGAATGAGCTGTATTATGACTGGCAGCGCCGGTATGATGTGGTTGTTCTCACTGTTGATAAGATAGACCGTCGATATACCCGCCATTTCAGCGGCCTTTTGCCTGGACAGCCGCCGCTTTTTTCTCGCCGCCTTGACATCCTCCCCAAAGGGTTCAAAACCGGACAATCCTGAATGTTAGCCATATTGTATCACCCACCTATATTGTATACTTTACTTTTTGACTTGGAAACAAAGTATACAGAGCAGGTTATAATCTTTATTGTTTGCATTTTGACGCTTGATTACTCTTGCCGGAGCATTTATAATTTTGAAAAAGTCCAAAATTTCATACCCATTCCACATTCCCATGCTACACTGCATCCAAAAGGAGGTGCGCTGATGGCAACACTGCTGATTGTCGAGGACGACTGCAAAACCAACGATGCAATTTGTGAATACCTAAAGCCAGCGGGCCACAAGGTTATCCCAGCTTATGACGGTGTGGAGGCAATACAGCTTTTCCGTGAGAACAGCATCGACCTTGTTGTGCTGGACATTATGCTGCCCCACGTCAGCGGCCTGTCTGTCCTGCATGAGATACGGCAAACAAACGCAACACCTATTCTGATGCTCACAGCTCTTGAGGACGAATATACCCAAGTCAGAAGTTTTGACGAGCAGGCCGACGACTACATGACAAAGCCCTTTTCTATGGTATTGCTGGGGAGGCGGATCACCGCCCTCCTGCGGCGAAGCGGACAGGCCCCGTTACCCCAAACGATAACCTTTGGCGATGTGACCGTCGATTTCTCCGGCTACACCGCCAGCGACAGCGCCGGGAAAATCGACATCATGCCAAAGGAAATTGATTTGCTCCGGCTGCTGGTGGAGCATAGGGGGCTGGTGCTGACCCGTTCGCAGATTTTGGACGAACTGTGGGGCGCTGACTATCCGATCATCGACCGAACTGTGGACACCTACATCAAAAATCTGCGAAAGAAACTGCGGCTTGACTGTATCGTGACAGTCAAGGGCATCGGTTATAAATACGAGGTACAGCCATGAAGCGATTAAAACTGTTTCCGAAGATATTTCTGTATACCATGAGCATCATGCTCTTTGTCGTTGTTGTCACACATGGGTTGATCTATCTGCTTGCCCCACAGATGCAGCTTGCATTGAGTACCCAAGATGATGTTGTTGTCAGCATCAGGCAGGAGCAATTTGTGACCGAGGCAGTAGAGAAGGCCCTGCCGATTTCTTTAAGCTGTTCCCTGCTGATCTCTGTTGTCTGTTCCCTCCTGTTTTCCAAAGCGATTGCCGACCCCATCAAGAAAATTTCTGCGTCAACCAAGCAGATGATGAAATTAGACCATGGAGCAAGCTGCCCTATCCATACAAAGGATGAAATTGGTACACTGGCGCAGAACGTCAATGATCTGTACTCTAATCTGCTGTCTACCATTGAACATTTAGAACGGGAAAAAGACGCTGTGCGGGATATGGAGCGGGCCAAGGCGGACTTCCTGCGGGCGGCGTCCCATGAACTGAAAACACCTGTGACCACATTGAACGCCACCCTGGAAAATATGATTTTAGGCGTTGGGAAGTATCAGGATTACGCTGCCTATCTCCCGGAGTGCAAGGAAATGGTGGAGCAGCTTTCCGGGATGATACATGAAATTCTGGAAACCTCCAAGCTGAATTTGATCGCCGAACCGCCAAAACAGGTTGATGTGTCTGAACTGCTGGCGGAACTATGTGAACCCTACCAACTGATTGCGGCGGCACATCAAATTACATTCTCTCTTGACTTGCCGGAGCAGTTTTCCGCTGTGCTGCCTGTTGGCCCGTTCAGTAAGGCGCTGTCTAATATCCTCGCAAATGCTGTCGCTTATACAGAGGCCGGGAAAAATGTTTCCGTCTATATGGAGGGGCGCAGCCTTGTGGTCGAAAACGCGTGCAAGCCTATCCCTGACGATGAAATCCGCCGTCTGTTTGAACCGTTCTATCGTCCAGACTTCTCACGGAGCCGGGAGAGCGGGGGCAACGGCCTGGGCCTCTATATCGTGGACACGCTTTTGACCTCTATGGACGTTCCCTATTTTTTTAAGCCGATGAAGTCCCCGCCTGGGATGTGTTTCTCAATTCAGCTATAAATTCGGAAAACTCCCCGGCTGGGGAGTTTTTCATTTCTACCATAATTCCATATACGTTTCATACCCATTCCACATTGGGGTGCTATTCTACGGGTGCGTTCAGAAGAACAGCACAACGATATGGAGGTATCGACCATGAGCATTTTCAAAAGGGCGTTTCTATACGTCACACGAAAACGGGGGAAAACACTTCTCCTGTTCGCCATCCTGCTGATTATAGCAACCTTTGTCCTGACGGGCCTCTCCATCTGGAAAGCGTCGGAGGCCGCGCAGCTTGACCTGCGGCAAAGTTTGGGCGGCAAATTTGACGTTTTCGTGGATTGGAGCAACAGCCCCTATGTAGTGAAAGAACCCGTCAAAGATGAAGTGGACGAGGAAACCGGCAAGACATCAAGCAGCTTTCTCATGTACTCCACCGTACAATTTACTCCGGAAAATATTGCGGCCATCAAGGGCGTTTCCGGCGTGAAGTATTGCGGCGCAAGGCAGGACAATCTTTTGCCGTTTGATGGGCTTTCCCTGTTTCCGGGGACAATCTCAACCGACGCAAAATATCAGGGATATACAAAGGCCCTGGGCGTCTGCAACACGGAAGATGATGAACTTTTCACCACCGGCACACTGACGCTGGCAGAGGGACGGCATATTACCACCGACGATACCCATGTGGCAATTATCAGCCAGGACTTGGCGGAGAGAAACGAGTTGAAGGTTGGGGATTATCTCACTGCCCACAGTTATAGCGTGCAAGAACAGAACTTTACCGGGCAGGAAATCAAGGTGCAGATTATCGGACTGTTTACCCCTCATGCGGTGGAGCAGTTTGGGGAAACCGTCACCACCTACGACAAAATCCAGAACCGTGTATTTGTGGATTTGCAGACCTCAAAGAAATTGGACGGCGGAGAAATCAACTACGGCTTTTCCGCACTCCACGTTACCATAGACGACCCGCAGGACATGGCGCGGGTGGTGGCCGATGTCAAGGCCCTGCCGGGTATCGACTGGAAGGCCTTTACTGTGGAAGTGGACAATGAAACTTACGAAAACGCCGCCGCTCCTCTGGCTACGCTGAATGAATTGGTCGTGACCCTGCTGGTGGTGATTATCGTTGTCAGCGCCATCATTCTGGCCCTGATATTGACCCTTTGGACAAAGACCCGCATCCATGAGATCGGCGTATTCCTGTCCGTGGGTATCAGGAAATCAGCCATCATTGGGCAGTATTTGATTGAGGTGCTGCTGATTGCCGTCCTCGCCTTTGGCCTGTCCTATTTCACCAGCAACGCTATAGCGGGGCAGATTGGCAACCACCTGTTGGAGCAGAGTATACAGACCGAGCCGGAGGATGATAACGACGTTGTAGCTGCCGCCGCTGCGGTTGATGTGGGCGCAGACACTCTTATTCAAAAGCCCCTGCCTACGGAGAACGGCATCCAAGTGTCCGTTGGGCTGGACAACCTCGCCCAACTCTATTTGATTGGCCTTGCTATTATCATTGTGGCCGTCAGCGCATCGTCTATTACGGTTATGCGGCTGAAACCCCGTGAAATCTTGTCGAAAATGAGCTGAAGGAGGGACTATCATGCCTACACTGGAATTAAAAAATATTTCTTACACCTACGAAAAGAGTAAGACGGTTTTACAGAATGTTAGCGCAGAGTTAGAAACCGGGAAGATGTATGCCATCCTCGGCCCGTCCGGGTCTGGCAAGACCACGTTACTGTCCCTGCTGGGTGGGCTGGATGTGCCGACACAGGGCAGCGTCCTGTTTGACAGCGAGGACATTACGGCAAAAGGACTGGAACACCACCGCAGGAACCATATCTCGCTGATTTTCCAAAGCTATAACCTGATTGACTACATGACGCCCGTTGAAAATGTGCGGCTTACCGCCAAGCTGGACGCCGCCCCCATTCTGGAACGGCTGGGGCTGGAGCAGGACGAGATCACCCGGAATGTGCTGAAACTGTCCGGCGGACAGCAACAGCGGGTGGCGATTGCGCGGGCGTTGGCTTCCGATGCCCCGGTCATTCTGGCGGACGAGCCGACCGGGAACTTGGACGCCGACACCGCCGAGGAAATCACGGCGATTTTGAAAGAGAGCGCCCATACGTTCGGGAAGTGCTTGGTGGTCGTAACGCACTCTGGCGAGGTGGCAAAACAGGCGGATGTGGTGCTGGAAATCAAACGAGGACATTTGAAAGAGAGGGAAATGTGATGAAGAAAATTGCTATTATTTTGGTGTGTATGCTGGTCTGTTTATCGCTGTTCACCGGCTGTACCAATCAGAAAGACGGCAGCGATCAGGACACAAATTTGGGGAACTCCGTGGAAATTGATGATACGGATATTGATATTGACGCCGGAACAAAGCCGGGTGCCGAGGACAACTCTGACAATGTTTCCCTGCCAGATGGCTACACTTACAGTTTCAAAGACCCGGATAATGCGGATGGTATTGTAGTCACGCCCAAGGAGTAAGAAAAATTCCCGTTTCACACAGGTTCCATATTGGCTTTATATAGGTTCCACATAGCGGCGGTACTTTGGTAAAAAGTGCCGCCGCTGTGATTTTGGCGGCTTTAGGAGGCAGCCGCTATGTGGATATTTCGCCGTGAGGAATTGAGAGCGCCGTTATCAAAAAAAGCCCGTCCTCCGCCTGGGAGAACTGCGGTCACGAGGTTATACTATACGACACAGATAAAGTAAATTATACTGTGCAATTCGTCCGATGGGTTTATGACCTATCGGACGAATTTTGTCGTAACCTGTCAAACCCGATGGACAGGCTCTTATGGAGTATAGGTTGCCGTGGCCCGCCCTCCAATCTGAATTTCAAAAAATTCAGATTGGAGGTAGCAAACCTTGAAAAACTATCGCAAAAGCGATTATGCCCTGAACAAGTTCAGCGAGGGTATTGTATATCAGTTTTCTGACCGAACCCTGGAAATCTCTTTGGAGGACTTTCTGCGGGACAACCCCGGCAAGACAGAAGCGGATTCTATGGCCCTGAAAGCTGTGTCTGACGAAATTTATTTGGAGTAGGCCCGTCTTGAAACAGCCCAGGGGAATAAGACGTTTTCCATGACCGGGCTGGAGGACGCCATAGCACATCCCGCCCCAACCCTGGACGACAGCTACATCATGTCCGATGACCGCCGCCGTGTCAAACTTGCGGTGGACAAGCTGTTCAGGTGCGGCAGGCTGACGGTAAAGCAGAAAGAACGCTTTGTCAGGTACTTCTTCGCCGGGGTGTCTCTGCGGAAAATCGCCAGTGATGAGGGGGTGCATTTCACATCAGTGGACGAGAGCATCCGCCGAGCGGTGGACAAGCTCCGTACATACTTCAACGAGATCAAATAACTTCCTGGGAGGGCTGTCAGTGTTGACGGCCCTCCCATTTTACCTTCTGAAAAAATATTTTGAGATTTTTTTATTTTCTACCCCTACACCCCCCTCTTTTAAGTGCATTAGGTGAAAGGCGATGGAAAGCCTTCCACCTGTTCCTCGTTTGTGCGGCGAATGGGTTTGACCTTTGACAACTTCATACCCATTCATCAAGCACATTCCTATTGCCGCAAGCCACTTTTGCCGCCGCGCCAGGATGTGCCGGATAGGACAGCGGGATGCCACACTATCATTTCGTCCATGGTCTGCCGTCCGGCACGGAGCGAGTACCAGCGGCCATGAAATACCGGGCGGCTCCCGGTACGGCCACGACCGGCAATAGGGCTAACGATACTCCTGTTCAGTCACAGTTCGAGCGTGAAAGTGTTTCCAGCACTATGCCGTCGCAGGCAATGAGAGCAGCCGCATGAGAACCATGCGGGGGTGAAATTCCCGTGGAGCTGGTCGCCGCCAGCCGCTTGATGACTTCCCACAGCGGGCCGGGGTGTCGCGGACAAATAGGCTTGCTTTGATATAAGCCGGACAGCGGGACAGGTTTATGGAAACGGGAGCGTTTATGCTCCACCAACCTTGATATGTCATGCTGTCCGGCCCCTACATAGGCGGCGCAGGCCGTCTAATTTTTATAGGAGGTCAAACACCATGAGCAGGACATATTTATGCGGCGACCTGTATTACGCCGACCTGGGCCACGGGATCGGCTCGGAACAGAAGGGCACCCGGCCCGTTGTTATTATCCAGAACAACGTAGGCAACAAGTACAGCCCCACCGTTATTATCGCCGCCATCACCAGCAAGGCCAACGTCAAGGCCAAGCTGCCCACCCACTACTACCTGGACGCCGGGAACGGACTGACCCAACCCTCCCTTGTCCTGTTGGAGCAAATTCGCACCGTGGACAAGCGGCGGCTGTCCGGCTACATCGGCAGACTGGACAAGAAACATATCCAGGGCATCAACCACGCCTTGGCGGTCAGCATCGGCCTGATCGAACCCGTACCCCCGAAACTGACCCTTTGCTTATGCGGCGCTTGTGCTGACGCTTTTCGCGGCACGGGCGCTTTTGCTTTGCGGGAGGCCGCGCCGGGACAGGCTGAAAAGGAGGTCTGTGTCTACTGCGGCCAGCACCCCGGCATGGAGTATGTGGTCACGCCGAAAGGAGGGGCGGGGGTATGAGTTATCCTGATGTGCCCATTTGGGAGAAGTACACCCTGACCATCGAGGAAGCGGCCAAGTATTTCCGCATTGGGGAAAAGAAGCTGCGAAAACTGGCGGAGGAAAACCCGGACGCCAACTGGCTGATAATGAACGGCAACCGCATCCAGATCAAGCGAAGGCAGTTTGAAAAAGTCATTGACTCCCTGGATGTGATCTAATCGCAGATTTGTATTGAGCCGGAAATATGATAGAATATAGTCAAGTCGTATCAAGGCTCGTTCCAGTTTTGGAAAGGAATTTTACCAATGGCGGAGAAACGACGTGACAGCAAAGGCCGCATATTAAGAACTGGAGAGAGCCAGCGAAAAGACGGGAGATACGCATACAAGTACACGGACAGCACCGGCAAGCCCCAATTCGTCTATGCCTGGAAGCTGGTAGCCACGGACAAGACCCCGGCTGGCAAGCGGGACGACATTTCCCTGCGGGAGAAGGAAAAGGAGATCAACCGGGACATTGCGGACGGCATCGACACCGTGGGCAAAAAAATGACCGTCTGCCAGCTCTACGCCAAGCAGAACAGTCAGCGAGTGGATGTGAAGCGGGGTACTAAAAAAAGCCGGGAGTATCTGATGGGCCTTCTGAGGGATGACCCTCTCGGCGGGAAAAGCATCGACGCGGTGAAGCCCTCTGACGCCAAGGAGTGGGCCATCCGCATGAGGGAAAAGGGCTTTAGCTTCCAGTCCATCAGCAACTACAAGCGTTCCCTCCGGGCCGCGTTCTTCATTGCCATCGAGGACGATTGTATTCGCAAGAACCCGTTCAGCTTTGCCCTGAACAAAGTTCTGGAGGACGATAGGGGCGAGAAAACCGTGCTGACGCCGGAACAGGAGGTAAGCCTGATCGACTTCGCACAGAATGACCCGGTATATCAGAAGTACGCCGACGAGCTTATCATCCTGCTGGGAACCGGACTTCGCATTTCCGAGTTCTGCGGGCTGACTACGAACCTTGACTTTAAGAACCGGCTAATCCGGGTAGACCACCAGCTTTTGCGGGACAGCAAGAACGGCTACTACATTGAAACGCCCAAGACCAAGAGCGGCTACCGGGAAATCCCTATGAGTGAGCCGGTCTACCGGGCGTTGAAGCGGGTACTGAAGAACCGGGGCAAGAAAACCACCATCACGGTGGACGGCTACACAAACTTCCTGTTTCTCAAAAGGGACGGGATGCCGAAAGTGGGCATGGACTATAACAACATGATTAGGGGCCTTGTGAAGAAGTACAACAAGCAGCACAAGGAGCAGTTGCCCAACATCACCCCGCACTCCCTCCGGCACACGTTGTGTACCCACATGGCAAACGCCGGTATGAACCCCAAGGCGTTGCAGTACATCATGGGCCACGCCAACATCACCATGACGCTGGACTATTACACCCATGTTGACGCCTGTTCCGCAAAGGCGGAGATGGAGCGGCTGGCTGCGTAGTAAGTAGTAAAAAAGAAGCGGCAGGCCGCTTTTACTACTTCCGTACTACGTTTCAGCGCAAAGTCACGCCGGGATACGCCGAGATATGCGAATAACTCTCCCAAACGGCAAATGGCGGAAACGCCTGAAAATCAAGGCTTTGCCGCCATTTGCCGAGTTACATAAGGTTAGGGCTGGAAATTGCAAAATCTTTAAAAATAAATATTGCACAAATTGTGTGTTAGTGCAAAAATAGAGACATGGAGCAGATAAGGCAGCTGGGCGAAACAGAGGCGGGTTAAATACAAAGCTGCACAACTATCATGGATGGACTGGGGAACCCGGTTGAATTCATGCTGTCTGCGGGGAATGACTATGCTTCCGTCCACGCTGTAGAACTGCTGGAAAAGCTAGAAATCAGCGGCCGCAATGTATTGGCAGACCGCGCTTATGGAGCAAAGACGATCCGGGCCTACATCTCGGAATAGGGAGCCAGGCGATGTAATCCCGCCATCTTCCGCGTCAAAAATCCTCGTCAACCGGCAAGAGACTTGTGTTTTTTTTCTGGGATCTGACCACTTTTGACCCCCAATTCGTCATTCCCTCTCTTTTCAAACAAACCCTAGCCGAGGCCGTTCTGAAATGGTCCGAGGATCATGCGAAAGCTATTTCAAAGGGACTTTTCCGTTACGCCGTGCAGCTGGAGATGGTGATGCGAATGTTGGCAGAGCTTACAGAATACACTCCAGAGCAGGTGGAAGAACTGCGCCGTGAGGCCATAAACGATGTACGCCGCACCTATCCCCACGCTACTCGTCAAAAACAAGAGCAGGCCGCCGAGAGGATGGGGGATTTCATGGATAAGGTCCTGTAAGTGTGGGGCAGGCAAGAAAAACGGCTGGAACTTCTCACTCGAAGGTATCCAGCCGCTTCCGTTTATTTCCCCGTGTGGGTCGGGGTGTGGGTCAACCAAATTCGTACCGCCAAATCAAAAAAGTTTTCACCGCTCCTCATGTTCCCGGAACTCCAAAAACCGCCTGACCCCCAGCACCGCCCGCTCATACTCCTCCCGGAGCTTCTGCTTATACTCCTGGGCGGGGGGCTCCAAATGGTAGTAGATGCGGGAGCGCTCCCGGGCGGCGGGGGCGTCGGAGTAGTACATGGACACGTACCCATGCTCGTTCAGCCGTTTCAGCGCCAGATACAGCGTAGTGATGTTCAGCTCCAGCAGTCCGTCACTGCGCCTTTTCATTTCCTGCACCATCTCATAGCCGTACATATCCCGCTCCTCCAAGAGCAAAATGCACAACAGCTCTAAGGGTATTTTCTTGGTCATCTCCGCGCTTCTCATGGGCCACCGGCTTTCTGTCAGCATTCATTCATACAAAGTATACCATATTCCCAGCGTAGATGTAAAGATACGAAATTGCATTTTTCAAATATTTTATTCTTGACATATAATAGTGAATTAAATATAATAAAAACAAGAAAGCGAGGTGTCCCTATGAGACGTTCCCATTTTCTGTTTTTGTTAATAGTCCTGCTTATGCTGGCCCTTCCCGCCTGCCGCTCCGGCGGGGAGGAGAAAAGTTTTCCAAAGACCTTGCAAATTACTGCTGAACTACCGGAGGACTGCCCGGACCAGGTGACCGCCTATAACCTCACATGGTACAAACCCGGCGAGCAGGCTGCCGTGGGGGCTTTTATGGGGGAGGATTCCCCGGAACGTGTCTTTGACGATGGCAACTCTGCCATGGGCCCACAGTATCGGGGAGAGCATGCGGGCAGCAGGGAAATTCTAAACCTATATACAGAGCAGGTTCAGGGCGGGCTGAACTACAGCTTTTATTCATCTTTGGAGGATGACGACGTACGCATACGCGACGAAGAAATCCTAGCCTACTATCTACGCAGGCAACAGCCCTGGGAGAGCGTGGCGTGCAACCTTCTCCCCTGGAAATATGGGAACGGCAGTATGGAGCAGGCAGATTCGGAAAACCTGGATTTTCTCCCATACAAGGACGCTCTGGCACAGGTAGAGGGGAAGATGTCAGCCTGCGCCTTTCCGGAGCATGAGCTGCTTTTGGGCGAGGCCCACAGCTTGGCCCTGCTTAACAAGAACCGTTTCATCTATAACCGGGCCGCAAAGGAGCAGGGCGAAGAAACTCTGCCGGATACCCTCACCAATGAGGACGAATACTACCACTTTACTTTCCGCCAGACCCTGGACGGCATACCCTTCTGCAATGCCTACTGGGCCAGGAATGCCTTTGGGAAGGGCGGGAGCCCCTGCATCACGGCCATCTGGAACCAGGACGGGCTGGTCGATTTCAGCGCCGACAGTCTGGTAGAGCCCGGTGAGGCCGTCTCCACTGACAAGATCATTACCCCGGAGGAGGCCCTCTCGGTGTATGTGGAAGATTACAGCAAAGCCATCCACTTTGAGAATACGGAGATTCTCAAAGTGGAGCTGAACTATCTGATATTGGCGGACAGCAAAAATCTCTATGCCCGGCCAGCATGGGTCATTACCACCGCCACGGAGAGAAAAGCAGGGAGGGGGGAAACGCCCCACGATTTCGACTTCACAGAGTATGAGGTCACCGCCGTAGGGGCCTATAGCGGCGTTATTTTAGAGAGGGAGACGGATATGCGATGAAATTCCTGCAAGCCTTTTTTGTACAGCTCCGGCAGGCTGTCTCCTGGCCCCTGGCCCTGTGCGCCCTGCTCCTGGCCCTGATGGCGGAGCTTGGCGTGGCCGGTATGCTGGCCGGGGACAGACAGATACTCAGCGTGTGGTACTTGGCCCAGTCCAGCGGGGCCGGCCTGCTCACCCTGTTTGTGCTGCCCACCCTGCCCTTCGCCATGAGCCTTGCGGGTGACTGGGAGAGCCGCGCCCTGCCCTATTGGGTGGCCCGGGAGGGGGTCGCCCGGTACACGGTTTCAAAACTGCTGGCCAGCGCCGCCGCAGGCTTTCTCACCGTGGGGCTGGGGCTCGGCCTGTTCGTGCTTGTGAACGGTGCCTTCCTGCCCTGGTACGCTTCCTGTTCCAGCGTGGACTATGAGGCGTTTTTTGAGAAGGGGCAGATACTTCTGGGGTGGCTCTGCTACATGCTGCACATGGCCCTGTCCGGCGCCTTGATAGGTGCGCTGGGGATGTTCACCAGCATTCTGGTGCCCAACCGGTTCGTGGCGGTTTCCGCACCCCTGGCCATCCACCTGACGGTTATCCGCATTATGCCAACCCGGATGATTTCCCCCATCTCCATCTGGCACCCCATCAACTGGGTGGAGGGCCTTCACCATACCTCGTCGCCCTGGCTGACCCTGCTGGGCAAGTTTCTGCTCACCGCCGGGTTCTGCCTGCTGATGTGCATAGCCGGGGCACTCTGGATGAAAAGGAGGTTTGAACGTGGCTGAGATAAAAAACAGCCTCCGCTGCTGCGGCATCCTGTTCCGCCGGGAGCTGGGCAGCCCCAAGCTGTGGCTGGTATTCGGGATGGCGGCGGTATTCAGCTTTTACAATTATGACCCACTCTGCACGGTTGCCGACTTCTACCAAGTGCCGGTGACCCCTTGGGTGTATCCTTTCTTCCTTTCTTTCCCCACAATGCTGGTGGTAAACAGCGGCCTGTGTTTACTGCTATTTTCCGATGTATGCGAGGCAGACGGCTATACGGAGCTGATGATAGCCCGGGCTGGGCGGAGGGCTTATATTACCGGGCAGCTCCTCTGGGTGCTCGTGACGTCCTTCCTTTATGCAGCGGCGTTGTGGGCGATGTCCATTCTGTTTATTCTGCCGGAGATAGGCTGGGAGGGGGACTGGGGGGTGCTCCTGCACACTTTGGCAGAGTCCTCCGGGCAGATACAATCCCAGACCGGGGTGAGCCTGTCCATTATCGTGCCCCGGGAGACACTGGCGCTGTTCACGCCCCTGGAGGCCACCGTTCTGTGCTTTCTGTGCATATGGTTGTCGGCAGCGTTCACCGGGATACTGATATGCTTTTTCCGGCTCATTATCAGCCGTTCGGCAGGGATATTCGCGGCGGGTATCTTTGTGTGCATGACTGTGTTTTCTGTCTCTGTCGGGGTGCTGACTTTTGGGTACTGGCTACAGTATCTGTCACCCCTGAGCTGGGCCAGCTTTTTGAGTATTGATTGGTACTACAGCGGCATCACGCCCTCGCCGGTATATGTGTTTTCAGTGTGGCTGATTGGCATAACCGGCATGGGCCTCTGTGCTGTGTGGAAATTTGACAGGCGCGATTTGGAGTAGGAGGGGCGTATGGACAACATCATTGAAGTGAAAAATGTAACCAAGCGGTTCCGGGAGACAACGGCTCTGGATGGGGTCAGCCTGTGCTTTGAGCGGGGGAAGATACACGGCATAATCGGCAGGAATGGCTCCGGCAAGACGGTACTGCTCCAGTGTATCTGTGGATTTATGGCTCCCACATCGGGCGAGGTGCTGGTGAACGGGGCCCGGGTGCGGCCCGCCAAAGCCCAGGAGAACATTGGGCTTATTATTGAAACGCCGGGATTCATTGGCGGCAAGAACGGCCTGAAGAACCTGCAGTACCTGCTGGCCCTCCGGGGGCAGCAGGATGTATCAAAGGCCCGAAATGCCATGCGGGCTGTAGGACTGGACCCGGAGAATAAAAAGACTGTACGAAAATACTCCCTGGGTATGCGCCAGCGGCTGGGGATCGCCCAGGCCATTATGGAGGACCCAGAGCTGCTCCTGCTGGACGAGCCCATGAATGGCCTGGACAACCAGGGGGTGGAGGATATGCGCAGGCTGTTTTCGGAGTTGCGAGAGCAGGGGAAAACTATACTTTTGGCAAGCCATAGCAATGAGGATATCAGGACATTGTGCGATACTGTTTGTGAGCTGGACCACGGAAAAATCATTGTGCGGGTCGGGGAGGAAATTGAGGGGACGCCAGAGCCGTAACGGCAGTTCAAACTCTGCGCCGCATAAACAAAGAAGAACCTTTCTTCAAAGCGCGTTGAGTTTGTTACGCAATTCCAGGCCAGAGAGCTGGCCTTGCTCCGCTAAATCCCTCCACTCCTGTGCCAGCACAACTTTCTCATTCCACTCGTCGACCGTAATTTTTATGCCTTGCTTTCCTCATTTTCAACCTATCATAAGCCCTTCGATATTCCTGCTGAGCGGGAGTGCCGGAGGCTTTTTCTCGTTCTGCTTTACGGTGGGTGCCAACCTTGCGGCAAGTACGCGAGGTCTCTTCGGGAGTAATATTATTGCAGTAGCAGGTGTTATAGCCAGCGGTCAGCCGGAAATATCTGCCGCAATTCTGGCAGCGGCGCGGGCAGTTGCCGTGCATCAGACAACGGTAGAGGTCGGCGTACAAAAAGTTCACAAGGCTGGTAAACTGCATCTGCTCCGCAATCACAAACTTGCCTGTCCCAGCAAATGTGTTCGCCGGAACAAAGTTCCATGTGACCTCGGTGCGCCCCAATCAATTTCTGGTGCAAAGACCGGTTGCATCTTCAGCATACTTTTGTAGTAGGTCGCAAAGGCGAAACCATATGCGTCTGCATTCCGGTACTTTAACAGACGGGAGGTACGCGCCATGAATAATTTCTTGAAAGCCTCGTGCAGCGGCGCAAAGAATTTCTTCCCTCTGCCCAACGCTATTTTCAGTTTGGGATTGTCAATAGGCGAGCTGGCTGTCTACGCCTACCTTATGTACTGTGAGGACAGGAAGTCCCATCAGTGCTGGCTCAGCTATAAGACAATAGGTCAGGCGGTAGGTATGAGCCGGAACACGGTGCAGAAATATGTGCGGGAGCTGGAGTACAAGGCGCTGATCATTACAGAGCCGACCAAATACGAATCTGAGAGCGGCAGGTTCGGAATGGTATTACTCCTCCGCCGAAAGATAGGAAAGAAGCGGATGGAGGAAAAAACGAATAACCCGAGAGGGATTATGCTGGAGCCGACGCATAAATGAATGAATGTTATGAGAGATATCCTGC
>NZ_JAWXXL010000059.1:0-14402 GCF_034334985.1 Acutalibacter intestini | reverse complement strand
ACTTCAAAGCCCAAGGAGGTGAAGGCCAGCCAGTTGCTCCTCTTATTGTAGCTTTGGCACGAGACGGACGAAACCCCCGGCTGGCTGCCGAGGGTCCCAACCAAATTATATTGTAATAGGAGGCGAAGTCGCACAAGTATGAGAGCTACCCGGCCCAGCACCATAAGAAACCGCAGTCCTCCCCTACGGTCCACTCCATCATGTACCAGGATATAGACCGGGCCGTGGACGCGGCAAAAGACCTAGATGATTTTTACCGCATCCTGACGCAGATGGGCTACCGGGTCAAGCGGGACGGCAAGTACCCGGCTATTTCCCCGGAGGGCCACGGATTTTTCCGGCTGTACAAATTCAAAGACGGATATACAGAGGAAGATATTCGCAATCGTATTGCCGGAAAGAATCAGGATCGCCGCCCCCGGCAGCAAAAACCCCGGCAGGTCTATGGAGTGTGGAAGAATCAGGAGGAACACCGCACATACCAAAAGCGGTATACCGGCTACTATGCCCGGAGATATGACCGCCGTGGCCTTAACGCCACCTACCTGCACTACCGGTATATGCTGGTGAGCATCCGGCGGCAGAGCTACCCCCACTATCCCAGTATGGAGCAGCGCAAGGCCCTGGCCAAGCTGGAAAAGGATTCCCAGGAGGCGCGGCTGCTGGTGCACAACAAAATTCAGACAGGAAAGGAGCTGAGCGCCTATCAGGTTTCGCTAGGTGAAAGAATCCATGAACTGCACAAAGAGAGGTGGTATTTGAAACGGGATTTGCAGAAGAACCCCACTTGGGAGGAAAGGCAGGTGATAGAGCAGAAAATCTCAGATATTAACCAGCGGCTGAAACCGCTCTACCGGGAGCGGAGTCTTTGCAAGGATATTGCGGAACGCTGTACTTCGGTTACGGCGGCAGTGGACCGGGAAAAGGAGATTGCTCAACGCCAGTTAGGAAGGGAAAGAGGTGATGAATTATGGACAACACAACAGAGGCAGTAGACACCGTGTTCCGGGTGACATACAAGGGTATTGCCTATGTGTTCCGAATTATCGAGGAGGCGGCGCGCGCCGGGGAGCGGAACAACGCCCGGCTTGCCGGGGTCATGGCCGGGATGAACCAGCAGGATTACAGTACCCGCAGCGCCATGGAGATGGAGCGGATGATTCAACAGGGCAAGGGTTTCTGCCAGTTCGACCTTATGGAAAAGGATTACAAGACCTTTTATGACGCTGCCATGAGCGCTGGGGTACGGTTCTCCTGTGTGAGCCTGGACAAGATTCATCCAGAGGGTGAGCGGCTGTTTACCATCTTCTGCAGCCCGGACCAGGCGGACATCGTGAACCGCATTATTGAAATCAATAAACTCAACGGCGTGAAGTCCGCGGAGTATGAGCAGGAATCAGCCAGGGAAGTCACACCCCAGGAGGTGGAGTCCATGAGTGAGGAGGAGCTGCGCCAGCGCAACCGGGCCATGAACGCGGACTTCATCACGCAGTTCATCGACGAGGTGCAGCCCCACGCCGCCCCAAACCCTACTACCCCGGCGGAGCGCGGGAGCGCTGCTCCGTCAGAGGGCTTGTCAACGTCTACCGCCAGCGGGCGGCAGTCGGTCCGGGAGAGGGTTGAGGCAATCCGTCAGGGTGCCGGTAAGGAAACCCTGGGCCAGCCCTCTGTGGCGGGCAGCATTCCCAGCCGGGACGATACGGCCCGGCTTTTCTATGAAAAGAATATGCACCATTTGAGCACGGCAACAAGAGAAATCTAACGCAGAAAGGATGTTACCATGAACGGGAAATTTGATTTTAGCCAGTATCTTGCCTACCAGAAAAAGCTCCGGGAGGAAACCGGCAGGTTGACCGCCGAAACCGTGGAGGGGGTTTGGGGCGATATGGAGCAGTTCCCCCGCCTGCTGGATGTGGTGGAGCGGCTTAACCTTGCCAGCGGGACCCTGGGCGGAGGCAGCGCCAATGCCCTGCTGATTTACGCCCAGTGTCCGGGCGCGACACGGCTGGGCTCCTTTGAGGACTGGAAAAAGGAGCAGGCATACATCCGCAGGGGCGAAAAGGGCATCCGCGTTTACGTTCGCTCCCCCGGCAAGGAGGATTCCAAGACCCACCGGACAAAGTATTACTACAATGTGGAGTACCGCTTTGACATCAGCCAGACCACGGCCCGCTCCCAGCCAAGGGAAGTGTTCTGGACCGAGCCCATGGACATTATCAGGGCCATTGCCCTGGCCGCTGACTTCAGCATTGAGTACGATTCGCAGATTCCTGACGGTGTGGACGGGACCTATATCCCCGCCCTTAACGAAGTGCGCGTCCGAGAGGGGCAGGACGCGCAGCAGATGTGCTTTTCCCTACTCAAAGAGTTCTGCCACTATGAGCAGCACAAGTTCATGGGCAAGACCTATGAGCGCAATCCTGTGACCAACTTTGTGGCCCTCTGCGGCGGGTATGTGCTGGCGCGGCGGTTCGATATCAGCACAGAGAATATTCTATTCCAGCGGGAGGTGTTCCCGGAAATCCCCGGCGGGAGTGTACAGGAGAGGTGCGGCGCTGTTCGGGACCTGCTTTCCAGCGTGATCCGGGCCAGCGGCATGGCGGGGCAGGAGATTCAGAGGGGGATTGCGGAGATGGAACGGCTCCTGGGCCTGTATGTTTCCAGCCCACGGTACAGGCCGGAGGATGCAAGGGATGATACCCTGGCGGTATGAAACCCGGACAGAACAGACTGCCCGCCATAGTGGTGGGCATAGCCGGGGGGCTTGTGGCTGTCTGGCTGGGCATTGCCCTGGCGCCGGGAATAAACAGCGGGCTGGCGGGGATGTTTTCCGCTCTCAACAGGGCTATGGCAAACCCGTTCCGGTTTCAGCTTGTGCCGGACACCCCGCGCTGTGTGTTGGTATGCCTGTTCATTTATGGTCTGGCTGTGCTGATGTTCGTTTCCTCTGGCATGAACTTCCGTCGCGGCGAGGAATACGGCAGCGCCAAGTGGGGCAGTCCCCGCGCCATTGACCGGAAGTACCGGGACAGAAAATCGCCGGACAAGAATCTCATTATGACCCAGCACGTTGCCATTGGCAGCTCCCAGGAGAGCATGTACAGGCATAGGCGAAACCTTAACACCGTGGTGATCGGCGGCAGCGGGTCGGGCAAGTCCACCACTCATGTACTTATCAATCTCTTGCAGGCCAGCCACTCCTATGTTTGCCTTGACCCATCAGGAGAAATGCTCCGGGCCACCGGGAACTATCTCAAAGAGCATGGCTATACCATCCATGTTCTCAATCTGGTGGAGCCGGAGCGCTCGGACAGGTACAATCCCTTTGTATTCCTGCGCAACGATGACGATGTAGACAGGATGGTGGAAAATTTCTGGAAAGCCACGGCGGTGCAGGGCGCACAAAAGGGAGAACAGATTTGGGACGATATGGCGAAGGAGCTGCTTTCAGCTCTCGCCTATTTTTGTACTATGAGGCCCCGCCGGAGGAACAGAACTTTCCCACCATTCAGTTTTTGCTCCGTAACATGGCCCTGGTGGAGGGGGAAAAGGATTCCAGTCCCGTGGAGCAGATGTTCACGGAACTGGAACAGCGGGAGCCGGAGCATGTTGCGCTCAAGCACTATAGGGCCTACCACTCCGGTGCTACCAAGACCTTGCAGAGTATTCAGATCACCCTGCTGTCCCGGCTGGGGAAGTTCAACCTGGAATCCATTGAGCGGCTGTCCACCACCAACTCGGATGATTTGGGCCTCTTGACCGCACCGGAGGAAAGGACGGTGATTTTCGCGGTCACGCCCGTTGCGGATTCCTCTTTCAATTTCTTTGTCAGCCTGCTCTATGGGCAGCTTTTTGAAATCCTCTATGACTACGGAAACCGTCATGGCAAGCTGAAAGTTCCCATGCACATCCTAATGGACGAGTTCGCCAACGTAACGCTCCCGAAGGACTTTGAGCTGCGCCTTGCCACCTTCCGCAAGTACGGTATATCGGCCTCTATCATCCTGCAAGACATGAGCTAGCTCAAGGCCCTCTATGAAAAGCAGTGGCAGGCCATGATGAACAACGCCGACCTGCTGCTATACCTGGGCGGCAACGAGAGCGGCACCCATGAGTATCTTTCTAAGCTTCTGGGCAAGCAGACCATCCGCACCAACACCTTTGGGCAGTCCAAGGGGCGCTCCGGGAGCTTTTCCAAAAACGAGCAGCAGTTGGGCCGGGAACTGTTGACCCCGGACGAGATACGGATGCTGGACAACAAGCTGGCTTTGCTGTTCGTGCGCGGGGAGCGGCCCATCCTGGACGGGAAGTTTGACTTCAAGCGCCACCCCCACATCAAGGAAACGACCTATGGCGGGGCCGCGCCCTATGTCCACAATGAGCTGACCCATGTTGCCGCCAGCTTTGAGCCGGTTATGGATATGACCCAGGAGCAGGTCATGGCGCTGCCCGAGGCCAAGCCTGTGTGGTTTACCTTTATTGACGATAATGAATCCAAGTAGGAGCGGTACAGATGTGACGCTCCTGCCATTTTTTAACGAAAGGAATGATTCCATGAATCTGAAAACAAGGAAAATCTTTCTGAAAATGAGAAAGCTGCTGGCAGTGATTGCCGCCGTTATGGTGCTTATGAGCTGCGCTGTTATCCCGGCCCAGGCCGCAGGCGTGGACGCACTCACCATCCGTCCCCTCACCACCGGGGTAACGGAGGTTGACACCATGCTTACCAACCTGAATGAGCTTATCACCGGGCTGGTGAAAGTGATCGGCGGCATCCTCTGTATCTATGGCATTTTACAGGTGGGAATGTCCTTCTCGGGCCACGACCCCAGCCAGAGGATTCAAGGGCTGATGTGCATTGCCGGAGCAATCATTATCTTCTTCTCGCCGGAAATCCTGACCGCCATCCAGAAATAGCCTATGTTTATACAATCTATACTGGACCTGTTCAGCTTTGCCACAGAAACCTCCTACAACTTCCTGACCCAAGACCTGACCTGCCTTTGCACCCAACGTGGCGCTGGCTATGGAGAACATCAACAACGGCTTGCAGGCGTTCTCCTACGCCCTGCTGGTGATTCTGACCCTCTGGAACGTGGTACGCACCGCCGGTTCCTATGTGGAGCTGAAACGCCCGGAGCATGTCTTTAAGCTGTTTGTCCGATTCATCCTTTCCAAGTACGCCATAGGCGTGGCCTGGAAACTGGTGAATGGGATATTTGCCATCACCGGAGCGCTCATTACCAAGGTGTTCACCACCAGCGGCCTGACGGATGGGAATATGTGGGCAGGCGTTACGGCCCCCAACTTTGACGATACCGGCATACTCAAAATCATCTCCACCATTATGGCGGTTGTCAACCCACTATCACAAATTCCCTCGCTCCTGCTGGGGCTAATTGGCTTTATCGTGGCAGTGGTGCTTTCTGTAACATTACTGCTGACGGTCATCGGCCGATTTTTCAAAATCTACCTTTTCGCGGCACTGTCCCCCATCCCCCTGGCTACCTTTGGCTCGGAATCCACCCACTCCATTGGGCAGAATTTCCTCAAGTCCTTTGCCGGGGTGAGCTTGGAGGGCCTTACCATTGGGCTGGCCCTTATCGTGTTCTCGGCCTACTGCCAGTCCCCGGTCATAGACCTATCAGGGCTGGGCATTTTCCAGTGGATTGGGGATGCGGCAGAAGAAATGGCCTATATGTACAGCCTGATTTTCAATATGCTCCTGCTGCTGGGTATCATCAAGGGGGCCGACCAAGTGACACACCGTATTTTCGGGATGTAGAAAGATTAACTATTAAAAGTCAACCCCCCAAATGAAGGGAGGCGGAAAAAGTTAGACGGTTCAAAAAGGCATAGCAAAGCAGAGGCCCAGGAGGACCCCGGAAAGCTATCGAAGGAGCTCAAACTGCCGGGCAGTAGGGTTGCCTGGACTTCTCCAGAGCGAAGATAAGCCGTACCAGTTTCTTGGCGGCGTGGGATAAGGCGATGTTATAATGTTTGCCTTCAGCCCGTTTCTTGACAAGATAGGCAGCAAATCCAGGATCCCAATGACAGACGTATTTGGCAGCGTTATAGAGGGCATAGCGAAGATAGCGGGAACCACGTTTTTCCATGTGGGGATAACAGTTTTTCAGCTGCCCGGACTGGTAGGTAGAAGGAGACATACCGGCGTAGGCCAGCAGCTTGTCAGGGGAATCAAACCGAGAGAAGTCGCCAACCTCGGCCAGGATCATGGCACCCATGCGGTATCCAATGCCGGGGATCGTGGTGATGGGGGAGCGAAGTTCCTCCATGATGGCCTGAATCGCGGCCTCAATTTCTTCAATCTCTGCGTCCAACTCCCGGATGAGGCGGATGGTGTGCTGCAATTCCAGGGACTTGGCAGGCATTCTTGAGCCTATAGAGCCTCTGGCGGCATCGCGGATCTCTACTGCCATATCCCTCCCATAACGGCCTTTGGAGGCATCTGCCAACAGGGTCTTCAGCCTGGTCAGATGGGCGTCAGCAATTTGTTTGGCCCCTGGAAATTCAGACAGCAGCGCATAGACTGACGCTGTGTGAAGGGTTGTCACCAGCTTCTCCAACTCAGCAAACAGGATGCACACCAGTCTGGAAACGGAAGTTTTCAATTTGGCCTGCTCTTTTACCTTGTCAAAACGGTATATGGTTAGCGACTTTAACTCCTTGTTGTGGTATGCTGTATCCGTGTAGGGCTTGAGTCCCGCATCGGATTGAGTTGTACAACAACTCATAAGCATAGCCGCGAACGTTCGCGCGTCCACCCGGTCCGTCTTTGTCTTTCTGAGGCTGAGACTTTTCCGGTACAAGTTGGTGCGCAGAGGGTTCAGGACATAGGTGGGAAGCCCTCTGTCAAGAAGAAACCCAAGGATGTTGTAGCTGTAATGCTCGGTTGCCTCAAGCCCTACTTTTATGCTGTCTTGAGGCGTGGAGCAGGCCCGGAGCTTGTCCAGCAGAGTGTTGAAGCCTTCCAGATTGTTGGCGATGGTGAACACATCCGCCAGAACAGCGCCTTCTGAGTTGAGGATGAAACAGTCGTGCTTGTCCTTGGCCACATCAATTCCTACGCAAATCATAGCAATACCTCCAACGGAAAATTTGTGATGCTGCATCCACAGAACACTTTGCTTTTGTAGCCTTGTTCTACATAAACCGTCTGGCGGTATTTAACTGATCAACAAAACT
This sequence comes from Acutalibacter intestini, assembly GCF_034334985.1. NCBI lineage: Bacteria > Bacillati > Bacillota > Clostridia > Eubacteriales > Acutalibacteraceae > Acutalibacter > Acutalibacter intestini. The sequence continues at coordinate 7,196 of NZ_JAWXXL010000059.1, read as the reverse complement.
GCAAAGGGCTGTGGTTGGAACCTTTCTAGAACCATCTGGGTGGTAGGACGTGGGCACCAATCCACAGCATCCCTTTCAGTGTAGCACAGCCCTTGGAGAGGGGCTTTAATAACTACTACTCTATTATACAAGGACGTGATGGCAATGGCAAAAAGTATGCAGATCAAATCCAACCAGGATGTGCGGGAGTATAAGGAGGTTGTCTACTTCGGCATGACCCTTCGGCAGCTCATCTTCTCTGGGCTTGCCGGAGCTGCTGCCCTGGGAGTTTACCTGCTCTGCAACCGCAGGATGAGCATGGAGGCCGTGAGCTGGCTCTGCGTGGCGGCGGCTGTGCCCTTTGGCGCTTTCGGGTTTGTGCGCTGGCATGGGATGCCCTTTGTGCGCATGGTAGGGGTGTTCATCCGCTCCCGGCTGGTGCTGAACAGGCCCCTCTTTTTCCGGCCCGACAACCCGCTCCGGCAAGCCGTACAGACAAACTCTACCAAGAAAGGAAAGGTGATGAAATGCTCCAAAGTGAAAAGAAGATGAAGGCCCGCCACCGGGAAAAGAACTACTTTAAGCGCCCCCGCTCCACCCAGGACCTTATCCCCGTGGACACCGTATATCCGGATGGGATGTTCCTCTCCAACGGCAGCATCTATTCCAGGACCTACCGTTTCTCTGACATCAATTATCAGATAGCAGGTCAATCGGAGAAAGAGGGCATTATCCGGGATATGCGGACGCTGGCTAAGGGCTGCACCCCCGGCGAGATGTCCCAGATCACCATAATCAACCGGCACATCAACCGGGAACTGCTGGAACGGCTGCAATATGCCGGACAACATGACAGCCTGGATGAACTGCGCGGGGAGATGAATGAGATTCTGGAAAATCAAGCGGGCCGTGGCACCGGCATTATCCAGGAGCGGTACTTTACCGCGTCCGTCAGCAAGTCCACGCCCAAAGAGGCCGGGATACACTTTGACAGAGTGGGCACAGAACTGGCCCTGGGCTTTGCCAACATGGGCTCCAAGCTGGCCCCAGTTGACCTGTCGGACCGTCTACGCATCCTCCACGACTTTTACCGCCCCGGGGATGAAAATTACTGGCACTTCGACTTTGAGGACAAGCGGCGCAAAAGGCACAGCTTTAAGGACAGCATTGCCCCCATGAGCTTCCTCCCCGCCCCCGACTACTTCAAAATCGGCTCACGCTACGTCCGTGTGCTGGCAATGACCGAATACGCTAGTTGGATTTACGATGATACGGTCAAGGAGCTTATCAATCTCGACACAGAGATGATTCTTTCCGTGAACTTCCTGCCTGTGCCCACCGAGGAGTCCGTGAAATACTACACCAAAAAGCTGGATTCCCTGGAGGCCAACTCCATGCGCTTTCAGCAAAAGCAGCTCCAGCGGATGCAGATCGCACCCCCGGAGCCGTACAACTTCCGCAAGGACAGGGACGCTATTACAGACAGCCTTAACGACATCATCCAGAAGGACTTGGGGCTGGTGGTGGCTACCGTCACCCTGGCGCATATGGCGGATTCCCTGGAGCAGCTTGATTCCGACACGGAGCTTATCCGCAATGTCACCAGAGGCAAAAACTGCGAGTTTAATATCTGCACCGAGCAGCAGCTGGACGCGCTTAATACGGTCCTGCCTTATGGCCTGGACCGTATCTCCATGGACCGCAGCCTCACCACCGAAACCCTGGCGGCGTTCGTGCCGTTCTCCGCCCAGGAGATTTGCGATTCCAGCGGGGTACTATATGGACAGAACGCAGTCACCCGCAACCTTGTGGTGGTGGATAGGCTGGCTAAGAGCAGCGGTAACGGCTTTGTGCTGGGCATGACCGGAGGCGGGAAATCCTTCTTCTGCAAGAATGAGCTGGTGTCCCTGCGGCTGAAATATCCCCCGGACAAGGCTGACTTCTTGCTCTTAGACCCCGAGCAGGAATATGGAAAGGTAGTCACAGAGCTGGGCGGCGAGGTATACCATGTGGGCCAGGACAGCATTAACCCCTTTGATTTGGAACTGGACATGGACGAGCGGAACCCCCTGGCCTATAAGACGGAGTTTATCACTACCTTCTGCGAAAAGGTCAGCGAGGGGGACGGACTGGACGCACAGACAAAATCCCTCATAGATAGGGCAGTAAGAACCGTTTACAAGGACTTCCTAAAGTCCAAGGGCCGGTATCTGCCGCCCCTATTGGGCGACTTCCGGGCGGCTCTCCAGAAGATGGATAATCCCCGGGCCTGGGAACTGGCCCTCTCCTTAGAGCGCTTTGTGGACGGTGCGCTGAATACCTTCTCTAAGTCTACCAACATTGACACCGGCAATAGCCTGATTTGCTACAGCTTGAGCGGCCTGCGGGACCAGATGAAACCAATAGGGACGCTCATCACCCTGGACCATCTGCTGGGCCGGGTCATGCGCAACTACAAGGCCGGAAAAATCACCTTTGTGTATGCGGACGAGTTCGCCCTGCTGTTCCAGGACGAGGACACCGGCAAGTTTTTTTCAAACCTCTGGCGCAGAATCCGCAAGTACAACGGCTACTGCACAGGGGCAACTCAGAACGTGGAGGAAGTCCTGGACAGCGAATCCGGGCGGGCCATGCTCTCCAACACGGATTTTGTGGTCATGCTCAACCAGTCCCCCTCCAATGCCCAGAGGCTTTCCGAGCTGTACAAAATCACCGAGAATCAGCGGACCTACTTCACCAACACCCAGCCGGGGCACGGCCTTATGAAGATCGGCGGGGCCATGATTCCCTTTATCAGTACCGTCCCGGCTGATACCCGGCTATATAAGCTGCTCTCCACTAATCCGAGAGAGGGAAAGTGGAACTGAAAAGAATTTGAAAACGCAACTAAAAAGGTGTTGCAATCCGCAAGAGGGTGTGTTATACTATGGGTAGAGAAGGAGGGATACTCATAATGAAACCCACAAACACACTCCAGTACAAAAACTATCTCTGTCAGGTTTCCTACTCCAACCTGAAAGACAGCCTGATTGGGCGGATATTGGGAATGAAACAAATACCCATATTCACAGCGCAGACCGTGGCGGGAATCAAGGAGAGTTTCCACCGGGCGGTAGACGATTACCTCACTGCCTGTACGGAAACCGGCAAGGAGCCTACAAAGCCGTTTACCGGAATGTATACGCTTCGCTTTAGCCCGGTTGTCCAAGAGGCATTGACGGTCTATGCCCTGGCCCACGATACCAATTTGGCACAGGTCATGCAAAAAGCCCTGGATGAGTTTATAGAAAAATACGGCATACCAATGCCAGGAGAAAATGGGGAGGAAAGCTAAGATGAAAAAGAGATGGATTGCAACGCTGTTAGCGTTACTCATAGGGATGAGCCTGTTGACCGTCAATGCCTCTGCCGCAGCGGAGAAGTTCACGGACGTAAAGCCGGGTAAGTGGTACTATACAGCAGTAGACTATGCGGTAGGCGAAAAGCTGTTCAATGGTACATCCGCGACAACCTTTTCGCCGGATGAGCCAATGACCCGTGGGATGTTCGTCACCGTTTTGGGGAACAAGGCCAAAATTGACCCGAAGGACTACCCCACAAGCAGTTTCAACGACGTGAAAGCAGGAGCCTGGTACGCGCCCCATGTAGAGTGGGCGGCACAGAACGGCATTGTAAACGGTACAGGGGGCGGTAAATTCAGCCCCGACAAGAGCGTGACACGGGAGCAGATGGCGGTTATCCTCTACAACTACGCCAAGTTTACAAACTGCGACCTGACGGTCCGGGCTGGCCTGCTGGAGCAGTTCCCGGATGGGAACAAGGTGTCCGGCTACGCCAAGTACCCCATGGAGTGGGCCATAACCCACGGAATCATCAATGGCAACGGCGGCAAACTGGACCCCAGCGGCACAGCCACCAGGGCACAGGTGGCGCAGATTTTCTACAGCAGCCGGGAACTGCTGGCAAACGGCGGCAGTGAGAACCCCCAGCCTCCCACGCCATCTCCCAGCCCGGATGTAACGCCCAGCCCCTCTCCTGTCCCGGACGCTCCTCATATCGTTATTACAGATGAAGTTCGGGCGAAACTGAAAGATAACTTGAATCCCGAAATGCTGCTGGACTATGTTTTGAATGGGAAGAATGATGATCCCACTTTTGCCTATGATGGAACTACAGCTACATGGGATATTTCTCTCACCACTAGTCCCAATGTAGGCAAATACTTTTTGGGGGATTGGTTGGATAGTCCAAGCGATTACAACAATACCTCAGCGGTTGCAAATGGGTTTGTCCAAATGCTTACCCGAACAGTAAGCGATAGATTCTATATAACTGCGGACGAGGAAACGAACTGTTTTTGTCTTTACTATCACCCGGCAGATGTCGAGGACAGCGCTCAAATGCGGGAAATCAAGTCTCTTTTGAATCTGCCCGATACCATAAAATATGACCGCAGTCTTTGTTATGAAGGCGCTGGCTGGGCCGGACCCTTAAGGTGGGAGTTATACGGCGCACAGGGGATAGCAGAGAAAATCGAGTATTTCCTTACGGATATGCACACAGCCATACAATATTATTTGACTGAGCCGGAGCCAGGGGTATTTTACTTGTTGTACGGCGAATAAGCGATAGACCAAAAAGCCTTTCTGGAAACAGAAAGGCTTTTTTCATTGAAAGGGGGACTGCCTATGGATATGAAGTTGATTTACAGAGGGGGTGGTGATGGGTAAAATGCCCACATCGAAATGACGCCATATTTGATATCAGAGAAAGGATGAATTTATGCAAAAAAACTTGAAACGAGCACTTGCTTTTCTTATGACCGTCATTCTGATTTTCAGTGTAATTCCCATGTCCGCATTTGCGACTGAATCCGCGCCGGATGAAACGGCCTCCACCGAAGCTCCGACCAGCGAACCTCCTGCCGAAAGTGATTCGACTACAGAGGTTTCGCCCGAGCTGAATGTGACAGACGAGCCAGTTTTACTCCCGGAAACTGGCCCCTCCTCTCCTGGGGATGAACCGGCAGAGGAACCCGACAGTATCTACAATACTGAGCTGGCAACCGTGGAGGCCCGTCAGGTCTGGCCCGCACTCCAGAGAGCCAAGGCCAGAGCCGCCTCTGGTGTAGGCGCTGGCGGCGTTTTGCAGATGGGGTATTACTGTTTCCCCATCGACAACCCCAATCTTGTGGCCACCCTGGGCAACAAGTACATTGGCCGTATGCCTGCAAAGTCCATGCTGTATAACGGTAAATGTATCGCGGCCTATTGTCTCGACCAAGACCTGGGCGCTACCGCAGACCAGCCCTATACCTGGGCGGACGTAAGCAAAACCGGGCAGGAGACCATTGCCGCTATTCTGGCTGTGGGTTTTCAGTGGAACGCTCCTGACTTCTGGCACGGCCCCAGCGATGAGGGCGACAAGTGGGCTGTGACTCAGCTTTTGGTATGGGAGGCGGTCAAGAACCATGTCAAGCTGCAGAGCAACGGCCTATACAGTATTGACGCTGCTGTGGACGCTGACTTTGAGCAGATCGCACCATATACCTACAACGCCACGAAGTTTTTGGCCTATTACCGGGAGGTCAAGCAGAAGCTCACCGACTTTATGAAGATACCCAGCTTTGCCAGTAAGGAGGCCAGCAAAGCTGAAACCATTACTATGAGATGGGATGGGAGTAAGTATAGCGCTACGGTCACTGACACCAATGCTGTCCTTAGCAAGTACAGATTTCAGGGATCAGTTCCTGGCGTTACAATCACAACAAGTGGGAATACCTTGACACTTTCTTCTAGTGAGCCTATTCTTACACCAAAAACTTCTTCTCGTATCCTTAATAGCGGCGGATTAACTGTTGGGAAAGGCGCTGTAGCCGTTTGGCAGACCAGTGACCCATCCCAGCAGGACTTTGCCACCTACAATGCGGATGGCGGGGAGCCTGTGGGCTGTTACATCAAGGTGAAAACGGATGCGGTAGGCAGCGCAGGTCTGGTCAAGACCTCCGAGGACGGAAAGGTGGAGGGCATCCAGTTCCAGATTACCGGCAGCGATGGCAGCAGCACCACCAAGACCACCGACGCCAGCGGCAGCATCGACATCGACGGCCTCCCCATCTACGCGGCAGATGGTAGCAAAATCACCTATACCGCCACCGAAATCAATGTCCCCAACAAATACGTCAAGCCGGAGTCCCAGACCTTCCAGCTAACCGAGGGGCAGACCGCCTCCATCCAGTTTGAGAACAAGCTGAAACGCTGGCGGGTCACGGTCACCAAGACAGACGACAGGACTGGCAGTATCCCCCAGGGCAACGGCTCCCTGGCTGGGGCAAAGTACGGTGTGTACCAAGGGAACGAGCTGGTTAAGGAGTACACCACAGACGAAAAAGGCCAGTTTACCACCGACTACTTCCCCTATGGAGAGGACTGGACCCTCCGGGAGATCAGCGCGGGCGAGGGGTATCTGGTCAGCGACGTGTCCACCCAGCTCTGCGAGATTCCCGCAGGTTCTAACAATGAGTTCAACGACAACACCGCCAACGTGACGGATACAGTCATGCGGGGCGGTGTTTCTGTTGTGAAGCGGGACAGCAAGACCGGGGAACGTCCCCAGGGCGATGCTGACTTCTCTGGCATTCAGTTTGAAATCGTGAACAAGTCCAAGAACCCTGTGGAGGTGGGCGGCAAGAAGGCCGCGCCCGGCGAGGTCGCCCTGACCCTGACCACGGACAGCGAGGGCAAGGCCAGCACGGCTCCCGATGCTCTGCCATACGGTTCTTATATCCTCCATGAAAGCGCCACCAATGAATCCATGCTGAACACGGCTCCTAACCAGTTGGCGGAAATCACAGAGAACCGCAGGGTCTATCCGTTCTTCATGGATAACGAGGTGGTTCGCGGCGGCGTCCTCATCGAGAAACGCGACCTGGAGTCCCTCCTGCTGACCCCGCTGGGCGGCGCAAGCCTGGACGGAACGCTGTTTGAAATCACCAACAAGAGCAAAAACGCCGTGTATGTGGACGGCGCTCTGTACCAGCCGGACGAGGTTTGCCTGACCATTGAGGTCAAGGATGGTATCGCCCAGTCAGATGTCCGCGCCCTGCCCTATGGCTCGTATGAGTTGGCCGAGAGCAAGCCCGGCACCGGCTATCTGTGGACGGACAAGACCATCCGGCCCTTTGACGTGCTGATTGACGGTTCTGTCAAGGAGTACCG
>NZ_JAWXXL010000058.1:0-14700 GCF_034334985.1 Acutalibacter intestini | reverse complement strand
CAGCTGACGCTGGCGGCTGCAAAGTGGTTTTTGATTTGCCAAGTGATATGGAAAGCAGAGGGTATTCCAGGATTTCCAGACAGGTGCTGGATGCGGGAAAAGTGGAAAAGCTGGGGTGGCAGACTGACTTTTCCGTGCAGAATAGGATAGTGGAAACCGTCCAAGTTTTAAAAAATTTTGATGTTGGAGATGCTTTATCTGAATTGGAGAAGTGAATTATGGAAAATCCGCTGATAAGTATTGTTATTCCGATCTATAATGCTGCCCAATATCTAGATCGTTGCATTACAAGCGTATTAGATCAGACATATAAAAATATTGAAATTATTCTTGTAAATGATGGATCATCTGATGGATCGGCAGAAATTTGTAAAGAATTTGCTATAAAAGATGTACGAATAAAATCTATAGACCAACATAATCAAGGAGTAGCTTTGGCAAGAAAGAATGGCGCGAAGCATGCGACGGGGCAGTATATCAGTTTTGTGGACGCAGACGATTACATTGATCGAGATATGTACAAACAGTTAGTTGATTGTTGCCAGGACTATGATCTGGTCATATCGCAATGGTATCGCGAGGAGTCGGCAGGTAGTCGGCGTGCCTCTGATAAAATAGCACCAGGAGCTTATACAACACAGGCAGATATGAGGTTTATTTTAGAACATTTGATCAATGTGTCCACTGCTGGCGGGAAAATTTCTCTGCAATCTGGTTTTACAGGATACATGTGGGGAAAATTGTTCAAGAAAGATCTGGCCCAGTCTGTGTTTGAGAATATAAATGAAGATCTTTCAATTGGGGAAGATTGTGATTTTACATATAGATATTTTCTCAGATGCAGATCTGTACTCGTGACAGATATTTGTGGTTACCATTACCGTATTCATCAAAATTCGGCAGTACATGGCCCTGATGTTGATTGCAAATACTTGAAAAACGCATATGAATTATATATGTCTTTAGCATCAGCTTTTAAGACACATTCAGACTATGAACTTCTATTACCCCAACTTCAATACAAAATTTCTATGATGTTAGCAAAAGCTCCAGCAAAAATGGGCTTCTGTTCAGAATCGCAAAACAGAACAATCGTATTTCCATTTATAAATATGCTGCAGGGAAAGCGCATTGCTTTGTATGGTGCCGGAATTTTGGGTGTAACATATATGCACCAGATAAAAAAATGGGATATTTGCCAGGTCAGGATGTGGGTTGATAAAAACTGGGAATATTACCGCCGCGAAGGCAGAGATGTTTCTTCAGATAATGACTTGCTTGATCGAGAATATGATTATGTGGTTTTAGCTGTGCTGGAAAAAGTTGAGGCCGAGAGGATTTCCCAGATTTTGGTTGATAAGGGCATGGATAAGAGAAAGATTCTTTGGAAAGAGCCCTTTGTTATTGAATAAAATGCAATTCGTGCAAAAAGAAATTCTAGAAAAATTATTTAATTGTTAAAATGTGAAAATTTGCTTCGGGTAAAAATATGGAGGAAGGTTATTTTGAAAATACAACTTTTTGATGGCGGATTGGCTAACCAAATTAGGTACTATTTTTTTGTAAGATACGCACAGAGGCAGCGCCCGGATGATGTATGGTTGTATGATGATACAATCTATTTTGTGGAAGAGAGACACAATGGGTATGAGCTGGAACGGATATTCGGGTTAAAGCTGAATCTTGTAAGTCAGTATTATCGGAGAGAAATATGGGAAAAAATTGTTCAAAATAGGCGTGATGGTATTATTTTACCACAAACATTGTTAGACATGGGAATCCCAAGTGTGTTATTTGAAGGTAGGGTAAGCTTGAGTCAAATAAAAGATCAAGCTGAGTTTTCAGGTAAAACTATTTTTGCCGAGGGGGGACATCTAGGATTCCATCCGGAATATATTGACTTGCCCTATAAAAATATTTATTATCATGCCGAATGGGCCAGCAGAAAATGGTTTGATGCATATGCTGAAGAGAACAGGCAGGAACTTCAGTTTCCTCCTCTCACAGATAAGCGGAATCTGGACTATGCAGGGCAAATGGGTAATTGCTATTCAGTTGGCATCCATGTCCGGCGCGGGGATTTTCAGAATATTGGATGGGACCTTCCCGCAGAGGTCTACAAGTCAGCTTGCCAAAAAGTTGTGTTGGAACACCCGGATGCCCATTTCTTCGTCTTTTCAGACGATTTAGAATGGTGCCGCGCCAACGAAAAAGAACTGGGCTTTGACCTGTCACAGAAAACAACATACGTTGTCGGCAATAGGGGCAAAAACAGCTACATCGACATGCAGCTTCTCAGCATGTGCAAGGGCATGATCCGCAATGCGGAAAGCTCTTTTTCACAGGTGGCGGGATGGTTGAACCCGAATTTGGAGTTTGAAATAAAGCTGAAGAAAGCATAGCTTCACCAGTTCTTTTGGTAAGAAACAGGATTATTCTAAGTGAATATAAACGAGGTACCATAATATGCAAACCGTTCTAATAACCGGAATCAGCGGCCAAGATGGCTCTTACCTGGCAGAATTTCTGCTGGAAAAGGGCTACAAAGTCCACGGCATGGTCCGACGCTCATCTGTGGCTAACACAGCCCGTATAGATCATTTAATTGCACAAAATGCGGTAACTTTGCACGATGGAGACCTAACGGATTCTACCTCCCTTGTCCGTATGATCCATGAAGTACAGCCGGATGAAATTTACAACCTGGCGGCCCAGAGCCATGTGCAGGCTTCTTTTGACGTGCCGGAATATTCGGGCGACGTAGATGCATTAGGCGTTTTGCGGATTTTGGAGGCGGTACGGATTTTGGGGCTTGCAAAGAAAACGCGGTTCTATCAGGCTTCTACCTCGGAGCTTTACGGCAAAGTGGAAGAAATTCCACAAAAAGAGACAACTCCCTTCCACCCCTACAGCCCTTATGCTGTAGCTAAGCAGTACGGTTTCTGGATGGTCAAGGAATACCGTGAAGCGTACGGGATGTTCGCGGTCAACGGCATCCTTTTTAACCATGAGTCGGAGCGCCGGGGGGAGAAGTTTGTCACCCGGAAAATTACACTGGCGGCAGGCAGGATTGCCGAGGGCTTGCAGGACTGTCTGGAGCTTGGAAATTTGGATTCCCTGCGGGACTGGGGCTATGCAAAGGATTATGTGGAATGCATGTGGCTGATGATGCAGCAGGAGAAGCCTGATGATTTTGTCATTGCTACCGGTGTGCAGCACACAGTGCGGGATTTTACCGAAAAGGCATTTGCCGCAAACGGTATCACTCTCCGCTGGGAGGGCACGGGACTTGATGAAAAGGGCTATGACACCGATTCAGGAAAACTGCTGGTGAAGGTTAACCCGGCATGGTTCCGTCCCACAGATGTAGACAACCTGTTGGGAGATCCAACGAAGGCCAGGACGGTTTTGGGATGGAACCCGCAGAAAACCAGCTATGAAGAGCTGGTGCGGATTATGGCGGAGCACGACCGGGAGTTGGCAAAACAGAAAAAAAGGGGGCGGTTCTGTGCCCGGTAAAATTGGCGTGGGGTATGCTTCTGTAACAGAAATCGAGAAAAAATATGTGCTGGACGCCCTGGAGAACCAACGGCTTTCCCAAGGAAAGTATGTGGCGGCTTTTGAGAAAAAGTTTGCGAGTATGCATGGCCACAGATACGGAATTATGTGCAACAGCGGCACAGGAGCCCTCCATCTGGCGCTGGAGACGCTGCGCGAGGTGGACGGCTGGACAGATGAAACGGAAGTGCTGGTGCCCGCCATCACCTTTATTGCCACCAGTAACGCCGTGATGCATGCTGGGATGAAGCCCGTTTTTGTGGATGTTGACCCGGTTACCTATAATATGGACCCGGATGAAATCGAAAAGCACATTACACCCCGGACAAAGTGCATTATGCCTGTGCACTGCTTTGGTATGCCCTGCGATATGAAGCGTGTCGTGACAATTGCCCGAAAGCATAACTTGCGCATTGTGGAAGATTGCGCGGAAGCCCATTTTGCCAAGGTGGACGGGCAGACGGTGGGCAGCTTTTCCGACATTATGGCGTGCAGCACCTATGTGGCCCATACCATCACCACAGGCGTGGGTGGGGTCATGTGTACCAGCGACAGCGGCCTGATGGAGATCATGCGCAGCCTGGTGGCCCATGGGCGGGCCTGCACTTGCGAGAGGTGCCTTGCCAGTGACGGTGACACCGTGTGCCCCAAGCGCATGCAGACAGAGATAGACAGGCGGTTCATGTTTGTGCGGCTGGGCTACAGCTACCGGGTGGGGGAGATTGAAGGGGCGCTGGGCCTGGGCCAGCTGGAGCGGGCAAAGGAGATTCTGGAAGCCCGCCGCCGCAACGCGCAGTTCCTGATAGACGGGCTGTCTCAATATGAATATAAAATTCAATTACCCCGTCATCCCGAAAACGTGGAACATACATACATGATGTTCCCTATCCTGCCCCGCAAAGGCAGCGGCATTGACAGGGACGATTTTGTGCGGTATCTGGAGAAGCATAATATTGAGACCCGGCCCATGCTGTGCCTTTTGAACCAGCCTATCTATAAGGAGATTTTTGGGGATATTGAGAAGGATTACCCTGTGGCGCAGTATATAAACCAGAATGGGTTTTATATTGGGTGTCATCATGGGTTGTCTGAAGATGAGCTGGGGTATGAAATGAGGTGTTTGACAGAATACCTCCAATAACCCTTACAATTAACTATTTAAGAAAGGTGAGATTGCGGAATGCTGGATGGACAGTCTGCCAGGACAGAAAATTATAATGTATCCATAAAGGCAATTGAAAACTTTTCCAAAGAAGCCCGTTTAAATATATATAAAAATATATGTAGAGCCAGGCAATTTGATCTGCAAGTGATACAGGCAGTCGAGCAGGAGCGTATTATTGCACCTGTGTATTTATCTTTGGGCCAGGAAGCGGTTGCAGCCGTGCTTGCAAAAGAAGTCAAGGCATATCATATTTTTACCCAGCATCGTGCTCATGACTTATATATAAGTCTTGGGTGCAGCTTAGAGGAATTCCGGGATGAGTTATTGGGTTTGCCATCCGGTTTCAGCGGGGGCCGTGCAGGTTCCAGCTGCTTGCGGTATATGAAAAATGGGATAAAGCTGTACGGTCATCATGGATTGATTGGTGAAAATGTCCCTCAGGCAGTAGGTGCCGCATTGGCAAGCAAAGAGAAAACGGTATGCATATTTGGGGATGGGTCTGCAGAAGAGGACTATGTCTTAGAGTCCTTAGGCTTTGCAGTCACCCGTAATTTACCCCTTCTCTTTATTTGTATGGACAATGACCTGTCGATTCTGACCCCCAAAAAGGATAGGCGTTCCTGGGAAATCACAGATGTAGCCAAGGGATTTGGAATGAAGGCATTCGATTTAGCAGACTGTCCGTGGAGTATAGGAAGTATTATAAAGGAGTGGGATGGGATGTCCCCTTTGCTTATCAATTGCCGTGTGTGTAGGGAGCGTTGGCATTCCGGTGTTGGCGTTGATGGGCCTCGGGAGTGGGAACGAAATGTAATTGTAAGAAAGCAATTGACCGATTTGGGATATAAGACGGAGATAAAGAAAATAGAGCGTGATGCAGTCCAAGAAATGGAGGAACTGTGGCAATGACTGTTGCGGAAACGATAAAAGAGATTACCCGTCGCCATTTGGAAGAAAGCAATGGCCTGCTTTTTGGGCAATCAGTCACAGCGGTTGGCTGGGTCAATGGCACTGTCCCCAATGTAAAAAATATCATAGAATTACCCATGACGGACGTTGCTGGAGCGGGGTTTGCTGTGGGTGCCGCCCTGGTAGGAGTCAGGCCCATCTTTGTTTTACGATTTCAGGATTTTTTTACCTTGAATTGTAACCAGTTAGTTCATTATGCAGCCATCAGCAAGGAACTGCATGGCCAAGGCGTACCAATCTATATTAGATGTATTGGCGTAGATGGAGCTGGCCCAGTCCATTCTGTAATGCTCCACAATATCCCTATGTATTTTCCAGGGATCACGGTAGCAGTCCCTATGACTCCCGGCGAATACCGAGAGGTCTGGGACAGGTATCAACAGGATGATACGCCATATTTTGTCAGCGAACATAGGAGTTCCTATACCAATGAACAGGAGTGGCAGGACGAAATTGATGGGGAAGAAGCAGATATAATCATCTATGCCATTTCAGACGCGAGAAGAGAAGCGATGGCGGCAGTTAAAAAACTCCAGAATATTGGAATACGTGTGAAGCTAAAGCACATTGTTTGGTTAAAGCCCTTTGACATTGAAGATATGCGAAAGCCCCTTGAAATGAGCCGGGTTGGGATGGTAGTCGATAACGGTTTCCCCGTCTGTGGCGCTGCGAGAAATGTAGCGTATGAGTTGATGGAAAAAACCGGACGTTTTGTGAAGGCGTTATCCTCAGAAGACCATGTGAAATGCTTTAACGTTCCAAATCAAAACAGGACGCCTGGCTGCGACAGAATTGTGCAGGAGGCACTTGCATTAATTTCAAACTGAATGGAAAGATTTTATGGATCAATTAAAAGTTGGCATTATTGGCACTGGAAATATAGGAACAGACTTGTTAATAAAAACAATGAAATCACCAAAACTCAAATGTACTTTGTTTATGGGTAGGCGTGATAATTCCAGAGGTGTTGCAGTAGCAAGAGAGATGGGAGTCCCTGTCTCAGTTGATTCTATTAAGGCTGTTAAAGAAGCACCTGAGCAGTTTGACTTGGTTTTTGACGCGACATCCGCACATACACATTTAGAGAATGCACCAGTCCTACGGGAAAAAGGAATCTATGCGGTTGACCTAACGCCTGCCAAAATAGGAAAAATGTGTGTCCCAGTTTTGAACCTGGATGATTGTGTAGGCCTGCCAAATATTAACATGGTCACCTGTGGGGGGCAGGGTGCTATCCCCATCATATATGCTGTCAGCCAGGTACAAAAAAAAATTCGGTACGCAGAGGTAGTGGCCAACATAGCCTCAAGATCTGCAGGGCTTGGGACCAGAAACAATATAGATGAGTTTACAATAACAACGAAGAATGCTATTGTGGATCTGTGCCCTGTAGAGAAAGCCAAAGCGATTATTACACTGAACCCGGCTGAACCGCCTGTCCGTATGCATAACACAATTTATTTGCTGATGGATAATCCAGATATGGAACGGATCGTATGTTCTGTGATGAATATGGAAAAAGAAGTCCAGAAGTATGTGCCTGGCTACAAGATAATTTTGAAACCCACATTTGAAAACGGGCGTGTGACGACCATGGTAGAGGTCACAGGTGCTGGAGACTATCTTTCTCCCTATGCTGGGAATCTTGACATCATTACAAGTGCGGCTGTCCGGGTTGCAGAAAGATACGCCGAGTTGGGGATAAAGAGGAGGTGCATGGATCTGTGATGCTGTTTGATTCGACCCTGCGGGATGGTTCCCATGCGGTCAACCAGCAATTATCTTTGAAGAACGTAGAAGAGTATTGTGAAGCTGTTGACAGTGTGGGAATGTATACCGTAATTGTGGGCCATGGGAACGGCCTGGGGGCATCCTCTCTACAGGTAGGGCTGTCGTTGCTGTCTGACGAGAAGATGCTTACTGCCGCAAAGAAAAAACTGATCAGGACAAAGTTGGGAGCATTTTTGCTGCCTGGCTTTGGAACAATTGAAGACGACCTACAGCCTGCCTTTGAATACGGTGTCGATTTGGTGTGTGTTGCCTCGCACTGCACAGAAGCCGACATCACAAGAGAGCATATTGAGTATGCCGCAAAGCAAGGGAAAGAGGCCTATGGTATTTTGATGCTGCAACATACCGTATCAGACAGCCAGATTTTAGAGCAGGCGAAAAAAATGGAATCTTATGGTGCCAGGGGAGTAGTTTTGATGGACTCAGCGGGGGCTTCCCTGCCTAGCGCTGTAGGGAAAAGAATCGATTATTTGTCTAACCGGTTGAGAATCCCGGTGGGATTCCATGCACATAACAATTTAAGTTTGGCCGTGGCAAATTCTATTGCCGCGGTAGAGGCAGGCGCCCAGATAATAGATGGCACAACCCGTGGATTCGGAGCAGGGGCGGGGAATTGTCAGCTGGAAGTCCTTATAGCTGTGCTTGAAAAAATGGGATATGGAACAGATATAGATTTGTACCAGCTAATGGATATAAGTGATAACATTGTGTCGCAAATGGTAAACACGGCCCAAGGTATTTCTGGCACCAACCTGATTAGCGGGATAGCAGGGGTATTTTCCTCCTATGCGCCCCATGTGTTGAAAACGGCGAAAGAGTTCCAGGTAGACCCCAGAGAGATTTTTATGGAAATGGGAAGGCGGAAAACTGTCGGCGGCCAAGAGGACATTATTGTTGAAGTTGCGGCAGGATTATGCAAGAAAGTCTAGGAACATCCGAAGCAGTGAGGTATATCAGAGGTAAGGAGGAACGAAGTGGAAAAGTCGGCAAAAGTGGTGGTGTTCGGGGCAAGCGGACTGATTGGGAATGCATTGATAGCTGCGTTGCGGGGCAATGGATATAAAAATATTGTACCATGCCTACACAGCGAAGTAGACTTGGTAAACCAGGCGCAGGTACAGGCATTTTTTGAAAAGGTTAGACCAGAGTATATATTTTTTTGTGCACACCGGAATGTTTCAGATTTCCACACGGGCGAAATAATCGATGCGGCTGAATCGTACGCGAACATTATGATGCTGTGCAATGTGATGGAGGCGGCTAAAAACCAAAAAGTTAAAAAGGCCATCTTTGTGGGTAGCGCCATGCTATATCCTTGGGACCAGACGGATGGGGCAGAGCCCATGAGGGAAGAACGACTACAGGAATACTTCTATCTTGGATACAGCGAGTCCATGCGTTCAACCGTGTTAAGCAAATTTGTAGGATTAAAGCTGTGCCAATATTATTACCTGCAATACGGGTGTCCCTTTGTTTATGCCCTTCCTACCCATATATATGGGAGTTTGCTTAATAGGAGAAGCCTATACTTGCTGGAAAGAATCGTTGTGGACATTACCGAAGCAAAAAAGCAAGGCTCACCAGAGATTCATTTAGACATCTATGGAAAGGGCGTGGCACGAAAACAGTTTCTGCATGTCTCTGATTGTGCGGATGCGCTTATTACAGTAATGGAAAAATATGCAGAGTTTGAATGTCCCATTAACATTTCTACTCCCCAGGCAACATGCTGGAGTGAAATTGTGAAGACTGTATGCGGGATTACAGGCTATAATGGTAAAGTTAAATTTGACAGTACACATTCTGAAAACATGGCCAATAGGCTGGTATCAGTAGAGAGGTTGCAGGCCTTGGGCTGGGAACAAAAAATCGGAATGCGGCAAGGTATGACGCAGATATGTAAAGAGTATCTGGAAAGGTTAACATAAAAAAAATTACATTTAAGAGGAAAGGATTCAGTATGCATCACACAACAGACTGGAAAGATACCATCAACGCAAAAGGGTTTACGCATGAAAGTACAGAAGAGATCAATGCAAAAGAGGCGCGCTACCATTATTTTCAAGAGTGCCCAATCTACCCGGATGAATTGATTTCAAATCTGGGAATATTTTTGAACGCAAAAGAACTTGCCCGCATTCTGTTTTTAGATAATCTATATAAGCAGATACTGGAGATCCCTGGCGTTATTATGGAGTTTGGTACGCTATGGGGTGCAGGTGTTTCCTTGTTTTCCGCACTTCGTGGAGTTTATGAGCCGTATAATTGCAGAAGAAAAATTATTGGATTTGATACGTTTGAAGGATTTCCTTCTGTACATGCGAAGGATGGAAATGCGCCGCTTATTGGGATTGGAAATCTAGCTTTGCCCAAAGGATATGAAGTTTATTTAGACAATTTATTAACCGTACAGGAGCAAACGCAGCCTTTGTCCCATATCAGAAAGCATGAGATTATCAAAGGAGACGCTTCTGTTGAAGTGCCGAGATATTTGAAAGAAAATCCAGAAACCATTATTGCGCTTGCCTATTTTGATTTCGATATCTATGAGCCCACAAAAAAGTGTCTGGAGGCTATAAAAGACAGATTCGTAAAAGGCAGTGTGATAGGTTTTGATGAGTTGAATGATCCCAGTTGCCCTGGAGAAACCCTGGCACTTATGGATGTTATAGGGCTGAAAAACGTCAGACTGAAAAAGGTTCCGTGGTGTACAAAGCCAAGCTGGTATGTAATAGAGTAAAGGCAACACCGCACCATTCGCGGGTGGCGCCTTAAGCACCGTCTTGCTTGCAGATTTTCCGTGATAGCGCACAGCCTTCGCTGGTCAATGGTGAGATGGACGGCGCTCAATCTGTACCCTCTGAAGAAAAATCTGACTGCGCAATACGGTACTTAGAATTGCGCGGTGTTGCCTAAATGCTATGAGATGCCAGGATGTATTTGTTATAGGTGGACAAAGTCTTGCGAACGGATCACTATGTTTTGCTTATGTGAGTTGGGGGCTTATATGATGAACAAAGACTTATTTAACATGGAGGGCAAGGTACTACTAATTACCGGGGCTTCCTCTGGCATTGGAGAAAGCTTGGCTGAATTATTCGCCAGGAAAAAATCCAGTTTGGTTTTACTGGCAAGAAGGCAGGAAAGGATCCTTTCATTGGCAGAGACTCTGGAAAAAACATATGAGATAAAGTGCCTGCCGATACCATGTGATGTTAGCAATGAACAGCAGGCTGTAGAGGCTGTCCAAAAAGCTGTTCACACATTTGGGCGGATCGACGTTTTGATAAACAATGCTGGAATCACAGCTAAGTCTGAGGACATCACTTCGCATTCTACGGAACAATGGGAAAGTGTTTTGTCCACAAATTTGGATGGAGCTTTTTATATCAGTAGAGAAGCTGTGAAAACGATGAAAGAGAAAAGGTACGGGAAAATTATAAACATCTCTTCTGTATGCGGGCTTATGGGTCTTGCGAACCAGGTAAGCTATGCCGCTTCCAAAAGCGGGCTGATAGGCCTTACCCGTGCCATGGCGGTTGAATTGGGAAAATACAATATAACTGTCAATGCAATTGCGCCAGGATATATCCTCACAGAACTGACAAATGAGGGAAGCGGAGGGTTCCGCTATTTCAAAAGCAGGACCGTATCAGAGCGGGTAGGAACCGCAGAGGATTTACATGGCACGGCTCTCCTGCTGGCAAGCGAAGCATCCTCCTACATAAGTGGCGCCGTCATCCCTGTAGATGGTGGCATTACAGCAAATATCTGAGGTGGAAAAAATGAAACTGCATAATGGAGTCGAAATCCCTCCTATAGGGTTTGGAACCTATAATCTACAGGTTGATAGAATAAAAGGCGGGATGGATCTTGCAGTGGAAACAGCAATTTTGTGTGGATACCGACTCTTTGATACGGCTCATAATTATGGGAGCGAAGAGACGCTAGGAGCTGCTTTGCAGCATGTAGTAGACTCTGGATTGGTTCTCCGCGAAGATATATTCATTCAAACCAAGTTCCACCCGGAAACGCCTTATGGATATCAGACGGTGATGCGGCAATTTGAAGAAAGTATAAACAAACTGCGTGTGGATTATTTGGATGCCTATATGATCCATGTGCCTGTGCCACGGTATTCCGAAGAGAAGTATAGAGAAAGAAACATAGATGTATGGAAAGCCTTTGAGGAACTTTATTACAAAGGGAAAATTAGGGCGATTGGTGTATCAAATTTTCTTGAAAGGCATATTCTGCAGCTTTCCGAAAACTGTAGAGAGATTCCCATGTTTAACCAGATAGAAGTCCACCCTTTTTATCAGGAACGCGGTTTGGCAAAATGGTGCCAAACACATGGAACTGCGGTGCAGGGATGGTCGCCTTTGGCAAGGGGAGATGTCTTTAAGAATGATATTTTGAAAGCGATAGCCCAAAAACATGGGAAAACAATTCCACAGGTTTGCTTGCGCTGGGCACTCCAACGGGACATCATTCCCATTGTGGCAGCAGCAGATCCAAACTTTATAAAAGAAAACGCAGATGTATTCAATTTTACGCTAGATTTGACAGATATGGAAGAAATATCGGCGCTAAACACGAATACAGAACATTGGGACATCTGGATGTACAAAAGACAGCAAATGTACTAGTAATGGGGGAATCTGATGATTCGAGACGCAAAAATATACGTAGCTGGCCACACAGGCATGGTAGGCTCCGCCATTGTGCGTGTACTAAAGCAACAGGGGTACAAGAGAATTATCACCGGTACACATAGAGAACTAGACTTGCGATGTCAGGCAGATGTAGAACGCTTTTTTGCAAGAGAAAGGCCAGAATACGTTTTTGACGCTGCCGCACGGGTTGGCGGAATTAGGGCAAACAGCGAGGCCCCAGCGGATTTCTTTTATGACAACATGCAGATGGCAAACAATCTGATTATGGCGGCACATCAATATGGTGTAAAGAAATTTCTGTTTTTAGGTAGTACCTGCATGTACCCCCGAGACTGCGCACAACCCATGGAAGAAGGTTTTCTTTTAACGGGCCTGCCAGAGTACACCAACGAGGGATATGCCTTGGCAAAAGCCTGCGGCAGCCGCTTGTGTGCCTATATGCGCAGGCAGTATGGAGATAATTTTATCAGTTCCATACCGGCGAATGCCTATGGCCCAGGGGATTCATTTGATAAAGAGCATGCGCATGTGATTCCTGCCCTGATTCGCCGGTTTCACGCGGCCAAAGAACAAGGCGCATCTAATGTAATATGCTGGGGTGACGGAAGCCCACTGCGGGAATTCCTTTATGTAGATGATTTGGCGGATTCCTGTGTTCATCTAATGAACCATTATAACGGTGAGGAGCCGGTCAATATTGGAACCGGGAAAGAAATCAGTATCCGCAGTTTAACTGAACTGGTAGCAAAAATTGTTGGGTATGCG
Organism: Acutalibacter intestini; assembly: GCF_034334985.1. Classification (NCBI taxonomy): domain Bacteria; kingdom Bacillati; phylum Bacillota; class Clostridia; order Eubacteriales; family Acutalibacteraceae; genus Acutalibacter; species Acutalibacter intestini. The sequence continues at coordinate 1,776 of NZ_JAWXXL010000058.1, read as the reverse complement.
GGTGCAATTTCCTGGGATACTACACGGCCGAATGGTGCGCCAAGGCGGTTGCTGGATGTTTCCAAGGCAACTGCCCTAGGCTGGACATACAAAACCGAACTGGAAGAGGGCATCCGCCTGACCTATGAGGATTTCCTCTACCATCCCATACGCGCGGAAAGGTAAGAATATGAACATCATTCTATTGTCTGGCGGTTCTGGTAAGCGGCTGTGGCCCCTGTCAAATGAGGTGCGCTCTAAGCAGTTTATCAAGCTTTTTAAAGCAGAAGATGGCGGGCGTGAATCCATGGTCCAGCGGGTATACAGGCAGGTTCGCCATGCCGACCCGGATGCCAAAATCACCATTGCTACCTCAAAGGCGCAGGTGTCGGCGATCCGAAACCAACTGGGGAAAAACGTTTCTATTTCTGTGGAACCCAGCCGGCGAGATACCTTTCCAGCCGTTGTCTTGGCCTGCGCTTATCTGTACGATGTGCAGGGCGTTACACCAGAGGAACCCGTGATGGTGTGCCCGGTTGACCCCTATGTGGATGATTCTTATTTTCAGTCGCTTAAAAAATTAAGCGAACTTGCGGAGACTGGGGCCGCAAACCTGGTTTTGATGGGAATGCAGCCTACTTATCCCAGTGAAAAATATGGGTATATCCTGCCGGAAAACAAGGCGGGAGTTAGCCGGGTTTTGACTTTCAAAGAAAAGCCGGATGCAGAAACGGCGCAAAAATATATAGAAAACGGCGGCCTGTGGAACGGCGGCGTATTTGCTTTCAAGCTGCAATATGTGCTGGACAAAGCCTATAAAACGGTGGATTTTCTAGATTATCAAGACCTGTACGCAAAGTATGAACAGCTCCCCAAAACCAGCTTTGACTATGCCGTTACAGAGCGGGAAACGAACATCCAGGTTTTGCGGTTTGCGGGCGAGTGGAAGGACATCGGCACTTGGAATACCATTACGGAGGCCATGGACGAGCATAGTTTGGGTGATGTGCTGCTCCACGAAAGCTGCAAAAATGTGCATATCCTGAACGAATTGAACGTGCCTGTGCTGGCTGTGGGTCTGCATGATGTAGTGATTTCCGCCAGCCCACAGGGAATCCTGGTGTCAGATAAAGGGCAGTCCAGCTACATAAAACCGCTGGTGGATGGTCTGGAACAGCAGGTGATGTTTGCAGAGAAGTCCTGGGGGAGCTACCAAGTTCTGGACGTGGAGGATGGCAGCCTAACTATTAAGGTTACCCTGAAGCCGGGGCACAGCATGAATTATCATTGCCACCAGTTTCGGGACGAGGTATGGGTGGTGGTTGCTGGCAAAGGTCGAGTGACACTAGATGGTGTGGAAAGGATCATCAAGGCTAGCGACATCGTTTCCATGAAAGCAGGGTGTGCGCATACTGTTTTGGCTTTATCTGAGCTTAAAATGGTGGAGGTGCAGGTGGGGGAAGAAATTAGTAGAGAGGATAAAACGGTTTTTCAATTGTAAAATCGATAGGCGAAAGAATATGTTTTTATATTAATATATGGTGACCTCTCAGCGTCATACATAACTTACGGCGGACATTGACTTTGGCGGTGAAACCGTGAATCCGGTCGGCATTTTCGAGCTGATTCTTCATACATGGTCCGTCCCCATATCGACTGACGCAAGAATCAATTCCACACGGCGTTCAAAATCTGGCCGATGATGGTGGCCCAGGCCGCGCCCTTGCCCCCCAATGGCACACAAAGATGAAGATGGGGTCCAGAATGATGTTGGTGATACAGCCGATCAGCAGACCG
>NZ_JAWXXL010000057.1:0-14935 GCF_034334985.1 Acutalibacter intestini | reverse complement strand
GTGGAAGATATTTCCCACAAAATCCAGTCATTTATGCGCAGATTACAGCATCATCCCTCTGCCGTTTCCAGTTTCTTCCTTCATCCTTCACTTTCCTATCTTTGCACGCAGAAGTAATAATATACGCTCTGCCATTTGGGATAATCACTGGGCAGCATTCGCCATTGGATTCCACCCTGCACCACATACAGCACTGCACAAAACACATCGTATAAATCGTACTCTCTTGGACGTGTCTTTTTCCGCGCTCCTTCCAAATCTTCTCGTATCTGCTCGTATTCTTCCCGGCTGATATCACTTGGGTATTGATGCATCCTGCCCTCATCTCCTGCACGTTTTCCCTTATTATCCCCTTTTTTGCACCTCTTGTCAAAAGTTTTTAAACAGGCTCTAAGGAATTAGAAATGGGGCAAGAAGAATGGCCTGGAATTGCAAGGTATGCGGCAAGCTACTAGATGACTCGGAAGAGTACTGCAGTTACTGCGGAAATCCTCAAAACCCCGAGAATGAAGCAGATGAAGCCGCAGAAAATGATCCTTATGAAGATGAACTGGATAATGAGGAATTGGAAGAGTACAGGAGACTAAAGCGTGATACGGATAAACTCATAAGCCAGTTTATCTCCTATCTTCGGATAATAGGTATCTTTCTTCTGATAGCAGAAATTGGTTTTTTGATACTTTTGTTGTATGGAGGTGGTATTTAGATTAATGTGAGCACGCCAAAAGAAAGCAACCCTCAGGGCCATTCTCGGCACCATTGTATGTTTTTTGCGAAATGCACTTTTACTATTCTATCTCCTTTTTTGAAGGTGGCTTTGAAAAGGCTCCAGTGCTCGATGAATCTCCGACAATATTCAGTTTTGTGTCAAAATCAAATTAGGAAAGGCAACATATGAGGTGATTACTATGAAAAAGCGAATGATCTCTATCGTACTGGCACTGTGCTTTGTAATCGGTTCGCTTCCTATCAGCGTGTTTGCTCTGGGCAAAGAGGCTGCGGTTCAAGCAGATAGTTTCCCCGAGACGCAAACGGCCCAGGAAATTTGGGACGGCTCTGTCGCAGATAGTTATGCGGGAGGGACTGGCTCATCCAGCGATCCCTATCTGATCAGCACCGGGGCACAGCTGGCTAGGTTTGCCAGTCAGGTAAACAGCGGTGCTGAGGTTTGGAAGGTGTATCAGCTTACAAACGATATCTATCTTAACGATGTCTCAAATGTTGAGGCATGGGATACAACTCCCCCTCAGAACCAATGGACGCCCATTGGCACATCGACAAATCAGTTCATGGGTTCTTTCTCTGGTAAGGGTTTTTGCGTCTACGGACTCTATATTTCCACCAGTGACAACTATCAGGGCCTTTTCGGCGTGGGCCAAAATAATGCAGGTATTTTCGATGTTGGTGTTGACAAGTCCTACATTAAGGGCGGAAGTCATGTTGCCGCTGTCTGTGGTCAAAAACTGCGTGGAGATATTTCTGGAAACCATGACCTATATGGGTGCTATAGTGGCGCAACGGTCATTGGGCAAGACGCTGTTGGAGGTATTGTTGGTTCGGCACCTGGCGATATGTTCGGCTATACTTTTCGGAATTGCCACAATACTGGTTCTGTCACAGGCAAGAACCTTGTTGGCGGGATTGTAGGATATTGCGACTCTGGAACAGTTTCCAGCTGCTACAATGTTGGAAATATAACTGGAAACGACCGAGTTGGTGGAATTGCCGGCAAAACAATTTATGGTTCTTATTGTTGGAATGTAGGAAAGGTTTACGGAGGAAACTGTGTGGCAGGTATTATTGGTGAGGCACCGTTCTATGGAAGTTCCTCGTCTTCAATATCATGCTCATTTAACGCAGGGGAGATTTCCGGAAGGGTTCATGTAGCAGGAATTGTCGGATATTCCGCAGTATACAGTTTTATGTATAACACAAGTATTTCGAACTGCTATAATATTGGCGAAATAAAAGGAGAAAGCAACTATGTAGCAGGAATAGGGCCAAGGTGTTTTAAGGACTGGTTTTCTGAAAGCGATGATATGTGTGTGTTTACCAATTGTTATAATACTGGTAACATTGTTTCCCCCAATGCGAGATTTAAAGGCCCTATTTTTTCAAATGGCACCAGGGGTGCATCAAAGAATTTGTTCTATTTGACCGGAAGCTGCGGTGAGAACTACAAAAATCCGTACAGCCAGGTGGCGGAAAAGAGCGCCGAAGAAATGGCTACTGGTGAGTTTGTTACACAGCTGAATGCAGGCGGTTCGGCGTGGAAGCAGGATACCGAGGGGTATAATGATGGGTATCCTATTTTGAATGGGATTGATTACAGTACATATGCAAAATACGCAATAACGGAAAAGGAAGACGTATCCTTTGCTGAAAGCACATATTATATAGATGTAGGCGAAACTATGACCATCTCGGCGGTTATTCCACAGGCTCTAAACATGGGCGCTTCTGATATCGATTGGACAATATCCAACAAAACCGTTGCTGCAATATCACAAGAGGCCCTGGTGCGAGATTCAGAAGTACAAGCTACAGCAGTGTTAACAGGTTTATCGCCTGGAAATACACAGATCACTCTTGTCTTATCCGATGGGAGAGAAGCAACGTGCAGAGTTGTTGTGAGTAGAAAGGTAGATTTTGACGTAAATATGTATCGAGCTGATAAGCTTTTGGATAACAACCTTCCATATAAGAGCGGCATAAAATCCATGTTGGAACTACAGACACCCTGTAATATTTTGGTTCCGCTTTTGCAAGAATCTGGATTCGATGATTCTGCAAAAGCCTGGAAATCTCTTACTGCTTTCTTCGACACTGTTGATAAGCCATCAAACTTGAAAGAAGTAATTGTGGAGAAGAAAGACATATATGCAGCAATAATTTTGCAAATGCTGGAAATTGATACCTCGCGTGATTATGGAATTCTCGATACATTTAAATCGGGAATAAAGGAAGCTAAATCTTGGGAGTCAGAAGTACGATCTATATTAAAAGCTAAATATGATATTGAGTTTACGACATCAGAGGCCTTTGAGTCTATGCCTCTTAGGGTAAAAGAAATCGTCCAAGAGTGCATGAAAGATATTTTCAAAAAGAAATATCCCAATATTACTTTTCTTGATGATTGCTTTTCCCATATGGGGACTTTTTTCGATGTGGTTGATGACTTTTCAACATATATAGAACGATGTGCGACTGTTGTGGAACTTGCAAATATGAATGAATCATTGAAAACGGTAGTCCGTACTATGTACAACAAATGCCCAGAAACAAATGTGGACTTAAAATTGGCTCTTTCCGATTGCAAGAGTATTGTTGACAGTAGCACTAACGATCTACTTATGAGGATGTACAATGACGGATGGAGTATAATAGGCGTTGAAATAGCGGAACGCCTCATCGATGAGCTATGGAAAGATATAAAGAAAGCCTGCAATGTGGGATTCCCGGTACTAGATATCTTTCTGGCTGCCTATAAAACTGGAAAATTTGTTTCAGAAAAAGTGTTCAACGCAGATAAACTTGTTGAACAGTATTTCAAGATGCTGGCTACACTTGACGTTGAATTGCTTGTTAAGAATGTGCATACAACTTTGGAGAATCAATATCTGAAGAGGCGGAGTTCCGAAAACGCAGCCACTTATTTGTCCTCTATTGATGTTATGTACACCAGTCGTGATGAGGACTGCATTAATGTGTATGATTTCATAGATGAATTGGATAGTGCTCTAATAAATCGCATAGGTGATTTTTTTGAAAAAAGCGGGGCTGATGCTAGAGATAGTATAAAGACAAGTATCAACTCTATCCAAAAAAGTTATGTGGTAAGTCATGAAACTGCTTTGACCTGTTGGATTAACCATCTGGAAGAGGACTATCCCAATACCGGCCTATATGAGAAATATCATGCTCTTTTTTCTGAAAGTGAAAACCGAATTGTAAGTAAAAAATATGTAGCAGCATGTCCTGTTGATCTTTATGTCTATGACATGGATGATAACCTTGTTGCATATGTGGTTGATAATAAGCCTTATTGCAATGGTAATATCACTGTAATTCTTGAAGATGACACAAAAACTCTATATTTCTATAACGATGAAGAGTACCGTATCGAGTATGTCGGAAACGATAAGGGGTCCATGGACGTTCAGCTTACAGAATTTGATTCAAATTCTAATGGCTTACGTGATGTTTATTTTTATGATATTCCATTGAATGATGGGATGACCTATAATACGGATGTTAATGGAAGAAAATTGGGTGAAATAAGCTATAGCATTCAGAACACGGATGGTTCTTCTATTGTGCCGAACCTGGATACTTATCAGCCAAAAGCGGAAAGGCAAACCATAAAATTGGTAAATGGGAGCGTCATAGTAGACGGAGAACTTTTTCTGGAAACCAAGGCATATCCAGATGAACAATTTGAGATATACGCATACGTCCCTGAAGGATATGAGTTCGTTGGTTGGACATCAAGTATAGGTACGGATGTGTTCTCAGATATTGGTTCTTATTCTACTACTTTGCGTGTTCCAAGTACAGATGTCACGATTGAGGCAGTTCTTAAGAAAACAAGAAGTTTTATTACGATTGACCCAACTGGAGGAACTTGTGATAAAGCTCGTATGGTTACAAATGTAGAAGGTAAACTGCCTTCTTTCCCCTCCCCCACCCGCCCCGGCTACACCTTCCTTGGCTGGTTCACCTCCCCCACCGGCGGCACCCAAGTAACAACAGATACAGTTTTTACCCAAGACACCACTATTTACGCCCACTGGCAGAAGAACTCCAGCGGCGGCAGTTCCGGCGGCTATCCCTCGGTTAGCTTCTACAACGTGGGTATCGAAAAAGCCGAGCATGGCACTGTTACCTCCAAGCCCAGCAGCATCTACTCTGGCGGCACTGTGACGCTGACCGCCACTCCAGATGAAAATTACAGGCTGGACAGCATCACTGTTACGGACAGTCAAGGCAAGGAGATCGAGGTCACGGAGAACGGTGGTAAGTTCACTTTCACAATGCCCAACTATAACGTGACTGTAAAAGCTGTGTTTGTACCTGTTCAAACCGCGACTCCCACACCAACACCCACTCCCACTCCGGTTCCCACCCAGGAGCCAACTCCCACACCCGCTCCCACAGCAGAGCCCTGGAAGAATCCCTTCCCGGATGTTAAGGATACGGAATGGTACATCAAGGCTGTGGAATTTGTCTGCACTGAGGGCTTGATGACCGGCTATGCGAACGGGAACTTTGGGCCCAACGATCAGATCACCCGTGCCCAGTTTGCTCAACTTTTCTACAATAAGGAAGGACGGCCCGGTGCGGAGGCAGGGCAGTTTACTGATGTAAAGCCTGGCCAATGGTACGCGGATGCCGTGAACTGGGCCGCGAAAAAGAACGTGGTCAATGGTGTTGGCGGAGGAAAGTTTGCGCCCAATGAGCCCATCACACGAGAGCAGATGGCCACCATGCTTTGGCGGTACGCAGGAAGCCCCAAGCCGGAGAAATCCAGTCTCAACTTTAATGACGCGGGCAAGGTCAGCGATTACGCCCGGGAGGCCATGTGCTGGGCCACGGAAAATGGCGTCATGAACGGCAAGGGCGGAGGAACGCTGGACCCGCTGGGCACCGCGAAACGCTGTGAAGTAGCGCAAATGCTTATGAACTACTTGACAAGCTGAGCGAAAGGAGGGGACGGCAACTGCCGCCCCCTCCCGTTCTTATTTAAGTATTGATATTTAAGGACTCAAAATTATTTTTGACAAAGAAGTATGATGCAAACTTTGCCTTGTCAGAATTTAAGATATTCGAGGGTCCAAACAACTTTAAAGAATATCAACAAACTAACATAATGTGTACTTTTTTATAAACTCATCTTTTCCCAAATCTGCTCCCACTCATTCGTGGCGATTTTGCATCTTTCCGCACAATATGCATTGATTTCTTGAACATTTTGTGGTAGACTTGCTATTAGTGGACGCACTCAAAAAAGGACATTTTAATAATGGAGCGCGGGATTATTCATTTGCTGGAGGTATCTGTATGACAAAGAAAATCATTTCTATCATATTGGCTTTTAGTATTCTATTCATATTATTCCCAAACACTGTCAAAGCTGATACCTATAAGGGGGAGGTCGGCTCATGTGGAGACAACGGTATATATGAATTTTCCGCAGATAACGGCAGATTTACTGCACATGGGACGGGAAATATGTGGGATTTTGATTTCCGCACCAATCCTCCGGCATGGAACAATGTAAAGCCCCAGATTACTTCCGTCATTGTACGCCAAGGCATCAATAATATTGGAGACTATTCTTTTTACAGCTGCCCTAATCTAAACAGTATACTTATAGACACTGGTGTAGCCAAGATTGGGAAATACGCATTTAGCAACTGTCCAAGCCTGACAACAGTTCAACTGCCTGATGGAATGACTGCAATTCTACAAGGTGCTTTTACTTCTTGTACAAACCTAAACAGTATTACCTTACCAGACAGCATACAGGAGCTTGGGCATGGCTCATTTAGAGGATGTAGTCACCTTGAAAGAATAAATATTCCCAAACAGGTCACTCGAATTGCCAATAATACCTTCGAGAACTGTTCTAGCTTAGTCTCCGTTGAGATTCCTACTGGAGTCACTGACATAGGTATCTCGGCTTTTCATGGATGTACAAGTCTTACGAGCATACATATCCCCGAAGGTGTTACAAGAATAGAATGGAGTGCGTTTAATGACTGTTCCAACTTAACTACGGTTTTTCTTCCGGAAAGCCTTACCCAAATAGGTGTGGATGCATTCTCAAACTGTAGCAATCTCATAGATGTATATTATGGGGGGGCGAAAGATCAGTGGGATGCTGTCGCAAAGGATCAACCTATATTCGACAATTGTTCGCCTGTCATCCATTATGCAGGCGAAGATACAACACCCTCGCCATCACCACAGTTATATACTGTTACATTTGACCCAAATGGTGGGATTGTTAACACAACGAATAAAATTGTTACCAAAGGACAGCCATATGGGGTACTCCCAACTCCAGTTCGTAGTGGCTATATGTTTACCGGGTGGTTTTCTGCTTCCGCAGGTGGAAATCAAATCACGTCCAGCAGTATAGTAGTGCTTTCGTCAAATCAAACTCTTTACGCTCACTGGAGAAAGACGACAAAATTGCCCACTCTTTCCGACCTTACATATCGTTTTTCTAATTCTTTGGGAGGATTTGACTATTCCAGTAACTATCGAGTACCCCTGTCAAGATACCAGCTTATGTTTGGGGATACCAGCTTGGCAAGAGTATACTACAACCAGAATAAGACGTGGCAGGGAAGCTGTTTTGGGATGTCCAGCACGGCGAATATGTTTTTTGAGGAAGACAAAGGTATTAAAGCCTCTTACTTTAGGAAAGATGCATCGGTTCCGCGTGATTTGAGCATAGGTGACCGATGTGTCGCATGGGGCTTATCTCTGCGAGACTTTATTGAAGCAATGCAAATCAGCCAGTATAACGCGATCATTCAAGAAGACTATCGAAGAACAAGGAACAAGTTGGATGACCTTTGTAGCGCCGTTCGTCATTTCAAGGAAACAGGACAAGACCCCGTAGTTATTGCCGTAATGGGAAAAAGTACCGGTCACGCAATTGTGGGATATGATTTGATTGATGTCAGCAGTACACAAAGTCAGATACTTGTATATGACTGCAACTACCCTGAAACTAAACGGTATATCACCCTAAATAGGAGCGGCGGAAGTTATACGGGGTGGTATTACAATATCAACGATTCGATCCCGGTTGGAAGCGGGTACTCAGGAAGCTGGATCTCCTATGTAAATGCTACCAGTTACAAACAGGTGTGGAATGAACGGAAGGGAGCGGGAAATGTGAACCTGCTTACCATGAATACTGAGGACGCGGTGATCCGTGACGATGAAGGAAATATTGCAGCGACACTCCAAGATGGCGAACTGCATACAGATCGAAATGACATATACCCGATGGTGCTGGTAGGAACCACGGCAGATGGAGATTCATCAGAACATTCTGGCATTTCTTTATGGCTGCCCTCAGACGAAATTTATACCATCTCAAACACAGGAAATTCTTCAGAAAAATTTGAGGTATCCATGGTCAATGTGGACCAATCTGCAGCGGTGACAACCAGTGCAAGCCAGGTGACTTTGGGAGTGGATGATAGTCAAAAGCTCAACTATGTTGAGTTGGAAAAGGGCTCGGGCAAGGCATATGAAATTGTTCTGGATTCCTCATTGGATATGGGATATAAGGAAGTTCAACTTCAAGGGTCCTCTAGCAAGGGCATAGTCGCTTTGGCTCAGATTTCCGGAAAGCTATATGCGGACGGTCAAGCAAACGCTGTATTGACTGCGGACGGATCAGAGATTCCTCAAAGCGCAATAGCCGGCTCCGCACTCCAGGCAGTGGGCGGTCATGAAACGTCACGCTTTGAAGATGTGGGTCCGAACGAATACTATTCTGATGCGGTGGCCTGGGCAGTCAGTGAGGGAATCACCTCGGGGATTAGCACAACGCGATTTGGACCGAATCAGTTTTGCACTAGAGGACAGATCGTCACATTTCTATGGCGGGCCGCAGGTGAACCTACACCCAAGACAAACCGGAACCCCTTTATGGATGTAAGTCCCTCTGATTACTTCTATAAACCAGTACTGTGGGCGGTGGAGAACAACATAACCACTGGAACTGACTCGACTCATTTCTCCCCAGCAAAACCTTGTACCCGCGCCCAAGCGGTAACTTTCCTCTGGCGCGATAAAGGAATGCCAGTTTCCATGGGACAGAACCGTTTTTCTGATGTGCATAGCGGCAGCTATTATAGCGGTGCCGTATGTTGGGCTGTAGAACATGCCATAACCTCTGGCGTGAGTACCTCACGGTTTGCGCCAGATAGCAAATGCACCCGGGCTCAAATTGTTACATTCCTGTATCGTGCAGCAAAAGTGCCGGAAACCAAATCCACATGGAAATCCGCTTACTGCTCCATGCTTGATAATATTTACTCGAACTGCCCGAATGATGATGTCCGATTCCAGCTGGTTTATATTAGTGATGACAATATTCCGGAACTTGCTGTTGGATATAATACCTCTGGAGCCGATGGAAGGCATTGCCTATATACCTACCATGAAGGTCAAGTGAAAGAATTGGGTAAATTCGGAAATTATGGAAGTTTTAAGTATGTTCAATATGGCAACACGGTCTACTCTCCAAGTGGTCGCATGGGTTCATACCGGCACGAGTTTTTTGACATTTCGGATGGTAGAGCAGAAGTGATCCACCGTCTGATAGTGCGGGATCCTCAAGCAAATGGGTGGTATTACGAGTTGGACGGAAATCATGTTTCGGAGTCCGCGTATAGAGCTGCTGGCGAATCTGCCATCGCCGGGAGGAATTTTGTGGAGGTTGATTATCATAAGGGATTTCAGATAAACACAATCACGCTGTCCACCTTGCGCAATGAACCCGATAAACTGGTAGTGTTGGGCACACCTTCAGTTCCCCATCTGATCACAGAAAATGGGTAACCATCAAAAGGTATATTTAACACATTGTCATATGAACTCAACTGGGCACCGGCGTATAAAAATGTTTTGGAAAATCACAAAATTTATTTTGCCAATAGGATAAAACAGGGTGGTAATATAGCTATGAAAAAAGCATTATCGATTTTGCTAGTGGTGTTGTTGACATTGGCTTTAAATGGGTGTAATAACTCAAATCTGGAAAAGATTCAGACAACTACATCTGAACAGAGTGACGTAATACATGAACAAGAGATTGTAGCTAGTGACAACGATTATGAATTTGCGGAGATGCATGATTTTGGCGTAATGTGCGAATCGTCTGGAACTTTTTGGTCTACTGCTAGACAAACGGGAACAAATGTGGAGTACTATATTGCTTTTGATTCAGATAAAAATACACTTTGCATGATTCCTTCTGAAAACACAGAAGTCCTTTCCCCTTTTTATGATGGACTTGCTGCAGTACGTGTAGATGGAGGCATTCAACTCATTAACACTGATGGAGAAGACGTTTCTCATGAATATCTTAATTCAGAGAATGAAGTTTTTCTCTATATCTGTGAAGATTCTACAGGGATTACTATTTGGACGGCAGAGGATATTGAAACGTATGCATCTTATGATACGGTTTTGCGGGCAAAAAGCATAGATGGAACAATAAAGCAATCTTGGAATTTTGATGAACTTAGTTCTTCATTCTATGATTCAGCAAATGATTTATCGCACGGTGTAAGTAAAAGCCGATTTAAGTATTTAGGAAAGGGATTCTATTGCATATATAAACCCTCAGATCCTTACTCGATGACAAATAGTAGATTTATTTTTGATGTGAGGAGTGGAAATGTAAAGAATATTGGAATAGCTTATGGATATTCACCACTAGATGACGAGATAATAGCGGTTACAGCGCCGAATGACAATGCCCGCCATCATACTGCGTTTGCCGCATACAATATAACTACTGGTGAACTTGCCTGGGAGATTACAGCATATACAAGTTCTATTTATGAGATGAATGAGGTTGACTATACCAATGGATATGGTTTTTCCATGGGTATAACAGAGGACCACGAAAAATATGCTGGCTTTTTTGATGATAAAGGGCACATGGTAGTTGACTTAATGAGTTCGATACCAGAGTTGTATGACAATACAATTTTTATAGTGGACGCTTGTATGTTTAAGGATGTAGAGTATGGTATAATTACTGTTGTCAATGAAAGAGGAAATGCTTATGTTACGCTTATAGACAGGGAAGGAAATATGCTCTTTGAGCCTATACGAGGACATCATGGATTCGAACATTATGATTACCAGGTCAGGCGTCCTTATTCCGATGACTTTTTTTGTCAGGCCGTTTATTCTCGGTTGCCGGTTATTTTTGGAGAAGACGGAACTATTTACATGATATCTGCTAGCGGGGAAGAGACTATACTTCCAGATGGATTACGGTATGCCCAATATTATGATAGAAAATATTACTATATCGACGATGGGTGCATAATGGTGGACAGCTATAGTGAAGACACAGGGTTTTTAGAAGCTGGCACCACGCTCACGGAGACAAGTATTGCCGCGCCTACCTCTGGACCGAAATTAGCGGCCTCCCCCATGAAAGACTTTGTCATTGAAAATGGTGTGCTGAAAAAATATGTGGGCTCCGGTGGCGATGTGGTGATACCAGACAGTGTTACTTCTATCGGAAACTGGGCATTCTCTGACCACACCAGTCTGACTAGTGTAATTATACCAAACAGCGTTGCCTCTATTGGCGAAGGGGCGTTCTCTGGCTGTAGTGAGCTAACAGCAATACAGGTTGATTCTGGAAATGAAACCTATACTACATCTGATGGGGTTTTATTCAATAAGCCAATGAGCGAACTTATGCAATACCCAGCAGGCAAACAGGACTCCTCGTATACCATTCCTGACAGCGTTAAATCTGTTGCAGATGTGGCGTTCATTTTATGTGACAAATTGACTAGTGTGAATATCCCAAATAGTGTTACTTCTATCGGATACGGAGCATTCTCTGAATGCACCAGTCTGACGAACGTGATTATACCAAACAGTGTTGCCTCTATTGGCGAAGGGGCGTTCTCTGGCTGTAGTGAGCTAACAGCAATACAAGTTGATTCTGGAAATGAAACCTATACTACATCTAATGGAGTTTTATTCAATAAGCCAATGAGCGAACTTATACAATACCCAGCAGGCAAACAGGACTCCTCATATACCATTCCTGACAGCGTTAAATCTGTCGCGGTGATGGCGTTCATTTCATGTGACAAATTGACCAACGTGAATATTCCAAACAACGTTGCCTCTATTGGGGGGAATGCATTCAGTGGATGTACGAGACTAACCAGCGTAACTATACCCAACAGCGTTACCTCTATTGGGGAGTGGACGTTTAATTACTGTACAGCTCTGACCAGCGTGACTATACCCAACAGTGTTACGATTATTGGGGAATATGCGTTTCGATCCTGCAGTAGCCTGACCAGTGTAACTATACCCAACAGTGTTACCATTATTGAGGAATATGCGTTTGATTCTTGCAGTAGCCTGACCAGTATGACTATACCCAACCACGTTACTTCTATCGGGAAGTGTGCATTCTCTGACTGTACCAGTCTGACCAGCGTGATTATACCAAACAGCGTAGTCTCTATTGGGATGGGTGCATTATATGGATGCCCCAACCTGCAAGACGTGTATTACGGTGGCCCAGAAGCCCAATGGAAAAGTATAGATATTGGGGATATCAACAATGAGGCTCTGAGAAATGTTGCTATTCACTACAACAGTAGCGCACCACAATAAAGGCGGAAGTGGTATTATGAAGGTTTACCTAATTTAAATGCCGGCTCTGCTGGTCGGTCACGAGGCTATAGGCAACACCGCACAAAGGCTACACTAAGCCGAATAGTATCGTGCGATACGTCCCCACAGATGTTCAATTTGATATTGATTGCATATCACTAACAAATTGTTATAAGAAAAGGTAAAGAAACATTAAAGTACTGAAGTTACTGGCAATGAAGTGAGTTTCTAAGGACTATAATCTACTAAATGAGGGACCCCCTATCAAGTGAGGGGGTTCCTCTTTTTTTGGAGATGCGGAGTGAAATATCATGTGAAATTGTAGTAGTGTACCACTAACCATGCACCACATCTTGGGAGAAACGAATTGGAAAAAATACTCCCTTGCAATCGAACGCGCGTTCTGCTATAATACAGAAAATACGTTCGGTCAAGGAGGTGGTCTGAATGGGTCAATACATCTGCATTGACCTAAAGCGATGAGCTTTTATGCGTCATGTGAGTGCATCGACCGCGGCCTTGACCCGCTGACCACCAACCTGGTAGTTGCGGACGAGAGCCGCACGGACGGGACGATCTGCCTTGCGGTATCACCGTCACTCAAGGCCCGGAAAATCTCAGGCCGAGCGCGGCTGTTCGAGGTCAAGCAGCGACTTCAGCAGATCAAGAACCTGACCGGCGAGGAAGTCCACTTTATCATTGCTCCGCCCCGGATGCAGCGGTATTTGGATGTTTCGGCTGAGATTTACAGTGTGTATCTCAACCATATTGCCCCTGACGATCTGTACGCCTACTCGGTCGATGAAGTGTTCATTAACGCAGAGCCATACCTAACCCTCTACGGCATGAATACCCATGAGCTGGCCATGACCCTGGTGCGGGACGTGCTGGCCACCGTGGGAATCACTGCCACGGCTGGCATCGGTACGAACCCCTATCTTGCGAAGGTTGCGATGGACATAGTGGCGAAGCATATACCCGCCGACAAGGACGGAGTCCGCATAGCTGAGCTGGACGAGCAGAGCTACCGGGAGAAACTATGGGCCCATGAGCCCCTGACAGACTTCTGGATGATTGGCGGCGGCATATCCAACCGGCTGGCGAAGTGGGGCATCCACACCATGGGCGACATCGCCCGGCTGAGTCTCACCAATGAGGATCTATTCTTCCGGGAGTTCGGCGTGGACGCAGAATTGATTTTGGATAGAGCATGGGGAGAAGATTCCGTGACCATGTGGCACATCAAGAACTACCGCTCCGCCACTAAATCCTTCAATGAGGGCCAAGTACTCAAGTGCGGGTATGACTATGAAAAGACCCGGATCGTCATCCGGGAAATGACCGAGCAGCTCATCAACCGGCTGGTGGACAGCGATATGGTGGCCGAGGGGCTTACCATGTACATCAGCTACGACTGGCATGAAACGGCTGACGGGGCCTACTCCGGCCCCACAAAGGTCAACTACTATGGCAAGACAGTTCCGAAGTCGGCCCACGGCACTGCCAAGCTGGGCGGGCCCACCGCCTGTCCCAGCCGGATTATGGCATCGTCCATGGAACTGTTTGAGAAGATCATGAATAAACAGCTCTGCTCCAAGCACCTGGGCGTGAGCGCGATCCGGCTCTCCCGAGCCTCCGAGGTGCCAGCGCAGATGGGCTTTTTCACAGACCTGGGCAAAGAGCAGAGAGAAATCGACTTGGTGAGGGCCACTCTCCAACTGAAAAAGAGGTTTGGCAGAAGCGCGGTTTTCAAAGGCTGCGACCTGCTGGATGGAGCCACCACATTGGAACGCAACGGGCAGATAGGAGGTCATAGAATTGGTTAATCACCCATATGAGGACATTCTGTATATCAAGCGGCCACCGCTAAAGCACCCGAAAATGCCGGTGGAGAACCGGGCCAAATCTTACGCCCCATTTGATGCACTTCGAGGTTTCAGCCTTGCATTGCTCACAAAACAGGCTGAACGGCAGATGGTCACCCGAATCATGCTCTCCGACGATGCCCAGGAGCAGCTCGACCGCAAGCTACACATGGTGCAGTCCGGGGACAAGATAGCCGTCACCTATTTCTGCTTGGAACGAGTGATTGGCGGTCTGGAGTTGGGCACCTACATCCGGGAGACAGGCGAGGTTGAGGATATAGATACGCAGACAGGCATCCTGTTTCTCTCAACAGCCTGCGTCCCCATCCAAGAAATCATAGAGATAGAGAGTGACGCCTTTGGCGATGGATATGCCGACCAGGAGGTGGAGCCAGATGCAGAGCCAGACGAAACGGAAGCAGTATGTTGAGGTCATAGCGACCCACCACATCGACGGCAGCGTCCGGCCCCAGCAGATCATCTTTGCCGCAGGGCCTATCTTCGATGTGGAGGACGTGAAGGGCGTGACGAAGGTTAAGAATCTGTTTAGCATCTATTTAAGAGCAGACGAATAAAGGCAAGAGAAAACATTTGAAAAGAGTTCTGTAATTTACGTTCGCAGTTTTTCCAGAGTCTCCGACATTTGTCGAGCC
>NZ_JAWXXL010000056.1:0-15736 GCF_034334985.1 Acutalibacter intestini | reverse complement strand
TGGTCGGCCACCTCCTCTCTGCTGCCGGACTTGAACGCGCTGTTGCCGGAGAGGTTGCGGAGCAGGATTTTCCGCTCGTCTTTGAACTCGGCCCCGATAAAGCCCAGCCGGAGCAGGAAGCACCGGAAGGCGTACTTGTCGTTGTCGGTGGCCTTTTCCTTGGCGGTGATGCGTTTCTGGCTCCGGGCCATATCGCAGAGGGCGGCGATCAGGTGGGTGTAGGTCTTGACCTCATCAGCATCGAGGTCCCGGCCCTCGAACCAGGGGAAGGAGACCGTGTCGGGGCTGACCTCCACCGGGAGGGTCTCCACACCCAGGGCCTTGCGGATGAGCCGTCCCTTGGCGGCGAGGAGGCTGGTGAGGTTGTCCAGTGCCTCGGAGGGCAGGCTGGCGGCGGGGAGGGTGACTGTCAGGCCGAAGCCGTGGGGCTGGGTGATGCCCTCCTCGGCGGGAGCGGACTCCGGCTCGGTGCCGGCCTGGGCCTCGTCCGGCTGGGCGGCATCCCCGCCGCTGTTGGCCTCCGCCTCGGTGGTGTCGGCCTTGGCGATGGTGTCCTCGGTGTGGAAGCCCTGGCCCTCCAGCTCCGCCATCAGCGCGTCGATGTCGCTGTTGTAGCCCCGATCCTCAAAGCTGACCGCGCCATCCTTGCTGACGGTGAGGTAGCCAATCTGGTAGGCGAAGGTCGGCGCGCCCAGGTACTTCTTGTCCGTACCCATAAAGCCGGAAATGTAGTCGGCGAGGCGCTTGCGCTCGGTGCCGGTCACGTTGTAGTTGATTGTCATGGTGGAAACCCCCTTGTTTTATTGTAGTCCCATATTCGCTCTACTGGCCCGGAATAGCAAGTTGTTTCCCACCATAACTGTGACAAATTACTCTGTGCCAAATTGTGTACTCCACACAATGCCCGCCAGGACAAAGAACACATTCGGCAAGGCAACCCCGTTCCCCCACATTTTATATTCAGCGGAATCGGAGTGGGGGGCCTTCAGCCACTTGACGATCTGGTTCCGGCTCTTGGGCCGCGGGGAGCCGCTGACCAGCTTTCGGTGTGTTTCCCAGATGGCAGACCAGGACTCGATGTCGGCCTCGGTCGGCTCCGGCGTTTCCAAGCCAGCACACCACCAATCCGGGAACCCTTGCAACCTGGCGCATTCGGTCGGGGTAAGCCTTCTCACATAGTAGCCGCTGTTGACAAAGGTAGGGTCTTTGTAGTCCCGTGCGTTCAGAGTGGGGGCCTTCTCCTTGTCTATCTGAGTGAAGGTGCAAGGAGTCATGGCGTAGGTTGGCCCTCCCACCACGGCGATGCCGCCCTGGTTGCAGGCCGGATTGCCGCCGCCCTGGTCGAGTGTCCGGGAGGTGTCTGCCTCATAGATACCGGCACGGGGGTTTTCCGAAAGCATCCCGGCACTGAAAGCGGCACCGATGCTGAAGGCCCGAACCGCCGCGTCTGCGTCCTGGCAGGGAACAAACACAGTCTGGTCATTGTTGCAAGAGAGGGTGGCGGATTTGTCCTCTTGGATGAGTGCGCCCTTGCCGCCGCCCTCGCAGCCGGAGCGAATCTTCAGCGTCTTGGGGGTGGGGGCCTCGCCGACCACGAAGGGCTGGTTGTTGCCCCCGGCGCCGTAGGTGGCGGACACAGTCGGTGCCGTGTTCAGAGGCCCCACATACCGGGTGTCCTGGCTGTGGTTTTCAAAGACCACACCATTCTGTTCCACGATGCAGGGTGGATGTCCATGCTCCTGGGCGCGGAGGGTAGCGGTCACCCCCTGGGAAATGTCCATCCGACTGCCGCCTTGGTCGTTCAAGCAGATGCCGCCTGCCGCTCCAGAGCCAGCCGGAGAACCTCTGGCAGCTCTTTGCCACGAGCGGAAGCCCTCCGCAGAATACCCCGACAAGCCTTCGGACTCAAATAGTACCCTTCCGGCACCACGGGCTGCAAAATCTGCGACAAGGTAGACCCTGCGTCTTCGCTGGGGGACTCCCCAATGTTGCGCATCAAAAGTGCGGTACGCAACGCTCCATCGCTCTCCCATGTAAATGTCGGCGTAGGGCCAGCGGTCTTTCTCAGGCATAGGCACCTCGGCCCCCGGCTCGCTGATGCCGATGACCGCTTCGAGGACCGCTTTGAAATCGAAGCCCCGGTTTGAACTGAATGCACCGACAACATTCTCCCAGCATATCCATCGCGGGTATCTCCCATTGGTGGCACACCTCATTTCCTGGATGATTCGGATGGCCTGATAGAACAGCGAGGACTGAGCGCCATCCAGCCCAGCCCTTTTCCCGGCGATGCTCATGTCGGTGCAGGGGGAGCCGAAGGTGATGATGTCCACTGGCTCGATCTTCCCGCCATCCATCCGGGAAATGTCGCCGTAGTGTTTCATAGTGGGGAACCGCCTGGTGGTCACCCGGATGGGGAACGGCTCGATCTCCGAAGCCCAGACTGGAGTGACGCCAGCCAGCAGCCCGCCCAAGGGAAATCCCCCGGAGCCGTCAAACAGGCTGCCGAGGGTGAGTGGGTTTTTCTGTTCCATCCAACTCCACCAGCCTTTCCCGCAGGGCAGAATAAAACGCCTTGGTCCCGAGGCGGTTCCCGGCCTTCAGCCATTCGTCCTCGAAATCAAAGCGTTGTTCCAGTTGTAAAACAGTGTAGTCCGATTTGAAGGAGCGCCAGGTCATGGCGTCCCACCGCTTGAGCTGCTCCCACAGGTCGGGAAAATCCCGGTACAGCACACGGCAATCCGCCAGAGATTGGAGCGGGCAGCACCAGCAGGACACGCGATGGAACTTCTCGTAAAGCCCGCCCCAATCGTAGCCGCGCTCCTTACAGTAGGCGAGGCAGTCGGCCTCCGTCATGCCCCATTCCACCAGTGGGAGCCGCGCCCCATCCTTCTGGTTGCACTTTCGGTTGATGCGGTGGGTCTCATCGGCGGCGATGCCGATGTACTCCAGCACCTCGTATTCCTCTCGGAGCCGCTGGAGGTACTGCTCCCTGGGGCGGTTTTTGAGGACTTCGGTACACCAGCGCAGCTTTGGACCGGCCCAGCTATAACCGTCACGATCCGTCCCGTATTTCATAGCATTGCGCGACCTGGGTTTTCGATTGATGGGCTTATGCGCAAACAGATACTCGAAATCGTCCGGGCATCTGACTGTGGTAATCTCCCTGCCGATGTTCCGCTCTACCTTCCGAATGTGGTCGTAGAGGGCAGGAAATTCAAGCCCCGTATCGCAGAAAAGGATAACATCAACCGGCACACCTTCCTCCAGCAGCCGGAGGAGCATAGCGGTCGAGTCCTTCCCGCCAGAAAAACTACAGACCCGGAAAATCGGTTTTTCCATCTGCGTACCCCCTCAGAACAGCGGGATTTCCTCACCCACCAGCTCATCGTAGGTGTAGGTGGCACCGTTCCGCAACACCGATACCCCATCGGAGGAGCCGACCTGCTCGATGTACCGTTTGACGATAACATCCATGAACTTCTCGTCCAATTCCACCCCATAGCAGATGCGCCCGGTTTCCTGGCAGGCGATCAGCGTGGAGCCGGAGCCAAGGAAGGGGTCGAGGACGATGCAGTTGGTCATGGTGGAGTTTTTGATGGGGTAGGCCATCAGAGCAATGGGTTTCATGGTGGGATGGTCCTTGCTGGACTTGGGCCTGTCGTATTCCCAGATGGTTGTCTGTTTGCGATCTGAATGCCATTGGTGAGACCCGCCCTTTTTCCAGCCGAACAGACACGGCTCGTGCTGCCATTGGTAAGGGGAGCGGCCCAGAACCAGGGCGTTCTTCTTCCAGATACAGCAGCCGGAAAGGTAGAACCCGGCATCGGCGAAGGCTCGCCGGAAGGTCAGCCCTTGGGTGTCGGCGTGGAACACATAGATGGAGGCATCCTTCTCCATGTTCTGCTCCATGTTCACGAAGGCACAGAACAGGAAGTTGTAGAAGTCGGCATCCGGCATATTGTCGTTTTTGATCTTGCCAGCCGTTTCCTCCACATTCACGTTGTAGGGCGGGTCCGTCAGAACGAGGTTAGTCCGTTTGCCCTCCATGAGCAGCTTGAAAGTCTCCGGGAGGGTGGAGTCGCCGCAGAGAACGCGGTGACGGCCCAGCGTCCAGATGTCCCCGGTCTTGGAGAAGGGCGGATTCTTCAGCTCCTCCACCACATCGAAGTTGTCCTCCTCGATGTCCTTGTTGTGGAGCTTGGAGAAAATCTGGTCGATCTCCGGGGCCTCGAAGCCGGTGAGGTCGAGGTCAAACTGTGCGTCCTGCAAATCCACCAGCAGGTCGGCGAGGAGCTGCTCGTTCCACTCGCCGGAGATTTTGTTGAGGGCGATGTTCAGTGCCTTGACCTTGGCCTCGTCCTCGATGTGGAGGACAACGCACTGCGCCTCGGTATAACCGAGGTCCTTCAAAACGGTCAGCCGCTGGTGGCCCCCGATGACCGTCATGTCGTAGTTGACGATGATCGGCTCCACATAGCCGAACTCCTGGATGGAGTTTTTGATTTTCTGATACTCCTTATCGCTGGGTTTGAGTGCCTTCCGAGGGTTGTAGGCCGCGGGGCGCAGTTGACCGAGCGGGAGCGTTTGCCATTGCATTTCACTCATGACGAATCCTCCTGACGCAGCCGGGGAGAAGCATACGGCTCCCGACCTTCCTCCGCTCTCCAGAAGCGGTCGTGGATGTAGCACTCATGGCTGCAATATTTTCTGGTCTGGTTTCCGTAGGACTGAAAGGGCTGTCCGCAGTAGGCGCAGGTGCCGTGGTAGGTGGCCTCGGCACTGTGTGCGCTCTGCTCCGGGTGAGCTGCCCACCAGTGCCGTCTGCATTGATCTGAGCAGAACCGCCGCCGCCTGCCGGTGCGCGGCTGCTCCAGCGGCCTGCCGCAACCAGCGCAGGCGAGGCCCTTCTCGATCTGCTCCTTCATGTTCATAGTGAACACAGCAGCCAGCCCGTCAAGGCCGTGGCTCTTGCAGTAGTTGCGCACGATGTCGCGGGAAAGCCCGGTAGCAGAGGCGATGGCCTTATAGCCCGCGCCCCGCATCCGCAGCCCGCGAATCTGACTCTCCTGATATTCCGTCATGGCTGTGGTATCCTTTCTTGGCGCAAGAAAAATGCCGCCGGGGAGAGGTAAAACTTCATCCCAAGCGGCAGTATTGGTGAACTTTTTCGCAAAACGGGGGTCTGCCCATTTTGCGAAAACCTATGGTGCGGAGGGGCTTGGCCCACTCCGGCCCCAGCTCCGGGGGTGTCCCCCCTGGCGAATTTTGCGAAAAAACACAAAAGAGGGCGCCCCGGTCAGCAGGGGGAGGGCCGTAGAGATTTGGACCACCCCTGGGGGCCGCGGCTCAGTACCGAAACTCCTGGTAGCGATCTTCCGTCATAGTCTTTTGGTCGTGGCATCGCTTGCACAGCGGCTGCCAGTTGTCAGTGTCCCAGAACAGTTCGGGGTCACCGCGGTGGGGAATGATGTGGTCGACCACAGTGGCCTTGACCAGTTGGCCCTTCGCTTGGCACCTGGCACACAAGGGGTGCGCATGGAGGAAAGCTGTGCGGGCCTTCTGCCAGCGGCGACCGTATCCCTTCTCGGTGGTGGTCTTGGTGTCGTGCGCGTGGAGCGGTCGATGCTCCTCGCAGTACGCCTCACCGTAGGGGACCAGCCGACCACAGCCGGGGTGCTTGCATGGGGTGTTGGGTCGGCGCGGCATGGTCAGCCACCGCCGCCCGTGTTCTGACGTTTCATAAACACACGCTCCTTTCCTATGTACGGACACGGGGAAAGGATGTAAGCCGCGTCCGGCAAAGGAAAAGGACCCAGGAGGCGGTCGCCTCCGGGTCCCTACAGTCTTTGCGATTTTAATCATAGCACATGGAAAATGAAAAGTCAGTATGCACTTAGTATGCGGTCACACCTCTGGAAGGAAGCGGCGGAGCCAGTTCTCCTCATTGTAGCTATCAATGCTATCGAGCAGTTTGGCCAGATAGGGCTTCGCCTCCTCCTCAACGGGGTACCAGACCATCGATT
This sequence comes from Acutalibacter intestini, assembly GCF_034334985.1. NCBI lineage: Bacteria > Bacillati > Bacillota > Clostridia > Eubacteriales > Acutalibacteraceae > Acutalibacter > Acutalibacter intestini. Next base: position 9,710 of record NZ_JAWXXL010000056.1, on the reverse strand, counting down.
GCCCAAAACCATACGCTCGTGTATAACGCGCCGAAGGGATCGACCACTTGGCCCGGTTGCGCTCACCTTCCGGGAGAAGCACGCAGTCCGAGGCTTTTGCCCGAATATTAAAACACCGCTCCTCTTCCGTACCATCTTCATACTCAACAATAAAGCCTTGCAGGTCACGCCAGACCGTAGCGTGTTTGTACCAGCCAACAACGGTGATATCTTTCTGCTGCCGGGTGGCGCACCAGACCACAAGGACATCCTCCACAAAAGGCTCGTCCTTCAAAGCGGCGCAGCCCTCGATGTTTTCGATATGGAACGTGTTCCTCCGGCCCTTGTTAGATTTCGGCTCCACAAAGCCCAGGCATTCTTCTTCTGACTCACCTTCCATGAGCCAGGGAAGGAAATTGAACTCTTCGTGCCCATATCCATGCTCTTGGACGTATTTGCCTCCATTCAGAGGCACATCGGCATCGCAGTGGCCCTTGTAATACTTCATGCAGGAAATTTTACAGAATAGCATCCTCATGTTGCGCACCCTCTCTTTCTGTCATTTGACCTTGATTGCCAAGGACACATCCCCGGCTTCATTGATTACAAGCTGGAGCGTTTTGATGTATTTGTCATAGAATTGCTTTCTTTCCGAGGAGGGCATCGTGATCCGGGTGACCCGGAGCGCATCGTCCAGCATGGCGTTGACATTCAACTTCACAGCTTGTTCCATGTAGATGCGCATCTCCCGGAACAGGGCGTTCATCTTCAGTTCTTCCGAATCGCCGGAATAGAAGTCATCCAAGTAGCAGTAGAAAATCCCGGAATCCGTCAATGCCGCTTTCATGTCGGGACCACACTTTTCCCGTTCGATCATAACCAGGAACCGCGCCCTCGGCAGCGAGGATATAAGGCCCCAATAGTCGGAATCGCTGGAAACGATAATGAAGGAGTCGATTTTATTCTCGTAGTGCTCCTGACAGGCCCTCGCCGTCAGCCTGATATCCACCAGCGACTTATTCTGCTTGATCCGCTCGATAGTGATGTGTTCCACAGGAATACTGGTGAACTTCTCCAGGATGCTCCAAGCTGATGCGGTGTGGACATCATCAAAGAGGATTATGGTCTTGATTTTATCCAGATATTCACGGTTCAGCCGCCGAAGGGTGGCACTCAGTTTGTAGGGGTCGGAATTCTCGCAATCGACCACTACGACCACCTGTTCGCTATCGGCAATGTAGTCGTAGATGTTTCCCTTGACGTAGCTACCGGCATCGGACACCTTGCTGTACTCGGTAAACTCATCATTATGCCACTGATAGAGGAGGGTCACGAACTTTTTGTCATTATACAGAATGTTCCCTTCATCTTGGGGAATCCAGTTTATATACATCTGATATGGGTAAAATGAGAGGCTCTCATAATACACCACTGCGGCATCCTTGGTATCCTTCTCGCTCAGACCGTTCGGCATGATGAAAAGATCACGCACATACTGCCAATCCAGCCAAAGCGGGAAAAGATGTTTGCAATTGTTGATGCGGTCTGAAATAATGCGGTTGATCTCCACAATGTGGCCGGAGAGCATCGTGCTTGATTTTTTAATGAAGTTGATGCCGTCTGCCGTCAATTCGTTTATGGCAGAGGCTGACACATATTCCGGCAGAGAAATGATCGATTTCAAATCCATCCGCATTTTGTCATTTATTTTTTTAAAGTTTCGCTCGATGTCAGTTCGGACGATACATAAATTTCTGATAATTCTGGCGTTTTTATCCTGCGCCAGCTTTTGATAGACAGCCATTTGCGGCGACTCGTGTTCATTCTCAAATATCCGAAATGGAACACCTATTAGGTATGCGACTTTTGACACGATCTCATATGTACTGTCTTTGTACTGAATTTTTTCTGTAGGTGGATGCGTCTGTTCAAATACTGCTGCTTCCATGATGATACCTCCTGCTTTATTTGCAAAAGCCCGTAGCAGCGAGGCTTTTGCCGGAACCAGTATACCATAGGCTTGGCCCTGTCAGCAAGTTAATAAACTTTGTCCACAGCCCCGATCTGGATTTGGAGAGCCTTGGTGACCCTCGCCATGATGCCGTGATCCTTGATGTGGCCCCGGCGCTCCACCAGCTTGCTTTTGTCCATAGAGGTCACCTGCTCCGCCAGGGCCACGCTGGGCTGGGTGAGGCCGTGCCGCTTGGAGCAGGGGATCAGCACATGGGTCGGCAGCGACCGCTTCTTCCGAAGCTGGCCAGTCAGCGGCACCACAGTCACCACGGGGGAGTGGGCGTTCGCCACATCGTTGCTCACTACCAAAACCGGGCGCACACCGCACTGCAAGGAGCTGCTGGTGTCGCATCCGCAGTTCACAAAGTAAATGTCCCCTCTTTTACACATTTCTGCTGCCTCCTATCGCAGTATGTAGTCCGCCATCTCCTTGTCATGGGCGGCGTAGAGTGCATCCAACTCGCAGATGGCCTTTTTTCGATATTTTCCGATGGTGGCCCGGCACACATGGTGCTTTGCCTCCACAGCATCCCAGGTGAGCCGCTCCACGGTCAAATCCCACATCAACGGAGCCAGCTCCGGGGATATGGCCCGAATCGCCGAATGGAAAAAGTCTATCTCCTCCTCCAAGGCCAGCAGCTTGACGGTCAGGTGGTCGATCCAATCCCGGTTGATGCGGTGGACCCGGTCACGGAAGGAAATGGCGATGGAGGCCGTTTTATCCGTGATGTTGCTGGTCTGAACGCGCTCCCCCTCCGGGGAGGAGAAGGTCATGGAGTCAATGACCTCCTCCTCGGTGATCCCTTGAAAGTTGGCGAGTTGGTGCCGAAGGCAGTCCCGCTCCATGACCATGCTGGGGTACTCTTTGATCATCCTTTCCACTCGTTCACTCATGTGACACCTCCAATCCGGGCCTTGACCGCAGCAATCAGAGCGGTCTGGCTCATGTCCTTTTTCTCCAGCGCATTCATGATGTCCTCGTCATGGGTCCCCGCCGCCACGATGTGCTGGATGACCACCGTGTGTTTCTGGCCCTGCCGCCAGAGCCGTGCGTTTAGCTGCTGGTAGAGCTCCAACGACCAGGTGAGGCCAAACCATACGATGGTGGACCCGCCGTCCTGGAGGTTGAGGCCGTGCCCGGCAGAGGCGGGATGGATGAGGGCGACAGGGATTTTACCCTCATTCCAATCGGCGATGTCCTTCGGGGTGTCGATGGTGCGGACCTCGAACCGCTGGCGGATGCGCTCCAAGTCGTGCTTGTACCAATATGCCACCAGGAGCGGCTTGCCGTTTGCCGCCTCGATGATGTCCTCCAAGGCATCCAGCTTTCGGTCGTGGATATGGTGGACTTTTCGGTTCTCGCCATAGACCGCGCCGTTCGCCATCTGCACCAGCTTGCCGGAGAGGGCGGCGGCGTTCACGGCATCCAGGTCGCCGTCCTTCAGATCGAGGACCATATCCCGCTCGAACCCCTCATACAGCTTCTGTTCCTTGGCATTCATCTGAACCTCGACCCTGCTGGCGACCAGCTCCGGCATATCCAAGTAGTCGGCGGCTTTCATAGAGATGCAGATGTCGGAGATCAACTCGTAGATCTTCTCCTCTGCGCCCTCCTTGGGCTTGTAGCTGTAGATGACCTCCCGATTGCGCTTGTCCGGCAGGAAGAACCGCTCCCGGTATCCACCTACGAACCGGCCCAGCCGCTGGCCCATGTCCAAAAGGTACATCTGGGGCCACAGGTCGAGGAGGCCGTTGGGCTGCGGGGTCCCGGTCAGGCCGATGACCCGGTTGATACGGGGCCGCACCCTTTTCAAAGCCCGGAACCGCTGCGCCTTGCTGCTCTTGAAGGAGGACAGCTCGTCAATGACCAGTGTGTCGAAATCCCAGCGGTAGTTGTCAACCAGCCAGGTGACATTCTCCCGGTTGATGATGTAAATCTTCGCCCTGCGCTGTAGGGCGGCGCGGCGGTCCTTCTCGCTGCCCAGCACCAGCGACCAGGTGAGGCCGTCCAGATGCTCCCACTTTTTCAGCTCGGTGGGCCAGGTGTTCTCCGCCACTCGCTTGGGGGCCACCACCAGCACCTTGCCCACATCGAAGCTGTCCAGGAGCAGAGACCAGAGGGCGGTCAGCGTGATGACGCTCTTGCCCAGGCCCATATCGAGGATCAGGCCGCAGGCCGGATGCTCCAGCACGAAGTTCGTGGCGAAGGTCTGATAATCATAAGGCTTGTACTTCATCCATAATCTCTCCAATCTGCTCTTTGCTGTCCAGGACGTACACCTGGAAGCCCAGAGCGGTAAGCTGCTCGATGCGTCTGCGCTGGATGGGCCGGGGCTTTTCCCCAGGAGCCTTGACCTCCACGAAGGCCAATTTACCACCAGGGAACAGCAGGAGGCGGTCGGGCACCCCATCCAAACCGGGTGACACGAATTTGGGTGCCAGCCCCCCACGCTTAACTGCCTCGGTGACGAGCTTTCGCTCGATGGCACTTTCCTTCACTGTTTCCGGCCTCCTGTTTCTATCTGTGTTTCTTAGCTCCAAAACCCCTATACGCGCATATAGGCGTGTTTCCGCTACTTCTTTTTATCTATTTCAATACTCCATAAGGAAAGATAGAAACACAGAAACAAGGAGCCGAAAACCCCTGTGGATACTGACTTTCTCCCTGTTTCTGTGTTTGTTTCTACCGTGATACTGGAAACAGTAGAAACGCAATCTATCCCCGCACGAAGGTCTTCTGCGTCCCGTACAGAGGGAACCGGGTCTTGCCGAACTTGTTCTCAGTGGTGATGGCCCAGCCGCCGATCTTCTGGAGGATGCCCTCGATCTCGTAGGAGTCCGTCCGCTTGATGTTCTCGCGTTCCTTGCCGAAGCACTCACACCAAATCTCCATGCAGCACACCCGCTCCCGGCGCACAGTGCCGGTGGCGGCAGAGCCGGAGAACTCACCTCCGCCCAGGTAGCTCCTGCGCTGGTAGAGGTCCATGCTGGCCCAATTCTCCGGGAGAAGGCATTCCAGATACTGCTCCACCAACCCCTCGCGGTCATCGGTCTCCATGGCATCCTGCTGGGCCTGGTAAGCCTCCTCCGCCACATCGCCCTTGAGGTACAGCTCCTCCCCGGCACGGTACCGCTCCAGAGCCTCGGCCCACACCTGGTCTACCTCCGCCAGCTCCCACGGATGCTTGGCCCCAAGGCCAGTGACATTGACGGGCCAGAAGCGGCGGTTGCCGGTCACATCCCGGAGAAAGCCCCGGTCGGCGTTGCTGGAGCCAACGATGATATTGGTGCGCGGATGGCTCTCCACCACGGTGCCGTATGCCTGCCGGAACTTATCATCCGACCGGCTGAGAAAGGACTTGACCGTTTCCACGTCCACCTTCTTGATGCCGTTCATCTCAGCAATCTCCAGAATCCAGTAGCCCTGGAGCTTCTCGGCGGCGGTCTTGTCCCGCATATCGGCAATGGAGAGGGAGTCGGAGAACCACTCCCGGCCCAGCAGGGCGTAGAAGGTGGACTTGCCCATTCCCTGGGGGCCGTTGAGGACGAGCATGGAGTCGAACTTGATCCCCGGCTCATAAATCCTCGCTACCGCCGCACACAGAGTTTTCCTGGTCACCGCCCGGACGTAGGCCGTGTCCTCGGCACCCATGTACTCTACCAGCAGGGTGTCCAGCCGCTCGGTCCCGTCCCAGGTCAGGCCGTTCAGATATTCCTTTACCGGGTGGTAGAGCCGCTCGGCGGACACCACCGCCAGCAGAGCGTCCTTGAACTTAGAGGGCGACCACACGCCATAGACCCGCTCGAAGTACAGCTTGGCGTTGGCGAGGTCGGCGTCATTCCATCCGGGACGCACCTGCTTCCAGGGCAGCGGCCCGATCACATCCACCATGCCCTTGAACTCGTTGTAGACGATATTCTGGAGGTTGGGATCGTTGCGGACGATGGCGGCGATGTTGGTGAGGGTGTCCTTCACACGGCCTCGCTTGTCCAACTCCAGCTCGGTCTGCCAATCGTCCCCGGTCTGGGCGGAGAACTCGGACTCCGCCACAGCCTGACGCTCCTTGGCAAGCTGGAGCTTCACCTGGGTGTCCTGGACGGCGAAGTCCTGCATGGCCTGGAAGGAGGGCAGCTTGGAGGGGGGATCGTCCGGGTCGGCCTTGCCGTCCAGAGCGCCGAACTTGTGCAGCCGCACCACGTCAAAGGCGTTCAGCAGCCGACCACAGGCCGGGTCGGTGGCATGGTGGCTGTAGGCAAAGCAGTCATCGTAAATGACCACACCGGCATGGGAATCGGCGGGGATGTAGTCGTAGCGCCCCGGCATGGAACTGTGCTTATAGACATCCGGGAGAAAGGTGTCAATGGCGGCGGTGATGGAGTAGGCGCGGCAGAATGCTCCGACCATCCCCGCCTTGGTCAGCGGGTCGGCCTGTTTCTTGATTTCCCGCTGCACGATAATCTGTTGGCGGCGGGACACAGGCCACTCCGCCGTATTGTGCCAGTCGGTGTACTTTGCCAGGATGGTATCCGGGTCGAGCAGGTCGCCATCGATCTCCTTACACACGAACTCGCCGTCCGAGGAGGTGGAGGGCCAGTACATCAGGCGGCTCGGCTCGTAGGTGGTGTCATCGAACTGCTCGATGCCGATCTCCTCCGCCACCTTCCGGGCCACCGCCATGTACTCGTCCGGCCCGACCTCGCGGGACAAGGGGATGATGAGCCGGAGCCGGGGGGCCTCCGGGGTGTGCTTGTGGGTGGAGTAGAAGTAGCAGCGGAAGGAGAAGAACATCTCCACCTGCTCTATGACCTCCGGGGAGGCGTAGTCCATGTCCAGAGACAGGGCCGAGCGGGTCAACACACAGTCCTTCTTCCTGCGGCCCCCCTTCAGAGTGCCGAGGACAAAGCCGCCGATGTCCTTGATGGCATCCTGCTGGGCCTTGGGCATTTTCTTGAACTCCGCCAATGTCTCGGCGGTCACCTTGGTCTGGAAGATGCGGTCGCGGAACTCGTCCAGCTCCATTTCCGACAGCCTCCACTTTTTGTCCATCCGGCTGTTGCCGATAGATACCTTGATTTTCATAGCTGCCTCCCCGCTGTCAGGTCACGGATGTTCCGAGTGAGCTGTGTGTGCTGCCGGGTCAGGGCCTTGAACCGCCGAAGCCGCTCCTGGTACTCCTTCGGGTCACACGGCAGATCGTCCAGGGACCCTTCCATGCTCATGGCCTCCTCCAAGCAGGACTTGGCCTTGTGGACCAGTGCCGCCAGCAGCTCCTTCTGCTGCGCCTCGGAGCAGTAGGCCCGGACGAGCCGGAACAGTTTCTTCGCTTTGGTGGTCGTGCAGGGGAAGAAGGTCTCCATATTGACCTCGATGTAGCCATTGGGATGGTCCACCCGGAAGGACTCAATGTTGCGGATGGCCTCGTAAGCGGTGGGGTCCGCATACCCCTCCGAGTTGTATCTGCTGATACCCATAGTCAGGCCCCCCTTTCGATCAGCGGCAGGATGCCGTCCTCTTTCATCAGGCCGTAGATGAACAGGCGGCCCTTCTGTGTCCAGTAAGTATGCACCTTGGTGTGCGGCTCCCCATCGGTGCCGGAGTAGCTGTGGGTCTTAGTGCTGGTGTAGCCCTTTTCGGCGTACTTCTGGTAAAGAAGCCAGATGTCGCCCTGCTTGAACTGCACACCCTTTTCGTGGAGCCAGCGGTTCATCCAGACCGCCGACTTGCCGTAGTCCTTGGCGATGGCGGAGGTGGAAATGAGGTCCTTGCAGTTCAGCACCAGGTCGTAGTAGCTGGCCTTGGGCTGCAGCTCCGCAATCTGCTGGTTCTGAACAGCAATGGTGCCGGTCAGCTCGGCGTTCTGCTGGGTCAGCATCGCCAAACGGTCATTGGCGAACTGCAAGGCCCGCGCCATGATTGCGTCCGGGCTGTTCCATGCCGCCTCCACCTGGAGGAAATACTGCCGCACCTGCTTACCGATGTCGGTGCGCTGGATCATGCACAGCTCCTTCGCCATGTTGATGGTGAGCTGGTGGTCGGTGCTGGGCCTGCCGCCGGTACTTTCGCTCAAAATTGCGCTAAAGTCCACTCCTTCGGCAAAACCGTACTCGCACATCCGGGGAAACCAGTCTTTGTATGCGGTCCTGATCTGCAAAGCCCGGTGCAATTCCCGACCGCTGACGGTGGGGCGGTCGCCGCCGCTATAGTTGATTTTCACAAGTTCATTCATCTAAAAAACACCTAATCCTTTCGATAAAATTCACATTCGTAACCGTCCGCCCGGAGCGGGAGGCCAACGGCCCAGGCCGGGGCCTCGGACATGATGCGGCAAATCTCATCCACGGAGGACACACCCTCCGGCACCTCCACCACGGCCTCGTCATGGATGTGCATGACGATCTCGAAGCCGGCGTTCCGCAGGCGGAGCATGGCGAGGGCCAACAGGTCGCGTGAGGTAGCCTGTACGATGTTCTCGGTCAGCTTGGGGCCGTAGGTCTCGATGCGTGACCACTTCTTGTTTTCGCCCACACCCTCATAGGTGAGGCTCTCCCGATTGAAACGGTTTGGCATCAGCCGGGGCTTGACATAGGAGAGCCGCCGCCCGGAGGGGAGGGTAATAAACATCATCCCAGAACGGCAGGCGAAACACAGCGAACCGAGCCGCACCTCGGTCTTGGCCCGGAAAGCCTTCATCGCCGCGGCATCCACGTCCCACCAGAATTTCACGATGTGGGGGTTGGCTCCCCGCCACTGATCCACCAGCGGCTGAAGCTCCTCCTCAGCCAGCCCCATGTCCAGTGCGCCCATGGAGGTGAGCGCACCCACGCTGCCGCCGTAGCCGAGGGCCAGTTCCGCGATCTTGCCCTTCTGACGGAGATGTGCGTTCTGGCCATGTTTCTCCACTGGGACGTGGAACATCTTGCTGGCCGAGGCGCAGTAAATATCGCCGCCCTGCTGGAAGGTGTCCAGCCGCCACTGCTCCCCAGAGAACCAGGCCAGCACCCTTGCCTCGATTGCTGCGAAGTCCGCCACGATGAAGCGGAACCCAGGCTTGGGGACGAAGGCGGTGCGGATCAGCTCCGAGAGGACTCCGGGGGTGGAGTCGTAGAGCATCTCCACCTGGTCGAACTCGCCCCGCTTGACCAGGCCCCGGGCCAGGGCCAGGTCGGGAATGTGGTTCTGCGGGAGGTTTTGCACCTGCACCAGCCGCCCGGCCCAGCGGCCTGTGCGGTTGGCACCATAAAACTGGAGCAGCCCGTGAACTCTGCCATCAGAGCAGACTGACCGCTGGATGGCCTCGTACTTCTTCACTGAGGTTTTTCCCAGCAGAAGCCGCAGTTCCAGCATCTGCCGCACCTCGCCAGTGGCCTGGGGGAGAAGGCCCTTGATGGCCTTTTTGTCGAGGCTGTCCACCTCGATCCCCCGCTCCGCCAGCCAGCCCTTCACCTGGGCCAGCGAGTTGGGGTTGGAAAGCCCGGTGAGCTGCTGGGCCTGGGCGGTGGCCCTCGCCTTGAACTCGGCATCACAGCGTACAGCCTGAGCAGCAAGCCGCTGGTCGACCATGATGCCCCTGTCGTTGATCTCCTGGTCTAAACGGTACAGGTCGGGTAAGACCCCGGCATTACTGCCGGAGCCTCCCCTAAGAACCGTACATGAGAGTTTCCCCTCATACGGCTCAAGCCTTTCAAAGCTCCCCTTCGGGAACCGGCTCAAAGGAAAC